>JAISWK010000062.1 GCA_031270805.1 Gracilibacteraceae bacterium
TCACAATTCACAATTGGGAGAGCGTAGGGGACGATGGCAATCGTCCCGAATACCACGAATCGGGCGGTATTGCCGTAGGGGACGATGGCAATCGTTCCGAAACCCAACGGGCGGATTGCCATCCGCCCCTACGATGTCCTGGGTTGCTGTCAATGCTTTTTCACACAGTCTGCCGTCCATTTTGTCCGAGCAGAACTTCCGATAAGTTCCCAACCACTCCGCCGCTTCGCGGCGCCCGTCCCTAATCCCTACTCCCTAATCCCTACTCCCTCTCCCCAACTATGAACTATGAACTATACAATTTGCCGTCGGCGGCAGTTATCCGAAAATTTCGGATAACTGAATCTGCGAGAGCCATACATTTTCGTCCTTCGCCGCGCCGCCGGAAAAAACAAAAAACAGGTTTTCGTACCTGTTTTTTGTTTGCATGTACCCGTACCGCTTACTGCACGCCTTCCTTCAGCGTCTTGCCCGCCTTGAAAAAAGGGACTTTGCGGGCGGGAATCGTCAAAGGTTTCTTCGTCTGCGGATTCCGTCCCGTCCGTTCCTTCTGATCCCTTACGCCAAATGTACCGAACCCCACCAGCTGAACCTTGTCGCCGTCGCCCAGCGCTTCGCTGATGACCTCAAAAACAGCGACGATAGCTCTGTCGGCGTCCTTTTTCGTGAATTCGGTCTTCTCGGCAACAGCGGCCACCAGATCTGCCTTGTTCAAACAATATCCCTCCTACATGAAATAATTGCACGAAACTCTTATTCTCTGTGTCTTTGGGGATTCCTTCTCTCTGTTCAAGAAAAATAGCCACTTTTACGCTTTTTTTCAATCTCTGCCGAAAAGCCTCGCCTAGAAATTTCCAAAAAATTTCTCTTGACATTTGCCCCGGAATAGGCTATATTGTTAGCGCCATCTAATTAGGTTTCACTAACAGATGGCCGCGCGCATCGACGTTTTGTCCTGTTTCAGGCGGAGTTATTAAAGGGAGGGGGTGAATATATTGCCCAAAATAATGATTGGATTCGTCCTGGCGCTGCTGCTGTTTTTCGGGGCGGCGACTGCGGGTTTTGCGGCGGAGTTCGGTTCCTGGGGTGAAATCGTGGATGAAATGTCGGCCGTGTGCGACGAAGCCTATGAGATTTATCTCACGGGTGATATTGCCGGCGCCAAGGCCCAGGTTGACGTCGCTTACTTCAGTTACTATGAAAAACTGGGATTTGAAAAAACCGTAATGGCCTATGTTTCCGGTGATCGAGCCGCGCAGGTTGAGTATCAGTTCAGCCTGATCAAGAAGGCCATGACCGCGAACGCGGCGCAGAGCGAGGTTCGAGCGGACCTGGACACGCTGGTTCGCTTCCTGCGCGAAGACGCCAATCAATTGGACGGCAAAACAGAGAATCCCGCCGCTGTTTTTCTCGCTTCTTTTTTGATCATTCTGCGCGAGGGTTTTGAAGCTATCATTATTGTCGGAGCGATTATTGCTTACCTGATCAAGAGCGGGAACAAGGAAAAAACCGGTACGGTCTACCGCGGTTCGCTGCTGGCCCTCGGCGCGAGCGTAGTCATGGCTGTTATCCTGAACGCGCTCTCCGGCGCGAGCGGCGCGCAGCAGGAAATCGTCGAGGGAGCGACGATGCTTTTGGCTGTTCTGGTTCTTTTCTATGTCAGCAATTGGATGCTCGGCAAAGCGGAGGCTGACGCCTGGGGCGGCTATATTGAAGGGAGGGTAAAAAGCTCCATCGCCCGAGGCAGCGTTTTTTCGCTGGCTTTCGCGGCCTTTCTGGCGGTTTTCCGCGAAGGCGCGGAGGTTATCCTGTTTTATCAGGCGCTGCTCATTGATACCGAATTATACTCCAACATGATCTGGATCGGCCTGGCGGTCGGCTGCGTCGCCCTCGTCGTTGTTTACGTGGTGATCCGGGTTTTGAGCATCCGCCTGCCGCTGAAACCGTTCTTTCTCGGCACAAGCGTACTCCTCTCCCTGATGGCGATTTCCTTTACCGGGAGCGGCGTCAAGGAATTGCAGGAGGGCAACGCCGTCAGCGTTACGCCGGTCGCCGGGGTTTCCTCGGTTGACTTGCTCGGCATCTACCCGACGCTGGAAACATTGATCCCGCAAGCCGTTCTGCTGGTGGTGACAGTGGTGACTTTTAGTATCCAAATCAGAAAATGGAAAAAAACAGCAAAATCTTAGGAGGAAAATGGAAATGAAGAAAGTTATCTCTATCCTGTTTGTCCTGTTCCTGGCCGCCGCGACTTTGGTCGCCTGCAGCGCGCCCGCCGCGACCCAGACCCCGCCGGCTACGGCGCAGACTCCGCCGGCTGCCGCCCAGACCCCGCCGGCGACGCCGGCCGTGGCCCCCGGCGACGTGGCCGGATTTGAAGAGTTTCCGCTGGGCGACGATATTGAACTCGGCCCGCTGAATGTCGCCGGAGTGTATTTCCAGCCTGTGGACATGGAACCGACCGGCGGCAGTCTGCCGGCTTCCGAATCCGATATGCACATGGAAGCGGATATTTCGGCTCTGGCCGCTAACGACCTCGGCTACGGCGCCGGTGATTTTGTGCCCTACCTGACGGTCAGGTACGAGTTGGAAGCGGAAGACGGCTCGATAACCGAGGGTAATTTCATGCCGATGAGCGCGAGCGACGGCCCGCATTACGGCGCCAATGTCAAGTTCCCGGCGGCCGGAACGTATAAAGTCCGGTTCTTCATCTCCAACCCCGAGGCCCAGGGCTACCTGCTTCATATCGACCCGACGACCGGCGTCGAAGGCAGATTCTGGACCGGTGAACTCGTGGCCGAGTGGGACTTTGATTTCGTACCGCGCACCTGGTAACTGTTTCATTGCACTGAATTTTCACCTGCTTCTCAGGGGATGCCGGGCCCGGACGGGTGCGGCGTCCCATTTCCTGTTTGTTGACGCCCGGAGGCGCTATGCTTAAATATCTCATTCTGGTGACGCAAAATTCGCTGAACACATTTATCCCGCTGGCCCTGGTTGCGGCTCTGCTCTGGCGGAACCGGGCGGGAACATGGAAAAAATGGCTTCTGCCCGCTTGCGGGGTCGGAGTGTTTTTGGCCCTTGTGCTGGCGGCGCTGCGGCGCACTACGAACCTGATCAACAGAGAATATTGGAATATCGGTCTTTTGTCCCTGTCCATCGCGGCGATCGTCGTTTACACGGCGGCTGTCTGGCGGCTGGGCGATGAAGCGGCGGCGGATACGGGCCGGCGGACGCAGAAGATTTACCACGCGGCGGCGGCGGCGCTTTGCGGTTCCCTGCTTTGCTACTCGCTGACGGATATTTTTTTGTATCCGACGGAATTCGTCCTGGTGGGCGAAAGCATGTTCAGCACGGACTTTCTTTTTAAGTCCATCGGTTACGCGGCCGGCTTGCTCCTTGTTCTCCTGACGGCCTGGGCCCTGTTCCGGGCCGGTTCTTATCTGAACACCGTCTGGAGCGGCCTGAGCCGGGTTCTGCTCACCGCCGTCCTGGCCGTCACCCTGGTCGGTCAGGCCGCGGCGCTTTTGCAGATTTTATACGCCCGCCGCCTGATTCCCTCCTCCCGCACCCTGACCAGGGTTCTGATCCAGGTAGTCAATTACCATGATTTTTTCCTCTACGCCGTGATGGCCCTTACCCTCATCATCCCGCTCGTGGTCTGGCGCGCCAGTCTGCGCCTCCCGACTGTTTTTGCCAACCCGGCCGAAAAACGCAAGGACCGGGCGGCGGCCCGCGGCCGAATTCGCTGGAGCGCGGTGCTTATCCTCGGTTACGCCCTGACGGTACTCTGCCTGACGGCCGTGCGCACCTATGACGAAAGAGAGGTCGTCCTTTCCCCGGTCGAACCGATGCAGATCATCGGCGCGGAAATCATTATTCCGGCGGAAAACGTCAGTGACGGGCTGTTGCACCGTTTCCTTTACACGGCCTCGGATGGCACGGGCGTGCGCTTTATCGTGATAAAAAAGAACGAGTCCTCTTATGGCGTCGGACTGGACGCCTGCGATATCTGCGGCCCCACGGGCTATTATCAGCGGGAGGACGAAGTAGTGTGCAAACTTTGCGACGTGGTGATGAATATCTCCACCATCGGATTCAAGGGCGGGTGCAATCCCGTGCCCCTGGCCTATGTTTTGCGGCAGGGGGATATGGTAATTCAGACCGAAGACCTGGAAGCCGAAAAAAGTCGCTTTAAATAACAGCGGGCAATATAATGTAAATCGCGGATTATCTGCCGCTGGTTGAGGAGGAGAGCTATGTTCTGGCGCATGGTCAAAGGCGCCCTGCTCCGGCAAAAAGGGAAAATGCTGATGATCGCTTTTACCATCGCTCTGGGGGCGTCGCTGGCTACGGCCATGCTGAACGTCATGCTGGACGTGGGGGACAAGGTCAATCAGGAGCTGAAAACTTACGGAGCGAATATTAATGTCCGGGCCAAAGAAGCCTCGCTGCTGGACGATTTGTATGGCATGGACGAAAACGCCGCGCCGGCCGCGCAGTATTTGCGCGAAAGCGAGCTGGGCAATATCAAGACGATTTTTTGGGCTTTCAATATTGTCGATTTCGCCCCTTACCTCGAAACGCGGGCCAGGTGGAACGGTGCGGACGAGGTCAAACTGGCCGGGGTCTGGTTCAACCGGCACTTGGATTTGCCGACCGGGGAAAGCTTGAACACCGGCATCCTGAATATGAAAAACTGGTGGGCGGTAGCGGGGGAGTGGCCCGGGGACGACGAGACCGACTCGGCCCTGGTCGGCGCTTTGCTGGCGGAGCGCTATAATATCGGCCCCGGCGACCGCTTTACGTTGGCGGCGGGCGGGCGGGACGTTACGCTGCGGGTCAGCGGCGTATTGACGGCCGGCGGCGACGAAGACGAGCAGGTTTTCGTGCCTCTGCCGACAGCCCAAAAATTGGCGGACAAGCCCGGCTTGGTCAACCGGGTGGAAGTGAGCGCCCTGACGACCCCGGACAACGAATTGTCCAGGCGGGCGGCCCAAAATCCCAAGAGCCTCTCGATTAAAGAATGGGAGACCTGGTACTGCACCGCCTATGTCAGCGCTATTTGCTATCAGATCGACGAGGTCATGACCGACGCCGTTTCTAAGCCGATCCGCCGCGTGGCCGAGTCAGAGGGGGCCATTCTCGAAAAAACGCAGCTGCTCATGCTGCTGATAACCATCCTGAGTCTGCTCGGTTCGGCCCTCGGTATATCCAACCTCGTTACGGCCAGCGTCATGGAACGCAGCCGCGAAATCGGCCTCTTGAAAGCGGTTGGGGCCAATAACACCCCCATCTCGGCCCTCATCCTGGCGGAAATAATGGCCACCGGTCTTTTCGGCGGAGTTGCCGGCTATTTTGCCGGACTGGGATTCGCCCAGATTATCGGCCGCTCGGTTTTCGGGGCGGCGGTCGAGATCAAACCTATGGTCATCCCCATCGTGGCGATTCTGGTTTTTGTCATCACGCTGGCCGGCAGTATTCCTTCTATCAGGTACATGCTTTCGCTCCATCCGGCGGAAGTCTTGCACGGCAGGTGACAGCGTGAAAAAACAGACTTTTTATCTAAAAATGATCATGAGTTCCCTCGTGCGGCGGCGCTCCCGGATGCTGGTCGCCTTGCTGGCTGTGGCGATCGGGGCCACGGTGCTTTCCGGGCTCGTCACGATTTACTACGATATTCCGCGGCAAATGGGGCAGGAATTCCGTTCTTACGGCGCGAACCTGGTACTCGTGCCCTCCGGGGCGGAGCAGACGCTGACGCGGGAGACCGCGGCCCAGGTCAGAGCGGTTTTTCCGGCGGAGAGCGTGACGGGGATGGCGCCGTACCGCTATCGGGCGGCCAAGATCAACGAGCAGCCGTTTATGGCGGCCGGCACGGATTTGGCCGAGGCGCGCCATACCAGCCCCTATTGGTATGTAACCGGGGAATGGCCGCAGAACCCCGCCGAAACCCTTATCGGCCAGGAAGTGGCCGACACTGTCCGCCTGCTGCCCGGGAGCGTCTTTACCCTGACCGGCACGGACGAAAACGGGGCGCCCTTCAGCCGGGATTTTACCGTGAGCGGCGTAGTCCAGACCGGCGGCACGGAGGAAGCATTCATATTTATGGCGCTGGCCGATTTTGATTCCCTGATGGGGGACGGGCAGTTCGACGTGGTGGAATGCAGCATCCGGGCCGGCGAGGCCGAGTTGGAAACATGGGCGGCGGAAATAGCGCGCGCCGTTCCCGGCGTGACGCCGCGCCTGGTCAAGCAGGTGACGCAATCTGAGGGCGCGGTGCTGAGCAAGTTGCAGGCCCTCGTCTACCTGGTCACGACCGTCGTCCTTCTGCTGACGATGATTTGCGTGGCGACGACGATGATGGCAGTCGTAACAGAGCGCCGGCGGGAAATAGGCCTGAAAAAAGCGCTCGGGGCCGCGAACCGGGAAGTGGTGAGCGAGTTTTTAGGCGAGGGGATCTTTTTGGGCGCCTTAGGCGGGCTGCTCGGCTCCGGGCTGGGATTTTTCTTTGCCCAGGCGGTGAGCATGAATGTTTTCAGCCGGCCGATCACCTTTCAGCCGCTCTTGATTCCCGGGACGCTGATTGTTTCTGTCCTCATCACCGGACTGGCCTGTCTCCCCCCGGTAAGGAGCGCGGCCGGCGTCGATCCGGCCATTGTACTGCGCGGTGAATAAAACGGAGGTAATATGGCTTTACTGGAATTAAATGGCGTAAACAAGGTTTACGGCAGTGTCCGGGCTCTATGGGATGTGAACCTGGAAGTCGGGCAGGGGGAGTGGATAGCCATCATGGGGCCGTCCGGCTCCGGCAAGACTACGCTGATGAATATTATCGGCTGCATGGACAAACCATCGGAAGGGTCGGTCGTCCTGGACGGCGTCAATATTTCGACAGAGAACGCCCGCAGTCTGACCGCGCTGCGCCGGGACAAGATCGGCCTGATTTTCCAACAGTTCCACCTGGTCAACTACCTGACCGCGCTGGAAAACGTCATGGTGGCGCAGTATTACCACAGCCTGCCGGACGAAGCGGAGGCCCTGCAGGCTTTGCGCCGCGTCGGCCTGGAGGAGCGGGCCAAACACCTGCCGAGCCAGCTGTCGGGGGGCGAGCAGCAACGGGTCTGCATTGCCCGCGCCCTAATCAATTACCCGATGCTGATCCTGGCCGACGAACCGACCGGCAACCTGGACGAAGCCAATGAAAAGATCGTCATGGCCATTCTGCGTCAGCTGCATGAGGAAGGCAGCACGATCATCGTCGTGACCCACGACCCGGAAGTGGCTGAAGAAGCCCAGCGCACCATTGTGCTGGAACACGGGCGCATTGCCGCAGTGACGGTGAAGGGGAGCGGAGCATGAAGACGAGCGCTTTGCTCCTGGCCGGCCTCTGCCTGCTCCTGGCCGCTCTGAGCGGGTGCGGCGGCAGCGCGCCGGTTTACGCGGACGGCGATTATACCGGCCGCAGCACCCCCGACGATACGGGCGCTTTCGGCGAGGTGACCATAACGATTAAGAACGGGGCCGTCACGGACTGCCGTTTTGTTACCTGGCAGGAGGACGGCAGCCTGAAGGATGAAGAATACGGAAAAGTAAACGGGGAAATTTCCAATCAAGCCTATTACAACAGCGCCCAGCTGGCGGTGCAGGCGATGGAGATCTACGCCGAGCAGTTTGTTGCGGCCGGGACGCTGGATGACGTGGACGTTATCAGCGCAGCGACGATTTCCCACAGCCAGTTTTTGGAGGCGGCTGAGGAGGCCTTGGCCACGGCGAGGGAAAAAAAGGCTTAAAGATGCCTCGTTTAAGCTCTATCGCGACCAAACAGTTCAGGTTTCTGCTGAAAAACAAAATGTCGCAGAAAAATTCCTGTTCGTCAAATATGACCCTGTATTGGTTGCCGATGTAGCAAAAGCCTTCGCCGAACTTTTCGATGAACTCCTTGACATTCGCGATAATGCCTCTTTCCAAAACCCGCTCGTCAATCAGCTCCGGGTCGTCTTCATCCTCGATATTGATGAAATCCAACAGGTATTCATCCTTGAAGGAGCGGACGGCCTTGGCCACCTGTTTCGCATCGGGGATCGTCAGGGCAAAATTGTTGGGCAAAGCGCCGAAGCGGGTAAAATCGTTATCGCGGATATGCTTTTTAAGTTTCTCTACGCTCCAAAACTCTGCCGCGCAGCGTTTGATATAGTACCAGCGTCCTTCCCACTGTTGGCATTTCATAAGAATTTCTCTGTGGTGAGTAAAGCCAACACGCATGAAGGCGTCTAAGTCGGCGATTTCTAACTCGTCACTTGGCAAGTGATGATTTGCCAGTGGCGCATCAATGAGCATTTCGTCCGTTGTTAATGGACGCAATCCAAGCAGGGTATTTTGCACATTCAAATCGTCCATTGTCAATGGACGATTTTGCTCAAACACCTCAGACCACGTCTCAAAAAACGTGCGCATATATTTCATTGTCGTAGCTGAAAACCCCCGCAGTCCCGGCAACTCGCCTTGGAGCTGTCTGGAGATTTCCTCAATCGCGCCCGTTCCCCATTTCCCGGAGCGGGTGTTGTCCGACACATAGCGCCCAATGCTGTAGTACAGCATCAGTTGCTCACGGTTAGCCAGCCGCGCCGCCTGATAACGGCTCTGTAATATGGCGTTCTTGATGGACAGCACCGCGTCCTTGTATTTTGTCAAATCGCTCACCGTTTCAATCGAGATAGTCCTTCAGTTTTCTGCTCCGGCTGGGATGGCGCAATTTTCGCAGGGCCTTGGCCTCAATCTGGCGGATGCGCTCCCGCGTCACGCCGAATTCCTGGCCGACTTCTTCCAGCGTGCGCGTGTGCCCGTCGTCCAGGCCGAAGCGCAGACGCAGGACTTTTTCCTCGCGACCGGTCAGCGTTTCCAGCACTTCCTCCAGCTGTTCCTTCAGCAGGGTAAAAGAAGCGGCTTCCGATGGCGCGGGGACGTCGTCGTCCGGGATAAAATCGCCGAGATGAGAGTCCTCCTCCTCGCCGATCGGCGTTTCCAGCGACACCGGCTCCTGGGCGATCTTCAGGATTTCCCGCACCCGCTCCTCCGGAATCTCCATTTCCCGGGCGGTTTCCTCCGGCGTGGCGTCCCGGCCCAGTTCCTGCAGCAACTTGCGGTTGACGCGGATGAGCTTGTTGATGGTTTCCACCATATGCACCGGGATACGGATGGTGCGCGCCTGGTCGGCGATGGCGCGCGTGATGGCCTGGCGAATCCACCAGGTGGCGTAGGTGCTGAATTTGAAACCCTTGCGGTAGTCGAATTTTTCCACCGCCTTGATCAGACCGAGATTACCTTCCTGGATCAGGTCCAAAAACTGCATCCCGCGCCCCACGTAACGCTTGGCGATGCTGACCACCAGGCGCAGATTCGCTTCGGCCAACCGCCGTTTCGCTTCCTGGTCGCCCTGTTCCATCGCCCGGGCCAGCGTATTTTCCTCCGGCGGGGTCAAGAGGCGCACGCGACCGATCTCTTTCAGGTACATCCGCACCGGGTCGTCGATTCCCACGCCTTCCGGCACCGAGAGGTCGATATCCGACTCGTGCGCCACTTCTTCCGCCAACTGCGTGGTTTCCTTGTCGATCACTATGTCGGGGCTTTCGTCGACGACGTCAACCCCTATCTCGCTGAACCGGGCGTATACTTCCTCGATCTGATCAACAGAAAGCGCATCCTCTTTATGCAGAGCGTCGGCAAATTCGTTATAGGTGACATTGCCCTTGCTCTTGCCCAATTCGATCAATTTGGTGACGTTTTCTTTAGTTTGGCCAATCACCGTCAATCCCCCTCTGTTCCCTCAGATCATCAAGCGGGCTGCTCCAGATCGCTTCTCTTTTTCGCCTCTTTTTCCTGCCAGCGCCGCTGCATTTCCTTCAGCAGGTCCAAGGCGCCGCTCATATCACCATTTTTTTCCAACAAAATCATCCTGGTCTGCAGCTCTTCGTCGATTTGCCGTTCCCGTTCCCGCTGCAGAGCCGCTGCGCAGTCGGAAAAAATTTTATCTTTTTTAGCGTCGTCAAAAGGAAAGGAATAGATTTCCGCGAGTCTCTCCTGGCAGCGCCGGTAAAAATCATCGTTTTCGGCATAGGCATCCGGGTGGGCCGCGCTCTCGAACAAAAAGCGATGCTCGGGAATCAGCCAAAAGTCCGCCCCGAGGGTCTCAAGGAGCAAGGGCCGGTAAGCGGCGTCGTCCAAGGCTAGGCGCAACAGGGTCTGCTCGGCCCGGAACACGCCCAGCGGTACGGCCGCCGCAGGCGGCGGACCGACCTCGCCCGCGGAGAGGCCCGCAGACGGAGCCGGGGCGCGACTGCGGGGGGCGGCGCTCCGGCCGCTCTCCACCTCGGCCCGCACCGTTTCAAATGTCAGCCCGCATTCCTGGCAGAGAAAGCGGATATAGCCTTCCTGTTCCGCTTGGCCCAAGCGGCGGATGTCCGGGGCCAGCCGGCGAATGAGGTCGGCCTTGTCGGCCACGGAGCGGGCGGGGCGTTCGCAGCTGAGTTCCCGGTATTTGAACTCAATGAAGGAAGGGCTGTCCGCCAGCCGGGCCGCGAACTGTTCCGGGCCGCGCTCGCGCAGATATTCGTCCGGATCCTTCGCCCCCTCCAGCACGAGTACTTCCGTGCGCAGCCCCTCGGTGAGAAAAATTTCTCCCGCAGCCAGCGCGGCCTGCCGTCCGGCCCCATCGCTGTCGTAGCCGATGACGACGCGGTCGCCGTAGCGTTTGAGTGTTTTGGCCTGATCGCGGGTCAGGGCGGTGCCGAGAGAGGCCACGGCGTGAGGAAAACCGGCGCTCTGCGCGGCGATCACGTCCATATAGCCCTCGACGAGCAGGGCGCCGGCGGCGCCGATATGGCGGCAGGCGGTATGCAGACCGTAGAGGTGTTTGCCTTTTTGAAAATAGCGGGTCTCGGGTGAGTTCAGGTATTTCGGCGCGGTCTTGTCCGCCTCCCCGCCCAGAATCCGCCCGCCGAAAGCGATGGGCCGGCCCCGGATGTCAAAAATAGGGAACAAGAGGCGGGCGCGGAACCGGTCGTAGGCGCCGCGGGCGCCATCCTCCCGCCGTTTGAGCAGACCGAAGTCCACAAGCTCCGCCTCCGTGAAGCCCCGGGCCGCCAAGGCTCCGCTCAGGGCGTCCCAGCTATCCGGCGCGTAGCCCAGGGAAAACCGCGCCGCCGTCACCGCGTCGATCCGGCGCAAAGCGAGGTATTCCCGGGCCGGTCGGCCTTCCGCCGCTTCCGACAGCAAAGCGTGATAAAAATCGACGGCGGCGGCGTAGGCCTGCAAACAGCGTTTGGCGGCGAGGGCCCGGGCCTGCTCCGCCGCGGACATGGGGGCGGCCGGCAGCTCCATCCCTGTTTTTTCCGCCACCCGCCGCACGGCGTCCGGAAAAGAGAGGTTTTCCCGCTGGATTAAGAACTGGAAGACATTACCTCCGGCGTGGCAGCCGTAGCAGTAATAGCGCTGCCGCTCCGGGTCGACGTGAAAACTCGGCGTTTTTTCCGGGTGGAACGGACACAAGCCGAGATAGTAGCGGCCGGCGCGCCTAAGTTCAACCTGCTCGGCAATAACGGAAACAATATCGGCTCGCTGGCGTAATTCTTCGATAAATTCGTCAGGAATCCTGTTTGACAACGATTTTTTTCCCTTCCCCTTGCTTTTCTGCAAAGTTTATTTTCGCTATCTGTCGTCGATTTCCTTCTTTTTGTCCGGGCCGGCCTCTCCCGGTCGGTTGCGCCACAGGCGTTACTGTTCACACCCTAACTTAGTTATTGACTTACGGGCATACATCGCCAATAAAAAACAAGAAATTGGGGCCCGAAAGGTGCCCGCGTGTGCTTCGCCCACAACTGGGACTGATCGCTTCAGAGACTTACCTGGCGAGTCTCCGAGCCGCTGGTAAGTCATGTGCAACAGGCCCCCGGCGAGTCTCTGAGCCGCCCAAGCCGAACTGCTAATAACAGCGGCATGTCGT
>JAISWK010000119.1 GCA_031270805.1 Gracilibacteraceae bacterium
TGGGTGATGACACGAGCGATGCGACCATGTTGCAATGCCAGCGACTTGGCGCCTTGAGAAAAACTGATGGGTGCTAACTGGCATAAGGCGCCTTAGTCGCAACGAGGCGTCCCGTATACGCCGAATCGGGCGGCGTCCCCTACGGAGAGGAAAGGAGGCGGATTAACAATAGAGAGAGGCATGGCGATCAGGGGGCGCGTGGAGCGAAATATACCCATGAGCAGGCTGACGACTTGGCGGGTGGGAGGGCCGGCGGCTTTGGCCGTCTGGCCGGCGGACGAAGAAGAACTGGCCTGTGTTTGGCAATACGGCCGGGATCGCGGTCTGCCCCCGCTCATCTTAGGTCGCGGCTCCAATGTGCTGGCCCCGGATGAAGGCTGGCCCGGCCTGGTCGTCATTACCACCGCCCTGCGTCGGGCCGAATGGCGGGAAAACAGCGTCCGCGCCGGCGCCGGCTGTTCCCTGGCCCTCCTGGCCCAAGAAGCGGCCGCCCGCTCTCTGAGCGGACTGGAATTTGCCTGCGGCATTCCCGGCGCTCTGGGCGGCGCCATCGTCATGAACGCCGGCGCTTACGGCGGCGATATGAGCGGACTTACGACCCGGGTCCGGCTCTGGTCGCCGGAAAGCGGCGGGCGGGAATACAGCGGGACGGAAATGGGTTTTTCCTACCGCCGCAGCGCCTTGCCCGCCGGCGGCCGCTGCGTGACGGAAGTCGAACTGCGCCTGCGCCCCGACGCCCAGGCGGCCATCCTGGGCCGGATGGCCGAGTACCGGGAGCGGCGGCGCCAAACCCAGCCCCTGGCCGTCGCCAGCGCCGGCAGCGTTTTCCGCAACCCGGCGGGGGATTTTGCCGGTCGTCTCATAGACCGGGCGGGCTGGAAAGGCCGGCGGATCGGGGGAGCGGAAGTGTCAAGCCGCAACGCGAATTTTATCGTCAACCGCGGCGGCGCGACCGCCGCCGAGATCAAAGAACTGATCGCCGCCGTGCGGGCCGATGTGGAGCGGCGCTTCCGCGTCCGCCTGGAAACGGAGGTGCGGATATTATGAGCAGGAAGAAAAAATTATCCCCGCTGGGCCGGGCCGCGCTGCTCTGCGTGCTGATGCTCTGCTTTTTCCTCTTTGCCGGCTCGCAATTTTTCGCCGTCAAGGCGGTGCGCACCGAAGGCCTGGTGCGCTTGCGCGAGAGCGACGTCCTCCGTCTGGCCGGCATCGAACCGGGGGACAATCTTTTCCTGGTCGAAGCGGCCGCCCTGGCGCGCAAAGTGGAACTGAACCCGCTCGTGGCCAAGGTGCGGGTAAAAAAGAATTTTCCCGGCGCTCTGGTGATCAGCGTGACGGAAAGGGAGCCGGCGGCTTTGATCCTGAAAGCGGACGGGAGCGGGGCGATCGAAGTGGACGACGAGGGCTTTATCCTGCGCATCTACGAGTCCTGGCCCAGCGGCGGTCTGCCCGTCGTCACCGGGCTCGAGCCGGAGACAATCCCGGGGCCGGGCAAACAGATAATCTCCGCCCGCCTGAACCTGGTGCTGGCGACGGTGCGCTTGACGCCGCCGGACATTATGCCGCTCGTCGGAGAGATCAATATCAACGAGATCGGGCAAATCAAGTTTTTCCTCACTTCGGGCGTGGAGATCCGTTTCGGCAAAGCGGCGCCGCTGGAAAAAGATTTTCTCCTCCTGCGCGAGTTAATCCAGGGCGAGGAATTCCGGGCGGTCGCCTCCACGCTCAAATACATCGACCTGAGTTCGAGCAAACCGGCTCTGGGCCAGTGAATTATTGGGCGGTGAATTATCGCGGTGAATTATTGGGCAGTGAATTATTGTCCGTTCCTTCCCGGGAAAACATATTTACATTTTTGCCGCCGCCATGTACAATGGAACGAGGAAAATATATCATAATCATACGGTGTTTTAGATGAATATGTTCGTTCTGCCGCTTTTTGGCTTGGCCCTGGGTCTGGTTATAGGTTTTCTCAGCCCGATCACCATACCGCCGGCCTATGCCAAATACTGTTCCGTCGCTCTCTTGGTCGCGCTCGATTCCATTATGGGCGGGATTCGGGCCTACCAGGAGGATCATTTTGACAATTCGGTTTTTTTGAGCGGATTTGTCGTGAATATGCTGGCTGCGGTCGGGCTGGCCTATATCGGGGATCGGGTGGGCGTCGATCTGTACTTGGCGGCGGTCGTCGCTTTTGGGGCGCGCACTTTTCAAAATATCAGCATCATCCGGCGGCACTGGCTGGAAAAACATAAAACACAGTGAACGGCTTCATAATTCGGCGGCAAAAAAAAAGGAATCTGTGCATCGGTCGCGAAATTAGGAAAGTTAAGATGAGCGAGGGGGGCAGGAGAAGCTATGGACGAACATTATAGCGAACAAACCACGAGGATAAAAGTGATCGGGGTGGGCGGCGGCGGGAACAACGCGGTGAACAGGATGGTTACGGTGGGCCTCCAGGGCGTAGAGTTCATCTGCATTAACACCGATCTGCAGGTCTTGCGCAAATCATTGGCCGGCGAGAACATACAAATCGGCATCAAGCTGACCCGGGGCCAGGGTTCCGGCGGTGATCCCGTCGTCGGGCTGGCGGCGGCGGAAGAAAACAAGGATGATATCAAAAATATACTGCTTGGCGCGGACATGGTGTTCGTGACCGCCGGCATGGGCGGCGGCACGGGAACGGGGGCTACCCCCCTCGTGGCTGAAATGGCGCGGGATATGGACATTTTGACGGTCGGCGTCGTGACGCGCCCGTTTTCTTTTGAGCGCCGGCGGCGGATTACCCAGGCTGAAGACGGGATAAAAGCCTTGCGCGAAAAAGTGGACGCGCTGATCATCGTGCCGAACGATCGCCTGCTGCAGGTGGCGGGCAAAAACACGTCGCTGAGCGAGGCGTTTCGCATGGCGGACGACGTACTCCTGCAGGGCGTACAGGGTATCTCCGACCTTATTACTGTGCCCGGTCTGATCAATACGGATTTTGCCGACATCAAAACCGTCTTGAAAGGGGCAGGCACGGCGCTGATGGGGATCGGCGCGGCTAAAGGCGAAAACCGGGCCGTCGAAGCCGCGGAACGGGCCGTGTCCAGTCCGCTGATTGAAGCGTCCATCGACGGGGCCACCAGCGTCCTCGTGAATGTGGCCGGCAGTGAAAACATCACCCTGAACGAGTACCAGGAAGTGTCGCAGATGATAACGGACAAGGCCGACCCGACCGCCAATGTGATTGTGGGCGTGTCGTTCAAGGAAGAACTGGGGGAAGAACTTCGCCTGACCGTAATCGCGACGGGAGTGGATCGGGCGGGATCCGGCCCGGGCGCGAGCGGGGTGACGGGGCCGGAAAGAAGCATTTTGAGCGGCGCGATCCCCCGCCCCATGAATGTGGAATTGCCGCCGTTTTTACGGCAGCCGGGAAGCAAAAACTTCAAGGGTTAAATGAATGATAGAACGCTTAAAGAAGATCTGGCGGACGACAAAGCTGGTTCTATTGGGTGTGCTTTTGGGTGTGCTTCTGACGGCGATCTGCCTGGCCCCGCCGCTGATGCGCCGGCTCGGCGCCTATACGGCCTCCGCCGGCCCGACGGCGGAGCAGACGGAAACAGCGGAGACGCCGGAGACGCCGGCGGCAGTCGTCCTGCGGCTGCGCCTACCGGCCGCAGCTGCGGCGGGCGCGGCGGTGTCGGCGGACGGATTGGAGTGGTTTACGCCGCGGGCGGGCGTGGCGGAGCTGACTCTGGCGCCGGGCCGCTACGACCTGCGGGCGGCGCGGGGCAACCGCCTCGCCTGGCTGGAACGGGGCGTTTATCAGGACGAGGCGGATGCGGCGCCCGTGCTGCTGGATTTAGACCGCGCCCCCGACTGTCAGGAGTTAACAATTTTGGAATGCAATTACGGAGAGGGGCGCGCTTTTGCCTTGGATATTCAGGGCGCGGAGGCGGTGTTGAGCGAAAAAACCCTCCCCGGTTTGGCTGTGTTGCGTGTGGGCGGGATTTTTCGCCTGGAGGCGGCGGCGAACCTGGCGCCCGGTTTTTATCACACGCCGCTTGTAGCGCGGGCCGCTGACGGCGAGGCCGTTCTGCACGCGGGTCTGCGGGTACGGGCGGCAGGGCCGGCGACGCTTATCGCGACGGAAAGCGATTTGCGCGCCGTCGCCTACAATCTGAACGGACATTTTCGCCTGACGGAGGATATCGATCTGAGCGCGGTCGCCTGGCAGTCGCTCGGCAATGAGGAACATCCCTTTACCGGGGTCTTTGACGGCGGCGGACACGAAATCCGCGGCTTGATCGCCCCTTTGTTCGGAGTCGTCCGCCGGGCGGAAATCAGCGCCCTGATCTTAAGCGCCCCGGCGATCGACGGGGGCGAAGCGCCGGCGGCGGCAATCGCCCTAGTAGCGCGGGACAGCTATATTCATGACGCCGCCGTCCTGGACGGCGAAGTGCGGGCCGGGGCCGCCGCTGCCGGTTGCGTTTACCGGGCCGAGGGTTCGATATTGAGCGGACTGCTCAACACCGCCGCGGTGCGGGCCGAGGCCCCGGCGGCGGAGCGGCCGCTGGCCGGCGGGATTGCCGCTCTATTGACTGACCGCTCCCTTGTCCGCGCTTGCGTGAACGCCGGCCCGGTGAGCGGGGCTTTTCTGACCGGGGGGATCGCGGCCAGGAGTACGGAGAGCGATATTGCCCGCTGTTTTGCGACCGGAGGCCTGAGCGGCCCGACCGGGCCGGCCTGGCCGGCGGCGGCGGCCATAGTACCCTTGACGGAATGGGGCCGGGTCGCCGACTGCTATTATACGGAAGACGGTACGGCGCCGGGGGCCGGTAATCAAGGTCTCGCCGTCGTCGCGGCGGTGACGCCGGTGAGCGCGGAGCGGGCGCTCGAGGCGGAGGCCCTGCCTCGGCTGGGAGAATTTGGCGGAACAACGCCGGAGTGGGTCTTTCGGCCGGACTGGCCGCGGGGGCCTCTGCCCGCCGGGATAGGCGCGCTGCTGCCGGAAGCGGCGGACGAAGCGGCGGAAGTGGCGGAAGTGGCGGACGAAGCGGCGGTTGAAGCGGCGGAAGGATTGCCGGAAGCTCCGGCCGCGAGCGGGGGGCGGCAGTGACCCAGTCGATCGCGGTTATCGGTTCGACAGGTTCCATTGGCGTGCAAACATTGGCGGTAGCCGCCGCCGCGGGCAAACGCCTCACGGTCGGCGCCCTGGCGGCGCGGGTGGATATTGAGACGCTGGAGGCGCAGGTGCGGCGGTTTCGCCCCCGGCTCGCCGTCCTTAGCGACGAAAAAAAAGCCGCTGAACTGCGGACGCGGCTCTCTGATCTGCCGACGCGCGTGGCCTCCGGGCCGGAAGGGCTCCTGGAAGCCGCCTCTGCGGCCGGGATTGATACGGCGGTCATCGCCGTGAGCGGCTGCGCCGGCCTGGCCCCGACACTGGCGGCCATTGAGGCCGGCAAACGCGTGGCCCTCGCCAATAAGGAAACGCTGGTGGCGGCCGGCGACCTGGTCATGGCGGCGGCGCGGCGAAAAAAAACACGAATCTTGCCCGTGGACAGCGAACATTCCGCCATTTTTCAGGCCCTGCGCGGCGGGCGGCGGGCGGAGGTGGCCAAGTTGATTCTCACCGCCTCGGGCGGCCCTTTTCTCGGCTGGGCGCCGGAGCGCTTGGCGCGGGTCACGCCGGCTGAGGCCCTGCGGCATCCGCGCTGGCGCATGGGAGCGAAGATAACGGTGGACTCGGCGACGATGATGAATAAGGCCCTGGAAGTCATAGAAGCTCATTTTTTGTTCGCTATGCCTTACGAAAAAATAGCGGTGCTGATTCACCCGCAAAGCGTCGTCCACTCGATGGTGGAATTTGTGGACGGCTCCGTCCTGGCCCAGGCCGGGCGGACAGATATGCGCCTGCCCATTCAGTACGCTCTCAGCTATCCGCGGCGCTGGCCTCTCCGGCTCGAAGCCGCACCGGAACCGGCGGAGCGGGAGCTCAATTTCAGCGCCCCGGAAAAATACGACTTCCCGGCGCTGGCGCTGGGCCGGCGCTGCGCTCTGACGGGCGGGACGCTTCCGGCCGTGATGAGCGCGGCCAACGAAGTGTTTGTCCAGGCTTTTTTGGCCGGGCAAATCGGGTTTACCCGGATCGTACCCTTGACGGAGCGGGTGACGGCGGCGCATACGGTGGAGAAAGCCGACACGGCGGCGGCCGTGTTTCAGGCGGAGGAATGGGCCCGGCGGCGCGCTGCGGCGGAATTGAGCGGAGGGATATATGCTTAACGCAATCATTGTCATACTTGTGCTGGGATTGATGATCCTGGCCCATGAACTGGGACATTTTGTCATGGGGCGCCTGGCCGGCGTCCGGGTGCTGGAATTTTCCTTCGGCATGGGGCCGCGTCTCGGTTGCGTGCGAAAAAACGGCACGGACTATTCGCTCCGCGCCCTGCCTTTCGGCGGTTATGTGCGTTTTCTCAGCCGCGAGGAAATACTCCTGGCGCAGGCGGAGGCGGACAAGCTCGGGGAAATCGGCGCTCCGGACAGTGAGGCGCCGTCGGAATGGCCGGAAAACGAGAGCATGGAGAGCAAGAATTTCTGGCAGAAGTTTTCGATTTATGTAGCCGGCCCGGTGATGAATCTGCTGCTGGGGGCAGTGCTTTTCATCCTGGTCTACGCTATTTTCGGCGTGACGACAGCGAGCGAGGAAAACGTCGTCGGCACGGTTTTGCCGGATTTACCGGCCCAAACGGCCGGCGTGGAAGCGGGGGATCGGATCGTGGCCGTTAATGGCGTACCGACAGGCGACTGGCAGACCATGACCCGGGAAATCCGCGCCCAAAGCGGAGCGCTCACCCTCAGCCTGGAAAAACCCGACGGGCGGACGCAGGTTGTTGAAGTGACGCCCGTGGCGGACGAGGCGAGCGGCAATGTCATCATCGGCATCACCGGGCAGGCCGTCCAGCAAAAGGTGGGCATCCTGCAATCCGTGCGCTACGGTCTGCTCCGCACCTGGGACTTTACCCAAATGCTGCTCCAATACATCGTGGACATGTTTGCCGGCCGGGAAAAAGTCGACTTGGGCGGCCCCGTGGCCATCGCGGGTATCATCAGCGAAGGGGCGGAGGACGGAGCGACGACGCTTTTGCCGATCATGGCCATCCTCAGCATCCAATTCGGGGTGCTGAACCTGCTCCCGATCCCGGCCCTGGACGGCGGGCAGCTCACCGTCCTCATCTTCGAGCGCGTGCGCGGGCGGGAACTGAGTCCGGAAAAGAAAGGCATTATCCAGCTGACCGGGTTCGCTCTGCTGCTGGCGCTGATGATTGCCGTCACCTACTCGGATATTATGAGACTATTCGGGGGATAATTCTTTACAGTTTATAGTTCAGAGTTCACAGTTGGGGAGGGATTAGGGATTAGGGATTAGGGATTAGGGAACGTAGGGGACGCCGCCCGCCCGATCCGGCGTATACGGGACGATTGCCATCGTCCCCCGGGGCGCGCAACCCAGGACATCGTATGGGCGGATGGCAGTTCCCGTTGGTTTTCGGGACGATTGCCATCGTCCCCTACGCTCTCCCAATTGTGAATTGTGAATTGTGAATTGTGAATTGTGCATTGTGAATTGTGCATTGTATAGAGCCGTCCCCATTTTGTCCCGCCCTAATCCCTAATCCCTAAATTCCTAAAAGCCAAAGCCAGCATCAGTTTGATCCGATTCAACTGGTTGACGGAACTGGCCCCCGGGTCATAGTCTATCGGCACTATATTGGCTGCGGGATGCCGCCGGCGCAGCTCGCGGATCATGGCTTTGCCCGTGATATGGTTCGGCAGGCAGGCGAACGGCTGCAGGCAAACCACGTTATTCACGCCGCTGTGCAGGAGTTCCAGCATTTCGCCGGTCAGAAACCAGCCTTCACCCATTTGATGGCCGAGATGCATGACTTTTTCCGTCATGGCGGCCAGCCGGTAAATCGTGACCGGCGGGGTAAAATGCCGGCTTTTTTTTAGGGCCGAGCGCATGACGCGGCGCATCTGTTCCACGCGCATGATAAAGTAATGGGCCAGGAAAACGCTCTTGCGGGAACCGGCCATCTTTTTCCGCCGATAAACCGCCCCGTAAAGGCTGTACAGGAGGAAATCGGTCAAATCCGGGACGACCGCCTCGGCCCCTTCGGCCTCCAGCACGTCCACGATATTGTTGTTGGCGTAAGGATGAAATTTGACGAGGATCTCGCCGACCACCCCGACCTTGGGCCGGACGGCTCCGCCGCGCTCAATCCGGTCGAAAGCGGCGACTATGCGGCGGATATTGCGGGCATAGGCCGACGCGCTTTCGGCGGACAGGCTTTTTTTCAGCCGCGCCAGCCAGGCGGTCAGGACGGCCTGGGTTTCCCCGGCCTTTTTTTCATAGGGCCGCGTCGCGTAGGTGACGCGCATAAGCAGATCGCCGTAGATCAGGGCGCGCAGACAGCGCAAAATCAGGGGCGTGCCCAGGCGGAAACCGGGGCTGCTCTCTATACCCTGGGCCGAGAGGGCGATGACCGGTATATGCGCCAGGCCGGCGTCACGCAGAGCCTTGCGGATAAAACCGACGTAATTGCTCGCCCGGCAGCCGCCGCCGGTCTGGGACATAATCACCGCGACCCGGTTCAGATCGTAGCGCCCGGACAGGAGGGCGGCCATGATCTGGCCCACCACAATCACGGAAGGATAGCAGGCGTCGTTATGCACGTATTTGAGGCCTTCGTCCACCACGGCCGCGGACATGTCCGGCAGCACTTCCAAGCGGTAGCCGGCGTCGCGCATGGCGGCTTCCAGGAGTTCAAACTGCAAGGGCGACATCTGCGGACAGAGAATGGTATAGTTTTTTTTCATTTCCTCTGTAAAAGGCACGCGCGGCGGAGGGTCATACTGCTTGGCCGGGACGATCCCCTTGCGCTCCCGCTCGTTCATCGCCGCCAGGAGAGAGCGGATGCGAATTCGCACCGCGCCCAGGTTGTTGATCTCGTCTATCTTGACCAAGGTGTAGGTTTTGCGGTAGCGGGCCAGTATCTCCTGCACCTGATCCGTCGTCACGGCGTCCAGACCGCAGCCGAAAGAATTGAGCTGCACCAACTCTGTTTCCGGGCGGGCGGTGGCTGCGGCGGCCGCGTCGTAGAGGCGGGAGTGGTACACCCACTGATCCAGCACCCGCAAAGGGCGCTCCAGGCGTCCGAGATGGCTGACCGAGTCCTCGGTCAGAACCGCGAGGCCCAGCCCCGTGATCATCTCCGGAATGCCGTGGTTGACCTCGGGGTCAAGATGGTACGGTCTTCCGGCCAGAATAATCCCCTTCCGGCCCGTCGCCGCCAGGTAACGCAGGGTTTCTTCCCCCTTGGCCTGAATCTCCCGCCGCACCGCCTCCTGTTCCGCGCAGGCCGCGTCGACGGCGCGCCCGATCTCGCCCGCCGGGATGCGCCAGGGGCGTAATTCCTCGCTCAGTCGCTTTTTCAGGCGTTCGGCATTGTGCATGGGCAGGAAGGGATAGAGAAAACGGACGTCTCCCTCCCGCAGCTCGTCAATATTGGCCCGCAGCGCCTCCGGATAGGAAGCGACCACGGGGCAGTTATAATTGTTGTTTGCCTCCGCCTGTTCCTGGACCTCGTTGGGCAGGCAGGGGTAAAAGATAAAGCGGACGCCCTTGTTCAGCAGGTCGCGCACATGGCCGTTCGCCAGTTTGGCCGGGTAGCAGAGCGATTCGGAGGCCACGCTCTCCATCCCGAGCTCGAATATTTTTTTTGAAGAACGGGCCGAGAGGACGACTTGAAAACCTAATTTGTCAAAAAATGTAAACCAAAAGGGATAGCGTTCGTACATGTTCAGGCAGCGGGGCAGGCCGACCTGACCCCGGGGGGCGTCGGCGGGCCTGCGCGGGGTGTAGGCGAACAGGCGCCGGTATTTGTAATCAAAGAGGTTCGGCAGATCGCTTGCCTCCGCCCGGCCGGAAACCCCTTTTTCGCAGCGGTTGCCCGTTACGTATTCCCGGCCGTCCGAGAAAATGTTGATCGTCAAAAGGCAGTTGTTGCCGCAGACGCCGCAGTGGCGCGTGCGAATCCGGGCGCTGAAACCCGCCAGTTCCGCCGCGGGCAGAATCGTGGAGACCTCGCCCGGCAGGGCCCGCTCCCGCGCGAGCAGGGCGGCGCCGAACGCCCCCATGACGCCCGCGATGTCGGGGCGGACGACCTCCCGGCCCGTCAGCAGCTCCAGGGCGCGCAGCACGGCGTCGTTCAGGAAAGTTCCCCCCTGGACCACGATCCGTTCGCCGACTTGAGCGATATTATGGAGGCGAATGACTTTGAACAGAGCGTTTTTCACGACGGCGTAAGCGATCCCGGCCGCGATGTCCCCGATCTCCGCCCCTTCTTTCTGCACCTGCTTGATCTTGGAGTTCATAAAAACGGTGCAGCGCGTGCCCAAGTCGGCCGGAGCGGGGGAAAAGAGCCCCTTGGCCACGAAATCCGGCAGGGTGAGCTCCAGGGAGCGGGCCAGGGTTTCGATAAAAGAGCCGCAGCCGGAGGAACAGGCTTCGTTCAGCATAATATTGTTGATCACATTGTCGCGGATTTGCATGGATTTCATGTCCTGGCCGCCGATGTCCAAGACAAAATCGACGCCGGGCAGAAAAAACTCCGCCCCCTTGTGGTGGGCGACCGTCTCAATTTCCCCCTCGTCGATTTTCAGCGCGGCCTTGAGGAGCGCTTCACCGTAACCGGTCGCCACGGTGCGGCTGATCACCGCGCCCGCGGGCAGGGCCGCGTACAGAGTCGCCAGAGCCCTGGTCACGGAATCCAGGGGATTGCCGGCGTTGCCGGCGTAAGACGAATAAAGCAGACTGCCTTCCGCGTCGACCAGGGCCAGTTTTGTCGTGGTGGAACCGGCGTCCACGCCCAGGAAATACGGCCCGACCGCCGCGGCCCAATCGGCGCGGCCGGCGGTGTGAGCGGCGTGGCGGGCTTGAAAATCCCGGTATTCTTCCTCCGTCCGAAAAAGAGGGGCCAGATGCTCCACCGTATGCTCCCCTCCGGCGAGAGCGGCGGAGCGCCCGCGCAATTCCCGCAGCGGCCGCGCTTTTTCCCGCCCGGCCGCGAGGGCGGCCCCCATGGCCACAAAATACTGTCCCTGTTCCGGCACGATAATATTTTCCGGGCCGAGGCGCAGCGTTTCGATAAAGCGCTGCCGGAGTTCCGGCAAAAAAGAGAGCGGCCCGCCGAGAAAGGCGACGTTGCCGCGAATAGGCTTGCCACAGGCCAGCCCGGCAATGGTCTGATTAACGACGGCCTGAAAAATCGAAGCCGCGATATCCGCCCGCGCCGCCCCCTCGTTCAAGAGCGGCTGGATATCCGTTTTGGCAAAAACACCGCAGCGGGAGGCGATGGGGTAAATCTCCCGCTGGGCGGCCGCCAGTTCGTTCAGACCGGCGGCGTCCGTCTGGAGCAGGATGGCCATCTGGTCGATAAAAGCGCCCGTACCGCCGGCGCAGGTGCCATTCATGCGCAATTCGGGCGCGGCGCCGAAATAGGTTATCTTCGCGTCTTCCCCGCCCAGTTCAATCGCTACGTCCGTGTGGGGAATCCAATATTCCACCGCTTCGCCGCAGGCGACGACCTCCTGGATAAAAGGCAGCTCCATCCGCCGCGCCACGGCCAGACCGCTCGAACCCGTGACCTGCAGGGAGGCTACCGCGTCCGGGGCAAAATTATATACAGAGTCCAGCATTTCCCGCACCGTCTGCCCCACGTCGGAAAAATGACGCTCATACCGGCTGAAAACCAGTTCGCCCGTTTCATCAAGCAGCGCGGTCTTAACGGTCGTCGAACCGACATCCAGGCCCATACGCAATATCGTCGTCATCTGCTCCCTCCCCTTACATTAATCGCCCCCGCCATCCTTCGCCCTTACATATTTTTGATTCGGGCTATTGGGTTTTTCGGGCATAGTCATCATTAACCGCCCCGATTCAAGGAGCGGCTTCAAAATATTTTCCGCAAGAAATCTACGGCTTGAAATGCCGAGATGCCTTTGAATATCGTTCCTTGCTTTTGCCGTTTCGCAATAGGCAAGAACTTTTTTGAATTTCTCGCCTTGTTCACCAGCTTGTTCACCAGCTTGTTCACTTGTGCTGTCCAAGCTGTAATTCATGTTTTTCAAAATGACATGAAAAGCCGTGGGCGCGGACAAAAACTTCGGGGCAAGCTCTTCTGTGTAACCGTTGAGGTACGATGTTTCATTGCGGATTTTCTTTATGCCGCTGCCTTGACGCTCCACATAATCAAGGCGGTGAAAAATATCGGCGATAATCGGATTGCGGCGGATAGATGGAACATCCTCAATATTCCAATCCTGTATCAGCGAACCATCGGGCATGCCACCGGGGGAGTAAATGTCAAGACGGTCGTCATACATGTCCACATGAACCTCGCTGCCCACGACGGAATAATCGCGATGCATTAGGGCGTTTGCGAGGGCTTCAAAAACGGCGCGGTCGGCGTAATCGGGTTTGTTCACGCGGTGGTCGGACATCTTCTTCCAACGCACCTTTGAATTCAAACGCACAAAGCTGTGGCTGTTTTTTAGCAGCGAAATGATGTCGCCCTCAAATTCTTTGGTGTCCACGGCATCATCAATGCCTCCGCTCTTATCCAAGCCATCCCAATGTGTGCAAAAAACCCGCGACTGCAAAAGCGGGCAATCGTCAGCGAAAAGCAGCCCGGCATATGTTAGCGTACCGTCAGTGCGGCTAAGGCCGAAAGAAATATATTCTTTGAGTGTAAGCACCTTTCTGGTCACCTTCTTGAACTCGGCTTCAAATATATTGAAAGAGAGATCCGAGTGCCTGTATTCGGTGGTCAAGACATCGAAAGTCAGGTTCCTGCCTTTCAGCACAAGTTCACGCAGACGGTTGGGAGGGGCGGGGATGCTGTCGCTGCCTACTCGTATATATGCGATGAGGCTTCCGTCAGCCGAATAATAATAAGGTGTTTCGCTTCCGGCTTCGACTTCCACAATTAAAATGTCTCGGCCGTCGTCCGTCCGGTACGCCCGGAAATCGACGGTGGGTAGCGGCGTGATACGTTCCTTGATTTGCTTGCTGATGATGTCGATATCGGTTTTTATATCGGCGAGCCCGATGACAGTCTTATCATCCGCCATGCCAAAAATCAAACCACCGCCGCGCTCATTGGCGAAGGCGCTTACGGATTTCAGCCAGCTTTTTGACTTTCTCGCTTCGAGCATTACTTTGAAATCGCAGTCCGTCAACTCTGCGAGCAGTTTTTCTATGGCAGCTATCGGAACCCACCTCCTACCTTGTTAATTTGATTTATACTGAAACACCTTTCCTCCTGCCATATCGCCGTCCGGAACCGCTTCCGGCAAAAATACGCCAATCGTTTACGATAGCATACCACGAAAAAGGGACGCCCGCAAGGGAAAACCATGATTTGAGATTCTTCGGTGAGATTCTCCGATGGAGGGCGAGGCAGGCGACCGGCGGAAAAATCCCCGCCTCGGCAGGAAAAGCGGCGCACGGCGCGGAATACTATGGTTTGATCGTTTGATCCGTATATTGCCAAAAAAACGGAGCTGACATATTATTGAAATTCATCGTGAACGGAAGACGACCCCTGGAAGGCAGCGTAGACGTGAGCGGAGCGAAAAACGCCGTTCTGCCTGTCATGGCCGCCGCCATGCTGACGAGTGACGAAGTTGTTCTGGAAGACGCGCCTGATTTGCTGGATGTGACGACCATGTGCCGCGTACTGGAGGCCATGGGCGGGCGGACGGTTCGTTCCGGCCATACCCTGCGGATTCGGGTGCCGGCCGTCGAGGATATTGAAGCCCCCTACGACCTCATCACTAAAATGCGGGCCTCCATTGTTATTATGGGCCCTGTGCTGCGACGGGCGGGCCGCGTCCGGATTCCCCCGCCCGGAGGGTGCGCCATCGGCTCCCGTCCGATCAACTGGCATCTGAAGGGCCTGGAAGCTCTGGGCGCGCGAATCAGCCTTGATCACGGCTATTTGGACGCCCGGGCCGAGCGGCTGCGCGGCGCGAGGATTTATCTGGATTTTCCCAGCGTCGGCGCGACGGAAAATATTATGATGGCGGCGGTCTGCGCCGAGGGAACCACCGTACTGGAAAACGCCGCTCAAGAACCGGAAATAGTTGACCTGGCGAATTTTCTTAATGAAATGGGCGGCAAAATCCGCGGCGCCGGGACGAATGTCGTCCACATCGAAGGCGTCCGCTCCCTGCATGGGGCGACGCACAGCATCATCCCCGATCGCGTCGAGGCGGGCAGTTTTATCCTGATGGCCGCGGCTTGCGGCGGCGACGTCCTCGTGCGCAATGTCATTCCGGCCCACTTACACCCGCTATTGGCCAAGCTGGAGGAGATGGGGACGCCTTTCTGCGAAAAAGACGACGGCATCCGCGTGCGGGGTAACGGTCTTTTCCGGGCCGTAGACGTCAAAACGCAGGTACATCCGGGGTTTCCCACCGATTTGCAGGCCCAGATGCTGGCCTTGCTGACGCGGGCCCGGGGGACTTCCGTCATAACGGAGACGGTTTTTGAAAACCGGTTCATGCATGTGGACGAGCTGCGCCGGATGGGCGCGGATATCAGCGTCGCCGGCCGCTGCGCCACGGTGCGCGGGCGGGAGAGTCTGAGCGCGGCCCAAGTGACGGCCAGCGATCTCCGGGCGGGCGCGGCGTTGATCCTGGCTGCTTTGACGGCGGAAGGCCCGTCGGAAATAAGAAATATTTATCATATTGACCGCGGCTACGAGGGCATCGAACTTAAACTGCGGGGACTGGGCGCGGACATCCGCCGCGAGTCCCGGACGGAAACTATCGCCTCCGGCCTGACGGAAAGGGGTAAAAATCTATGTTTGCTTCCGAGGTAGGCGTCGACCTGGGCACGGCCAGCGTACTGGTGTACGTCCGCGGCCGGGGAGTGGTGCTGAGCGAGCCGTCGGTGGTGGCGATTGAAAAACACACCGGTCGGCGAATCGCCGTAGGACAGGAAGCGCGCGAAATGATCGGCAAAGCGCCGGGACATATCTCCGCCATCCGGCCGATGCGGGACGGGGTGATTGCCGATTACGCCACGACGGAAATCATGCTCAAGTATTTTTTGAAACGGGCCGGGGTAAAAACATGGCCTTTTGTCAAAAACAAAGTGGTGGTCTGTATCCCGTCCGGCGTGACCGAGGTCGAGGAACGGGCCGTCAAGCAGGCCGCCTATAAAGCGGGGGCCGGTACGGTGATCGTGGTGGAGGAACCTTACGCGGCGGCTCTCGGGGCCGGGTTGGACATCATGGGACCGCAGGGGAGCCTGGTCGTGGACATCGGCGGCGGGACGACCGACATCGCCGTCCTCAGTCTGGGCGGCATCGTTTGTAAAAAAAGTATCCGCGTCGGCGGTGATAAAATGGATGAAGCCATCATCCGCTATATCCGCAGCGAACACAACTTGCTGATCGGCGAGCGCATGGCGGAAAGAATCAAGATCAGCATCGGCTCCGCTCTGCCCGAGGGCCGCCCCGACGGCGCCGAGGCGGAGGTGAAAGGGCGGGATTTGATTTCCGGGCTGCCCAAGGTCGTGCATATGAATGCCCGCGACGCTTATAGAGCGACGGAGGAAATACTGGACGTGATTATCGCCGGGGTGCGCGACGTGCTGGAACGCACGCCGCCGGAGCTGGCGGTGGATATTTTGAACAAAGGCATCGTCCTGACCGGCGGTGGCTCGATGATTTACGGCCTGTCGCAACGGTTGAGTACGGAGACGGAACTGGCGGTGTTCCTGGCCGAGGATCCGGTTTCCTGCGTGGCCCGCGGCACGGGCAAATTGCTCGGCTGATGCCCGGGCGGGTTTCCATCCTGGGCGTGCCGGTGCATGACGTCAGCCTGGCGGAAGCGGTGGCGGCGGCGCGGGAAGCCGTGCAGACCGGGCGGCCGCTGCGGGTCGTCACAGCCAACCCGGAGATAATCTGCCGGGCGGCTGCGGACCCCGGGCTGCGCGCCGCGCTGACGGCGGCGGATTTAGTGACGCCGGACGGAGTCGGGGTTCTATGGGCGGCGCGCCGCCTGAAGCGGCCGCTCCGGGAGCGGGTGACGGGCATCGATCTGACGCTGGCTCTCTTGGAAGCCGGAGAAACTCTGGGTTGGCGCGTGTTTTTTCTCGGCGGGCGGCCGGGGGTAGCCGCCGAGGCGGCCGCCCGACAGGCCGCTCGCTATCCCGGCCTGCTTTTTGACCAGGCGCACGGATATTTCACGGCGGCGGACGAGGCGGCCCTGATGGAGCAGATCCGCTCTTTTCGCCCGCAGCTGCTGCTGGCGGGCCTCGGCGCACCGCGCCAGGAAATCTGGCTGTACGAACACGCGGATTTGGCGGCGGTGACGGTCGGGGTGGGCGGGACGCTGGACGTGCTGGCCGGGCGGAAAAAAAGAGCGCCCCTGTGGGTGCAGCGAGCCGGCGGCGAGTGGCTGTACCGCCTGGCGCGCGAGCCGGGGCGGCTCCGGCGCCAATGGGCGCTGCCCCTCTTTGTCTGGCGGGTGTTGAGGCAAAAATTATGACGGCGGAAAAACCGGATCAATTTTCCCGCACCGCGCTGCAATTCGGCCGGGATAACCTGGCCCGCCTCCGGGAGGCGCGGGTGGCGGTGTTCGGGATCGGCGGCGTGGGCGGTTACTGCGCCGAGGCCCTCAGCCGCAGCGGGATCGGAACTTTGGCTCTCCTTGACGACGACACGGTTTGCGTGACCAATATCAACCGCCAAATCATCGCGACGCACGCTACGGTGGGGCAGTACAAAACGGATCTGATGCGCGCCCGTATATTGGAAATAAATCCCAACGCGACTGTGGAGGCCCGCCGCCTGTTTTACAGCCCGGAAACCGCCGCCGACGTGGATCTGACCCGTTACGATTATATCGTGGACGCGATGGACACGGTGACGGCCAAACTGGAGCTGGTCTGCCGGGCCCAAGCCGCGGGAACGCCACTGATCAGCGCGATGGGCGCGGCGAATAAACTCGACCCGACCGCTTTTATCGTGGCGGATATTTATGCGACTGCCGTATGCCCGCTGGCGCGCATCATGCGGCGGGAATTGCGCCGCCGGGGGGTGCCGGCCCTGAAAGTCGTATACTCCCGGGAACAACCAGCGCCGCCGCCGCCGACTGAGGAGTCCGGCTGCCAGGCCGGCTGCGTTTGTCCGCCCGGCGGGGCGCGCCACTGCCTGCAGCGGCGGCAGATTCCCGGCAGCAACGCTTTTGTCCCGCCGGTGGCGGGATTGATCTTGGCCGGGGAAGTAGTGAAGGATTTGATCTATGGAAACCGTACGCCTGCTCTGGCGGGAAACTGAGGCGGACGGCGCGGCTGTGGCCGCGGCCGTCGCTTTGCTGCGCGCGGGCGAGACAGTGGCTTTCCCCACGGAAACCGTTTACGGTCTCGGAGCGGACGCTCTGAACGCCGCGGCTTGCCGGCGGATCTTCGCCGCCAAGGGACGGCCGGCGGACAATCCGCTCATCGTCCATATCGCCGATACGGCCCAAGTCGGGAATATTTGCGCCGCCTGGCCGCCGGAAGCCGGGCGGCTGGCGGCCAGGTTCTGGCCCGGCCCCCTGACCTTGGTCTTACCCAAGCAGCGGGCCGTGCCGGCGGAAGTGACCGGGGGCCTTAGCACGGTCGGGGTGAGGATGCCGGCCCATCCGCTGGCCTTGGCTTTGATTCGCGCTTCCGGGCTGGCCCTCGCCGCGCCGAGCGCGAATCTGTCCGGCAAACCGAGCCCGACCACGGCCGCCCATGTATGGGACGATTTAGGCGGGCGAATCCCGCTTATTCTGGACGGCGGCCCTTGCCGGGTCGGGCTCGAGTCGACGGTGCTGGACCTGAGCGCCGCCGCTCCGACAGTCTTGCGCCCGGGGGCCGTGACGCGGGAAGAACTGGAAGCGACGCTGGAACAACCGGTTCGGCTGGCGGAGGCGGACGCCACCGCCGCCGGGATGCCAAAAGCGCCGGGGATGAAATATCGGCATTACGCGCCGGCGGGACGAGTAATCCTGCTCGGCGCGACGGATACGGTCCGGCAGATTGCGGAGCAATTACGCGCCGTCCGGCCCGGCGAGCGTATCGCCGTCCTGGCGACGGACGAAACGCTCGCCGGACTGGACGCCGCGTCGCGCGCGCGGATCGCAACCGTATATTCCCTCGGCAGCGCGCGCCTGCCGGACCAGGCGGCGGCCAGGCTTTTTGCCGGCTTGCGCCTGGCCGACGAACGCCGCGCCGATTTTGTTTTTGTCCAGACCGCCGAGGAAAGCGGAATGGGCGCGGCGTTTATGAACAGGCTGCGCAAGGCGGCCGGGGAAGGTGATGAGCAATGCACACTGGAGGGAGGGCAAGGGATTAGGGATTAGTAGAACTTGTGCAGGAACCCTAGCCGCTGTCCCGCCCTGGGTGTCATTCTGCGCGCCGGGGCGCGCCCGAGTTTTCATCAGGGGTTTCGCGTCCCGGCGTCGCAGAATCCAGGGGCTACGCCCACAACTTAGTAGAAACAAAGGGAGATCATAATCATAATGAAATCCGAGACGAGAAAAGGACTTGTGTCCGCCTACCGGGAACGAAAAGTGGTTGGCGGCGTGTTTGCGGTTCGCCATACGAAACACGGAAAAAGACTGCTCAATGTCACAAGCGACGTACAAGGCAGCCGCAATCGTTTTGACTTTATGAAAAATACCGGGGCCTGCTATCACCACAAATTGCGAAGCGAGTGGTCAGACAATCCGCCGTTTGTTTTTGAGGTTTTGGAAGAACTCGAAAAAGGGGAAGCCCAAACGGACGCGGAGTTCAAAAATGATCTTGAAACATTGCGCGAACTGTGGCTTGATAAATTGCGGGACGAGGAATTTTATTAGGCAATCCGCCCGTTGGTTTTCGGTACGATTGCCATCGTCCCCTACGGCAATACCGCCCGATTCGGCGTATACGGTACGATTGCCATCGTCCCCCGGGGCGCGCAACCCAGGACATCGTAGGGGCGGATGGCAATCCGCCCGAGGTTGCTTTCACTTCTCCCTTCCAAGGGCGGACGCGGTTTTCGTCGCCGCTAGGCCCCCCAGCGCCGTCTCGCGC
>JAISWK010000043.1 GCA_031270805.1 Gracilibacteraceae bacterium
GCAGCAATTTTGTGCTCTGGCAAGGCGCCAGGTTCCGCTAATACTGGCTGTATTTGCGGGTTCTGGCAACGCAGCCAGGGTGCAAAAGGGCAAGTCAAATGTATAAGTTATTTGAGGACATTTCCTAAATAACCATGAGAACGAGGAGTTGATTGGTATGGCCGTAACCGCGCTCCCGGATCCGGAAAAAGAAAAACTGCTGCGCGCCTGCTTCCTGACCCTGCCGCAGATCGGCAGCGGTCGTCTGCGCCAGATTATTGAGATTTGGGGCGCTGCGACAACCGCCGCTACTGCGGCCCCCCGCGCTGCCGGCAAGCTTCCCTCCGGCTGGCTGCGCGATTTCGCCGCTCAGTGCGGCGCGGCGGCACCGGAGCAAATGGCGCAAGCCCTGGCGCGGGAAGGCATCCGCCTCGTCACGCCGGAGGAAAGCGTTTATCCCTGCCTGCTGCGGGAATGCCCGGACGCGCCGCCGCTCTTATTTTACAAGGGAGAGCTGCAGGCGAGGCAGGAAGGAATCGGCATAGTCGGCGCCCGCCAGGCGACCCATTACGGTAAAGCGGCGGCGGAAAAGCTGGCCCGGGAAATCAGCGGCGCGGGCTTTGTCGTCGTCAGCGGTCTGGCCCGCGGGATCGACGGCGCGGCGCACGGGGGCGCGCTCCGGGGCGGCGGAATAACCTGGGCTTTTATGGCCGGCGGATTGGATTATGTTTATCCCGGTGAGCACCGCGCTCTGGCCGCCAGGATCACGGCCGGCGGCGGCGCGCTCCTCAGCGAATTCCCGCCGGGCTTTCCCTGGAAACCGCAGCATTTTCCCATGCGCAACCGCCTGATCAGCGGCGTGTCGCGCGGGGTAATCGTCGTGGAAGCGGGGGAACGGAGCGGAAGCCTGATTACGGCGGATTTTGCGCTGGAGCAGGGGCGGGATGTGTTCGCCGTACCCGGGCCGATTTTCAGCCCCACCAGCCGCGGCGCCCACCATTTGCTTCGCTCCGGCGCGCTGCTCGCGGCGGAAGCTGCCGACGTCCTCGGTGAATACCAAAAACCGGCGCCGGCGGCTAAGATCGCCGCCCCGGCCCCCGGGCCGCGTTTAGCCGCGCGACAGCGGGCAATACTCGCCTGTCTCAGCGATCTGCCCCTGCATGTCGATGCTTTGCGGCAGCAGTGCCGCCAAAACGAGGCGGAACTGGCGCTCAACTTGCTGGAACTGGAATTGGCCGGTCGGGTTCACGCCCTGCCCGGACAGCATTATGTTTTGGCCCGGGGCGATTAATACCTCAGACCAGCATCGCGGCGTAGGGCCGGAAAAAATCCGCCCGGACGGCGGCCAGGTTAGCCTCGGCCTCCGGCCGGTTCGCCCCGGCCACGCAGAAATAAAAGCGGATTTTGGGTTCGGTGCCGGACGGGCGGGCCATGACGAATCCGCCGCCGGCCAGCGTAAAACGCAGCAGATTGGTATGCGGAAAATCCAGGCGGCGCACGCCGCCGTCCGCGCTCCGGCTTTCGGCCACGGCAAAATCCTCGCGGCTGGCCACCGTCAGCCCGCCGAGCGCCGGGCGGGTGTCGCCGCGCAATGCCCGCATGATCGCCTCCATCTTGGCGCCGCCGTCAAAATCCGTGAAACTGTAAGCTTCCTGGTCGTCCAGAAAATATCCCCATTTTTTATATATTTCTTCCAAAACATCGGTCAGATTTTGTCCGCTTCGGGTTCGGAAATACAGCGCCGCTTCGGCCGCGAGGGCGGCGGCCAGCACGGCGTCTTTATCGCGGGCGTATGTGCCCGTGAGATAACCGAGACTTTCCTCAAAGCCGAAGACAAAAGTCCCCTGCCCCGTCTGTTCCATCTGGTGAATCTGTTCCCCGATAAATTTGAATCCGACGGGAACTTCCGTGCAGGTCACAGCGAAAGAATCAGCGATTATTTCGGCCAACGCCGTGGAAACGATGCTCTTGATCACACGGCCGTCCGCCGGCAGCGTACCCGCTGCGCGCCGACTGCTCAGGATATAGTATTCCAGTAGCACCCCGGTCTGGTTGCCGGTAAAACGGCGCCATGATCCGTCCGGATTGCGGCTGCAAATACCGAGGCGATCGGAATCGGGATCGGTGGCGAGAAGCAAATCGGCCCCCTGCTCGTCCCCATAACGGGCGGCGAGGGCAAAAGCCGCGCCGTCTTCCGGGTTCGGCACGAGGACGGTGGGAAAATCCCCGTCCGGTTCTTCTTGTTCCGGCACCGTGAACACACGGGTAAAGCCGGTTTGAGCCAGGATGCTCCGTACCGGCGCGGCGCCGGCGCCATGGAGCGGCGTAAAAACAATCCCGACTTCCCCGCCTCGCTCTGCCGTCAGGGCCGGATGAAGCAGCTGGGCCCGCACCGCCGCCAGGTAGACCGCGTCAATTTCCTCGCCCGCGTCCGCGTACAATCCGGTCGCCCGCAGTTCGGCTTCCGTCCGCACGGGGACGCGCCAGTCCGCGCGGGCCTCAATCGCGGCCGCAATGGCGGCGGCCTTATCCGGCGCCAGCTGGGCTCCATCCGCCCAGTAAACCTTGTAACCATTGTATTCTTTCGGATTATGGGAAGCCGTCACCATGACGCCGGCCGCCGCGCCCAAATGGCGCACGGCAAAAGAAAGTTCCGGCGTCGGGCGCAGCCCGGTAAACAAAAAGGCCCGTATGCCGTTCGTCCCCAGCACGAGCGCTGTTTCCCGGGCAAACTCCGGCGAGAACCGCCGGGAGTCATAGGCAATAACCACCCCCCGCTGGGCGGCCGCGCTCCCGCCTTCGGCCAGAACAGCGTCGGCCAGGCCCTGGGTCAGTTTGCGCACCACATAGATATTCATCCGGTTCGTTCCCGCGCCCAATTTACCCCGCATACCGCCCGTGCCGAATTCCAGGTCGCGGGCCAGGCGATCCTCCGTTTCCCGCGGATCGGTGATATTCAAGAGTTCGGTCCGCGTCTCCGGACTGAAATAGGGATCCTCCGTCCAAAAGCGCAGATTTGCCTCTGTCCGTTCCGATAATGTCATCAGCTGTTTTCCCTCCGTTCTTTTGCCCTCTCCCGCGCCCAAGACTTTGCTAACCCGCCACCGGAAACGTCACCATAAAAGTGGTGCCGCCCGTGCCCGTAATTACGTTCAGGGTGGCGTTGTTGCGCTGCACGATTTCATAGCAGACATAAAGCCCCAGACCCGTGCCGTTTTCCTTGGTGCTGAAAAAAGCCGTGCCCAGTTTTTCCAGGTCTTCTTCCTCTATGCCGTGCCCGCTGTCCTTGACGGAAAGAATGACTTTATTTTCCTTGCTGGTTGTTTTTATTTGCACAATGCCGTTCTGCTCCATGGCCTCCAGCCCGTTGCGCGTCAGATTCAGGACAAGTTGGCGGATTTCGTTGGCGTTCACGAGTACGTCGACCGTGTCATTCAGGCTGAACTTGATAATCTTGCCCTGGTAGGCCGCGTCCGCTTCCAGCAACGGGGCCATGCTGAAGATGATGGATTTTAGGCTTTGCTTTTCCTGCTTGAGTTCCTTGTGCCGCCCGATAGTGATAAATTCGCTCAGGATGGCGTTAACCCGCTTCAACTCTTCAGACATGATAGAGAAATATTCCAGCTGTTTTTTGTCTTGCGTCCGCCGCTGGAGCATTTGCAGAAAACCGCCGATGGTCGTCATCGGATTGCGCACTTCATGACTGATAACCGAAGCCAGTTCGGCAAAAGTGTTTAAGCGGTCGAGCCGGGCCATCTCCACTTTTTGCTTTTGCAGCGAGGTAATATCGCGGGCGACGACGGACGCGCCGAGCAAAACGCCGCTGAAATCCCGAATGGGCGCCATCGTGATAAAAAGGGAGACCAGGTCGTGGTTTTTGCGCTGGCGCACGGTCTCGTACCCGTAGCTTGCTCCCTGGCGGATCAACTGGAGGACGGCGTCTACCTCCTCTTTCTGCCCGGGCAGAGCCAGCATTCGAAAACTGCGTCCGATCGCTTCTTCTGCGGCGTAGCCGAAAATGGACACGGCCGCTTTGTTCCAGCTGCGGATCCGCCCGTCCGTATCAAGCGCGTAGATCGCGTCCAGCGAGGCCTCGGCCACGGAAAGCAGCTGCAGTTTTTCTTCTTCAAAAATCTTTTGCCGCGTCAGATCCCGGGCCAGGCAATAGCAGCGATCGACGGCCGGGTAAATATCCAAGGCGAAATTGAGCCAGGTCTCCTCGGACCACAGCCGCGCTTCCCGGCTCAGAACCGTGCGCCCGGCGCAGAGTTCGGTGAAATCATGGCGCAGCCGCTCGGAGTTGTCCGGGTGGACATAGGAGAAGAAGGATGAAGCGTCAGCCGGCCTTACGGCGGCCGGGAGCGGGAAGACACGCCGAAAAGCCGCGTTGGCCCAGAGAATATTTCCGGCCGGATTCGCGGCACACAAGGGATCCGTCAGGTTGTGCAAAAAATTTTCCACATCCGGGATCCGGTGCTTAAATTGAGGGTTGGGGTTGAACACGATGCACCCTCCAAAGCCCGCATTGGTGATTGGTCATGACAATTATATGGCGAGCGGGCGGGCATGTCAAGATTTTTATTGCTGCTTCGCTTGAGCTTAACTCTTCAAGGGGGTAAAAGAAAGCCGCGCTCCAAAGAGAGGAACGCGGCTGGACTGGTCGATCTTTATTTCACTATGTTTTCGTTAAACCACTGAGTGGCAATCACCGCCGCCTGGCCGTCCGCGACGACGGCATCCATCGCCCCCTGGAGTTCCGCCAAAAAAGCGGCATCGGTCTTGCGCACCGCCACGCCGAATTCTTCCTCCCCGAAGTCCTCCTCCAGGATTTTATAGGAAGCGGCGTCCAGATTCACATAGTACCGCCCAACGACTTCATCGACGACCACGGCGTCCAACTGCCCGTTTTTCAAATCAAGCAGAGCGGCCACATTGTCCGGAAACTCCACCATGGCAATGGTTTCCATCAGTTCCACGTCCGCCTGCAAAACGTCGGCGCTGGTGCTGCCGGCCTGAACGCCGATGGTCTTCTCCGGCAGATCGGCTTTGCTCAGCGTGGAATCGCCCGGAACGACAATGATTTGGCGGTTGCCGAGATAGGGGCGCGTCATCAGAGTTTCCGCCAGGCGTTCCTCCGTGATGGTCATCCCGTTCCAGATCAGGTCGATATTTTTGTTGTTCAGTTCCAGAAATTTGGCATCCCAGGATATGGGCTCAAAACGAACCTCAATCCCCAGCTTTTCGGCGACGGCTTTGGCAAAATCAATGTCAAATCCGACTATTTCCCCGCTCGGGTCCGTGAAGCCCATCGGCGGAAAACTCGCGTCGAGGCCGACCACCATGTAACCTTTTGCCTGGATATCCGTCCAGGAAGTGTCCTCCCCTTCCGGCGGCGCGGCGGTCGGCGTCTCAGCCGGAGGGGCGGCCGGCGGGGTTGAAGCGGCCGGCTGGGAGCAGGCGGTAAGAGACAGCGCCAGGAGACATACGAGACAGAACAGTACGACGGTAATCTTTTTCATCAGAATTTTCCTCCTTCTTTGTTTTGAACCAAAACAGAGACATTATATCTCATAGCGGCGGATTAGTCAAAAAAAGTTCTTATTAATAATTTTATAATAATTTTAATAATTTTACCGTCTGGATAAATCAACAAATTTTGTAAATTCCTTCAAAAAACCCAGCTCAACCACGCCAACCGGGCCGTTACGGTGTTTGGCGATAATGATTTCGGCGATGCCTTTTTTGTCGGAGTCGGGATTATAATATTCGTCCCGGTAAATAAAGGCCACCACGTCGGCGTCCGCCTCAATGGAGCCGGATTCCAGCAAGTCGGACATAATCGGGTGTTTGTCCTGCCGCCCCTCCACGCCGCGGTTCAATTGGGAGAGGGCGAGTACCGGCGTCTGCAGTTCCCGGGCCAGCGCCTTTAGACCGCGGGAAATCTGCGCCACTTCCTGCTGCCGGTTTTCCGCCCGTCGCCCCAGCGTCATCTGCTGCAAATAATCAACCACAATCAGTTCCAAGCGCTCCTTTTTCTGCTCCAGCTCCAATTGCAGACGCCGGGCCTTGGAACGCAGATCGCCCAGGGTGACGCCTACGGCGTCGTCGATATAGATTTCGGCCGCGTCAAGCAGGGCCTGAGCGTTGGTCAGCCGCCGCCAGTCGTCGTCGCTTAATTCGCCGGTGCGCACACGCTGTTGATCCACCATTGATTCCGAGCAGAGCATCCGCTGTACCAGCTGTTCCCGCGACATTTCCAAACTGAAGAGCGCTATTTTTTTCTGGGATTTCAGGGCCGCGTTCTGGGCCATGTTGAGAGCCAGGGCTGTTTTGCCCATGGAAGGGCGGGCCGCGATGATGATCAGGTCGGATTTTTGCCACCCGGAGGTTATGCGATCCAAATCGCGGAAATGCGAAGGAACGCCGGTCAGAGTGCCGCGGTTTTCATAGAGGAATTCTATTTTGTCCATCGTTTGCTGCAGCAATTCCCGCATGACGGCAAAATTATTCGTCGATTGACGCTGCGCTATGTCCAGCAGCCGCTTTTCCGCCTCGTCCAGCAGTTCGCGCGCTTCTTTTTCCGGCTGGTAGCCCTGTTCCTCCACATATTGGGCCAGGCGGAGCAGTGCGCGCAGCAAGGACTTTTCCACGACGATTTGAGCGTAATAATCCGCATGAGCGGCCGAGGGTACGCTGCCCGCCATCTGAGCTACGGCGGCCATCCCGCCGACTTGTTCCAGGGCGCCGGCTTTGTTCAGCTGTTCCGTCACGGTGACGAGATCGCATGGTTCGCCCCGGTCGCACAAGTCCGCGATAGCGGTGAAAATCAGGCGGTGATTGTCGCGATAAAAATCTTCCGCCGTCAGTATTTCAAAAACGGCGCCGGCATGCCGGGCATCCAGCAAGAGAGAACCCAGCACCGCCTGCTCCGCCGGCAGATGGTGCGGAGGGATTTTCGCGTGTTCCACGCGCCAGGCTTCGCTCACAGTGCTTCGACGCTGATCCGCAGGGGCGCCGTGACCGCCGGATGCAGTTTTACCGTAACGGTGTATTCGCCGACCGCTTTGAGCGGTTCCTTCATTTCGATTTTCCGCCGATCGACGCTCAGGTCGTGCTGAGCGGCCAGGTTATCGGCGATTTCCTTATTGGTGACGGCGCCGAACAAACGACCGGCGGAACCCGTTTTCACCTGCAGGCGCAGGATGATTTCCGCCAGGCGGGCGCCGGTCAGTTCCGCTTCCGTCAAGGCCCGCGCCCGTCGCTCGTCTTCTTTTTTTTGCTTATGGGCCAAATCCTGCCGGTTGCCTTCCGTGGCCTGAATCGCTAATTTGCGCGGCAGAAGAAAATTGCGTCCGTAGCCGTCGGCCACGTCGCGGAGGTCGCCTTTTTTTCCGAGGTCTTTGACATCCTGGGTCAGAATAACTTTCATCAGAATTATCTCCTTGCTTAAATCATGCCGCGGGGGGCCCTGCTTGTGAAATTTTTGGGTTGCGGGTGAAGCCCACGTTGGTCATCAATTATTTTGCTGCACTTTTTGGCCGGCGACGATACTCCCGTAGTTCACGCCTGCGGAAGCCGCCGGCGTAGCCAAGTACACAGAGCCATTGCCGCGGTATACGTTGGTAAGGCCCTCGCCGGTCATCGCACTGCCGATGAGACTTTTTCCGGCGCGCTCGACAGTCATCGTTATGCCGCCCTCCCACATAATGGCGAAACTGCCGTCTACTTTGAGCGTATCGTTCGCCGCCAGGTCAATCCTTATTAACTCGCTGAAAGGTATCGGGCTTTCCATAGCGGCAACCCCGCCGCCAACCAGGCGCATGTTGAACCAGCCCTGATTCCCGGCGACCGCACCTGTAACAGACTTGACGAACTCCACCTCCATTTTCAGGGAAGCGTCGCAAGCGTAAAACAAGCCGTCCGCAATCACCAGTCCATCGGGCGACTGGCCGACATCAATAAGGAATATATGTTTATAAGTAGGCTCCGTAATCACAATACCCGTGCCTTTGTACTGCGGGACAACCGCTTTCTCGCCGGTGACCGCGCCGCGAACAGCGCCGCCGATAAGGCCGCCCAATCCTTTTACGCCGGAAGTCAGCTCCAGTTCCCCCGCCATCCATTGCATGGCGCCCGCCTGCAAGCGGACAGTCTGATTAGTCAATTCAATTTTCAGCTGCCGTTTTCTGATTCCCTGATTAGACATGTAGTAGCGGCTGATTGCTTCGGAGGCGGTGAACTGTGAGAGATCCGTGATATGTTCGAGAACGCTGAACATACCTTCCTGCTCGATAACCTTGACATTGTTGCTTATGAGATTCTCGATGTGCATTTTACACCTCATTGTTCAGTATTCCTGCGCGCCGGCGGATTGATTTATCGCCGGCCTGAGCCTGCCCGGAGCGGCGCGCCCGCAAGCAGCCGGGGCGTCCGGGTTAAGGCGACGCGGCCGCTTTGGCTGCTCGAATGCTCCGCGCCGCGCTGAAAGCGTTTCATTCAAAATAAATGTAACAGCCGGTGATAGTTTTGTCAAGAAAAAAAAAGTGCGCGATCCGGGCGCGCAGATGTGGAGCGAATTGCGAGGAAACACCGATTATATATCAACATCCAATTTGACAAGGTAGTGTAGATAAAAATTAGTTTTTAATTGGAATAAAATGTGGTATACTGGAAAAGAACGGCGGAGCGCCTCCGGCTTGCCGGACTGGATAATGTAAGGAGACGAATGCAGTATGATTAAAACCCTGACCGCGTGCACAACAGAAGTGGACGACACAGACCTGGCTGTAGAGGAAATACTGACTCAACTGGATCCGGACGCAAATTTAAGGCGGCATACCGTGGGTATGGTGACCTGCTACGCTGATTTCGTCACGGCGGGCGTTGTGAAAGCACTTGCCGACGCTCTTCCCTTCGATGTCGTCGGCGCCACTACGCTGGGTAACGCCGCCCCCGGTTTCTCCGACTCGATCCTGCTGACGCTGACGGTTCTGACCAGCGACGACGTCATTTTTTCCGTCGGTCTGACCGAACCGATTCTGTCCAATGACCCGCGCGTGTTGGAGGAAGCCTATCGGGCGGCGGAGGCGGCGCTTCCGGCCAAACCGGCGCTGATGCTCAGTTACGCGCCGCTGCTCATGAATGTAGGCGGTGATTATTACGTCAACACCTTTAACCGGGTCTCCGGCGGCGTGCCCAATTTCGGAACCATCACGGTCGACCACAATATTGATTACCATGAAGCGCGCGTTTTGCACAACGGCGACGCTTATACCGATCGTTACGCCTTTATCCTGCTCGCCGGCCGGATCAGTCCGCGCTTTTTTATGGCTTCGATTTCTTCCGAAAAAATTTTCCGGGAAAAAGGCGTCGTCACAGCCGCGCAGGACAACCAGCTGCAAACGGTCAACGGTCTGCCGGTCGTCGATTACCTGCAGTCGCTGGGCTTGACCCGCAACGCGGATGGGACGATTACCGGCATCAATTCCTTCCCCTTTATCGTTGACTACAACGACGGCACCCTGCCCGTGGTGCGCGTGATGTTCGCCCTCACGCCGGAGGGTTATGCCGTTTGCGGCGGAGATATTCCCGTGGGGGCCACGCTCTCCGTGGGATCGATCGACGCGGGTGAAGTCGTCGCCACGACAGAAAAAACTCTGCGCGAGACTCTCGAAAGCGGCCCTTATGGAGGCCTCCTGATGTTTTCCTGCGTAGGCCGCTATTTTTCGCTGGGATACAATCCGACCAGCGAGATAGAAAAAATACAGCGGCTCATGGAAGATTCCGGTATTCCATACCAATTTGCCTATTCCGGCGGCGAACTCTGCCCGGTTTACGCCCAGGACGGCCAGTCCCATCTGACCAATCGCAACCATAACGACACGTATATCATTTGCGCGCTGTAAACGGTAAAACCGCTGTCTCCAACCAGCGGCAGGGAGGAAAAGAATGTCCGCAGATATACGGCCAGAAGAAGATTCGACGGCAATGGCTGCCCTGAGAGAAGAAATGGCTGCCCTGAGAGAAGAAAATAAAAGCCTCACCGGCGCCAATAAAAAATTGACGCGCCTGCTTAATCATGAACATACCATCAACGAGCGCAATCGGACAGCCGCCGAGGCCAAAGCTAATTTGAGCCGAATCATCTCTGTGGAGAAATCCAAGCTGGAACAGTATATGAACCTGCTGCTCAGCAACTGCCCCGACCTTATCCTGCTTTTTGATCAGGAGGAAAAACTCGTCCTGGCCAGCGAATCATTTTTAAGAACCATTAAAATCCCGGTCGTCGCCTTGATCCGCGGCAAATCCTACCGCGAGATTTTCGAGCCGGTGGCGACGGAAGAATTCCGCCTCTCGGCGGGGGATATGCTCACGACCGCCCTCAGGGAAAAGGGTTCCGTCGAGCGGGAGTTGGATCTTGATTTATCTCGGGCAGGTCAGGCCCGCCATTATTTAATCCAAGCCACCCCTATGCTGGATGAGGCGGGCGCGGCGGAAGGCGTCATGCTCATTTTTTACGACACCACCGATATTACGCGCGCCCAGCGGGACGCCGAGTATGCGCGCGAGTTGGCGGAACAGTCCACCCGCGCCAAATCGGACTTTCTCTCCCGCATGAGCCATGAGATGCGCACGCCGATGAACGCCATCATCGGGATGACCGCCATCGGCAAGGCTTCCGCCGACGCGCAGCGCAAGGAATATTGCCTGGATAAAATCAATGAGGCCTCGCAGCATCTATTAGGCGTCATAAACGATATACTCGACATGTCCAAAATTGAAGCCAATAAATTCGAGCTTTCTTTCAGCGAGTTCAATTTTGAAAAAATGCTGCAACGCGTGACCAATGTGATCAATTTTCGCATGGATGAAAAAAAGCAGACTTTCCTGATTGATCTGGACAAGGAAATTCCAGCCGGCATAGTCTCGGACGAGCAGCGTCTGATTCAGGTGCTGACCAACCTGCTTTCCAACGCCGTCAAGTTCACGCCCCGCCAAGGCGTTATCTCGCTTTCCGCGCGCAAGCTCGCCGAAACGGACGGCGGTCTCTGCACATTGCGGATCGAGGTGCGGGACAACGGTATCGGCATATCGCCCGAACAGCAAGACCGTTTGTTCACTTCTTTCGAGCAGGCGGACGGCAGCATATCGCGCAAATTCGGCGGCACAGGGCTGGGTCTCGCCATTTCCAAACGCATCGTCGAGATGATGGGCGGCAAGATCTGGATCGAATCCGAACTCAATCAGGGCGCCGCCTTCATCTTCGAGATCAATGCGCAAAAAGGCAAAAAACCGCCGCCGGATATAGTCGCGCCCGCGTTCGACTGGCATAACCTGAATATCATGGCGGTTGACGATATGCCGGAGATCCTGGAATTGTTCCAATCCATCCTCTCGCCTTACGGCGCGCGGGTCGTCACCGCCGCCAGCGGCGAAGAAGCTCTGGTCCGGATCGAAGAAAAGCCGGAGCGATTTTTTGATCTGATCTTTATTGATTGGCGCATGCCCGGCATGAACGGCGTCGATCTGTCCAGAGCCATCCAGGGCCGGGACGGCGCCCGCCCCATTGTCATCATGATTTCCGCCGTCGATTGGGCGGAAATTGAGCAGGAGGCGCGATCGGCCGGCGTGGTTCACTTCCTGCAGAAGCCTTTATTTCCTTCCATGCTCGTCGACTGCATCAACGAGTGCATGAGCGGGCAGGAGAAGAAAATCCGCGAAGAAGCCGGCGATACTTCCGACGACGGCATCCTCGCCGGCAAGCGCATCCTGCTGGCGGAAGACGTCGAGATCAACCGGGAAATCGTATCGGCCCTCATGGAATATACCGGCGTGGACATTGACTTTGCCTTTAACGGCGAGGAAGCGGTGGCTAAATTTTCCGCCGATCCCGAGGGTTACGACCTCATTTTGATGGATGTCCATATGCCCAATATGGACGGCTATGAAGCGACGCGCCGCATCCGCGCCAGCGGAGAGAAGCGCGCCGGCGCCATTCCCATTATCGCGATGACCGCCAATGTTTTCCGGGAAGACATTGAACGCTGCCTGGCGGCCGGGATGAACGCCCACCTAGGCAAACCAATCAACGCCGCCGAAGTCATCACCGAACTGAAACGGCATCTGCTTTGAGCGCCGGCTTGGCTTGCACTCCTCACTCCCCCGCTCCCCGCTCTCAATTCTCAAGTCTCAATTTAGCATATTTCCCCCGGACGTTTTTGTCCAGGTGTTTTTTCCGCAAGCGGATATTTTCCGGGGTGACTTCGATTAATTCGTCCTCATTGATAAACTCCAGCGACTCTTCCAGGCTGAAGACGCGCGGCGGCTCAAGGCGCAAGGCCTCGTCCGCGCCGCTGGCCCGCATATTGGTCAATTGTTTCTTGCGCGTGACATTCAGCTCGATGTCCTGCTCACGCGCGGAAGCCCCGACGATCATCCCGGCGTAAACCTTGACGCCGGCGGCGAGAAAGAGCGTTCCCCGCTCCTGCCCCTGGTGCAGGGCGTAAGCGGTCGCCAGACCCGTGTCGGAAGCGATCAGCACGCCGTGTCCGCGCCGGCGGATTTCGCCTTTACAGGGCTGGTAGGAATGAAAAACGTGACTCATCATCCCTTCGCCCCGCGTGGCGGTGAGAAATTCGCCGCGGAAGCCGATAAGCCCGCGCGCCGGGATGAGAAATTCCAGCCGCGTCACCTCCCCGGGCAGCGTCGTCATGCCGCGCATTTCCGCTTTGCGCCCGCTCAGGGTTTCTATGACCACGCCGACGGCGCTGTTCGGGGTATCGCAGAGTAAAAGCTCGTAAGGCTCGCATTTCACCTGCTCAATCGTTTTCAGGACGACCTCCGGCTTGGAAACCTGCAGCTCAAATCCCTCGCGGCGCATGGTTTCAATCAGGATGGACAGATGCAATTCCCCCCGGCCGGAGACAAGAAAAGCGTCCATACTGCCGGTTTCTTCTACGCGCAGACTGACATTGGTTTCGATTTCCTTGAACAGGCGCTCCCGCAGTTTGCGCGAGGTGACATGGGTTCCTTCCGTCCCGGCAAAGGGGCTGTTGTTTACCATGAAGGTCATGCTGAGCGTCGGCTCGTCTATCTCAATCGTGGGCAGGGCCTCGGGCGCCAGGAGGTCGGTGACGGTCTCGCCGATGCCGATATCCGGGATGCCGCTCAGAGCCGCGATGTCGCCGGCGAAGGCTTCGGGAATATCCACGCGGTGAAGTCCGGCGAATGTGAACAATTTTACAATTTTTGCCTTTTCCAGACTGCCGTCTCTTTTCATGATGCCGACCGGGGCGTTGGCTTTGACGCTGCCGCGCATGATGCGGCCGATGGCCACTTTGCCCAGGTAATCGTCATGATCCAGCGTCGTGATCAGCATTTGCAGGGGTTGGGCCGTACTGGCCTCCGGCGCGGGGATTTGGGTCAGGATCGTTTCAAAGAGAGGGGTGAAATCCGGGCGCAGGTCGTGCGGGTCGAACCCGGAGAAAGCCGAGCGGGCCGAAGCGTAGATTATGGGGAAATCAAGCTGATCCTCCGCGGCCTCCAACTGCAGAAAAAGCTCGACGACTTCATCCGCCGTCTCGTAAGGGCGGGCGTCGGGCCGATCCACCTTGTTGATGACGACAATAGGCTTGAGCCGCAGTTCCAGCGCCTTGCGCAGGACGAACCGCGTCTGCGGCATCGGGCCCTCAAAAGCGTCCACCACCAGCAGCACGCCGTCCACCATTTTCAATACGCGCTCCACTTCACCGCCAAAATCGGCGTGGCCGGGGGTATCGACGATATTTATTTTAACGCCTTGCCAGTGAACGGCCGTGTTTTTAGCCAAAATCGTGATGCCGCGTTCCCGCTCCAGGTCATTGGAGTCAAGCACCCGCTCCGCCACCTGCTCGTTCGCCCGAAAAGCGCCGCTCTGCCGCAGCATGATATCGACCAGGCTGGTTTTGCCGTGATCCACGTGGGCGATGATGGCCACGTTGCGGATAGCGGCCTTATTATGCGTTTCCGTAGTCTCCATTATTTTTCTCCATTCGCGGGCCTCGGCCCGTCAGTAATAATTAAGGCGTCTATTTTCAGCCTCGCTCTTTCCGGGCCAAAACACGATCGCGCCGGCTAATAGCGCGGCGCCGCCCGCCCCGGCCGCCCAGAGGCCCAACACGGCCCCGACCAGGTCAAAGAAAAATCCTTCCGGGAACATGACGATCATTCTGTCCGTGGCCGGATCCAGCAACCAGAGATCGTTGGTGAAAAACACCCCGTGAAAATTCGTCCAGAAAGCCGTGAAATCCCGCGTGATGAGCGCCGTCAGCGCCAAAGCCGCCACGGCGGCCAGGGCGAGGGCCTTGAGGTAACCCCGGCCCCAGGCCCGCGCCGCCCCGCGCCACCCGCAGCGGCGCAGACTGAAAATCCCGCCCGCCAGACAAAGAGCCGCGCCGGCGCCGCCGGCCTGGAGCATGCGGCGATAGAGCAGACGCACGTCGATCATATGCGCCTTTTCCCGCTCATTAAACATTTCTTGCCGCCGGCCGGCAATCGCCGCCTGTATGTTCATGTCCGGCGCTTCACCCCGCAGATAGGCCAGCAGTTCTCCCGTCACGACCAGCAAATCCGCCTCGCTCATAGCCAGCGCCGCCGCGTTGCCGTACTTGGCGTACTCAGCCGCGTAAAAACTCATATCCGCCGCCTGCCAGACGACAGCGGCGATCAGAAGCAGGCCGATCAGGAGCAAGCCGGCCAGGACGCCGGCCAGAGAAGCCGCGCCGCTCTGAAGGCCCCGGTTCACCGGGCCGCGCCCGTCCTCACAACACGCTGGCCGCGTAAGCCGCCACGGCCGCGTGTCCCTCCTTGCCGGGGTAGCTCTTGTTTTCCGGCGCCGCGTATTTTTCCAGCAGCTGTTCCCCGTCTCCGCAGAGCGTTCCTTTGAAATCCAGCAGCATGATTTTTTTCTCCTCAGCGAAAGTCTTCAACCAAGCGCGGTATTCCCCGATCAGGCGGGTGGCGGTTTCCCCCGGATAGGGCAGGGGCAGAACAAGGATCGGTTTGATATGCGAAGCCTCGGCCTTGTTGATCAACGCCGTCATGTCGCGCTGATAATCTGCCAGCGGCCGGCCTTCGTTGTTGTTGTCCAGCGCGTCGCCATTGCCGGCCAGGATGATCACCCGGCCCGGCTGTTCCGGCAGCACATCGCTGTCGAACCGTTCCAGCAATTTATAGGACGGCTGCGCCGTGGCGCCCTTATTCACCACTTCCACCTTGAGCAGGGTTTGCAGCACGGCCGGCCAGGCGTCTTCCTTGGGGCCGGGGTAGCCGAGGGTAAAAGAATCGCCGAAACAGACTATCTTGGTATTCGTCAGTTCGGTGGGTTCGGCCTCGCCATCGGTCGTATCCGTCGACGGAACCTGGACGCCGGCGGCCGGCGTATCTCCGGTTTTTTCGCCTTCGACGCCGCCGGTGTTTTTTTCCCGCCACATCTCAGCCAGGCCCAGGCCCGCGACAATAACGGTCAAAACCAGCGCCAGCTGGATAACCCTGACTACCATACGATAACTGCGCACAAAACCCCCTCCTTTAGAAATCTTTACCTGTTCACCGCCGCGCGAATAAGAGCCAGCTCCGGCGGCAGCTCCCCACCGGCGGTATCCTTCAGCCCATGTAGCACAAGCCAGTAATCCGCGCCGGGAATGAGCAATTCACCGGGCTGGATTTCCAGCGTCCCCGCAGTCTCCCTCACTTGGTAGGGCAGACGCCGGCCTGTCTGAGCGTCGATTAGTTCCAGGCGCTCCGGCGTCGCCGTCAGCCAATCCACCGCCGTCTCCCCGGCACTCAGGGTAAAGGTCTTGTCGGGTGGCACGTCGTCCAAAATCCCGGCGTTCCGGTAGCCGGGATAATAGAGATAGTGCGAGTGCAGTCCCGGGAGCAAATATTCCCATCCGGCCGCCGTACCCCGCTCCAGGCGGATGTCCTTGCTCAGAGCGAGGATGATCCGACCGGCCAGCCAGTAGTTCTCCGCCCGCAAATCCTCCAGGGAAAAAGTGTAAACGCCGGCTTGAGTATGGGCCCGGATATAGCCGTCCGCGTCGCCGTTCGCCGCGTCGGTCTGCGCGGCCAAAAGCAACGCCCCCGCATTCAGGGCTTCTTCGCCCGGCACGGCCAGCTGCGGCGCGATGCCGACTTGGTCGATGGCGCCGTGCCGAGGGGAGAAAAAGCGATAAATCGTTATTTTCATGTAATCCCCGTTAGACAGGCGGAATATTTGCTTGACCTTGCCCGAACCGTAGGTATTGCCGCCGACCAGCAGAGCGCGCCGGTAATCGCGCAGCGCGCCGGTCACCACTTCCGACGAACTGGCGGAATAAGCATCCGTCAGCAGCACGATCGGTTCGGTCAACTGCGTCTCCTGCCGGATCGCCGGCACCGGTTCGCTGGACTGGTAATCCTCCATGATCATGGCCGTATTGCCGCCGATGAAGTAGCCGAGCAAATCCAGCGCTTCTTCCGTGTAACCGCCGGTATTGCCGCGCAAATCGAGCAGCCAGCAGTCGGCCCCCTCGCTCCGCAGCCGGTTCGCTTCCATGATAAATTCCTCGGCCATCGTCATGCCGAAGGAGGTCAGAGCCACGTAGCCGATATGCCCGTCCAGCAATTGCCCTTCCGCAAGCGGCATGGAGATGATCCGTCTGGTCAGCATAAAATTCAGCGTTTCCTCACCCCGGCGCACCGTTATGGCGACGGTGCTGTCCGCAGCGCCGCGGAGCAAGGTAGCGGCTTCGTCCCGCGTCAGTCCGGTCAGCGCCGCGCCGTCCGCAGCGACGATCAGGTCGCCGGCCCGCACCCCCTGTTCCCCGGCGGAGTAGCCGTCCAGCACGTCGGTCACCAGCAGACCCCCGTCCGCTTCTTCGATCACGACTCCGATCATGCCCGTCGCCGATTCGTTATCAATCGAGCCGATGAAACGGTCGTACTGCTCACTGCTCAAATACTCGGTATCCGGGTCGTTAAGTCCCGCGATCATCTCCTCGACGGTGGCGGCGTTCAGGACTTCCGGCTTCAGTTCGTCCACATAGTAGATCGTCAGCAGTTCGCGCACTTCCGTCAGGAGGTCGTCCTCCGCCCACAGCGCCGGGCCGGGAACCAGGAAGAGCAGCAACGCCAGCGCCCACAGCCCAAATCTTCTCATAAAAATATAACCATTCCTTTCCGCGCCGGGGCGCTACTGCCGCGAACGGCCCGGATTGTCAGACAAAAACAGAATCCGCGTAAGAGATCGCTTCCACGTAAAAGTCCCCGATTTCTTCCGACTTTATTTTTTCCCCGGCGAAGATGGCCAGGGCTTCATCCCAGTCGCCGGCCTCGTACAGGAGCGTGAAGCGCAAAATCCGCCCCAGCGGGTTATCGGCGCCGAGCAGGGCTTCTTTCACCTCGGGCGACATGCTCAATTCCTGCAATATCTGGGGCAAGTTTTCGTCCAGCGCCGCGTCGATCATGGAAAACATACCCACGGTGAAGGCTTCTTCCGGCGCGACGCGCCCGGAACCGATTTTCTGGGCCAGTTTTTCCGCGAAAACGCCGCGCACCAACGCCGTGCGCGCCAATTCCTCCATCTCCTTGTTCACGGTTTCCCTGATAAAAAGCAGCGTCACCCAGCGGTTGATCTCTTTCAGTCCGAGCCGAACCAGGGCGTCCTCCAGCGAAGTGGTGCGGTAACCCGCATAGTAAGCCGCGCTGTTGATCTGGTTCAAAAAGCGAAAACTCAGGCTGATATCGTTGCGGATAACGCGGGCTAATTCGCGAAAATCCGGTTCCGGCCGGCGTAATTCCCGCATGACGCGGAGGAAGGTGTTGGAGGACACATCCAGCGTCGCCTTGGAGAATACGGTCGGTTTCGCGAAATAATACCCCTGGAACAGAGTATACCCGTCCGAGACGGCGCGGCGGAACTCCTCCTCCGTCTCTACTTTTTCCGCCAGGAGCGTGATCTCCCGCCGCAGCAGATCGCGGGCGATGCGGGTGCGGGTCGCTTGATCCGCCAAGCGGAAATCCACCTTGACGATGCTGACATAATCAAATATTTCATCATTCTGGACGACGCCGATATAATCGTCCAGAGCCAGAATGTATTTTTGCTGTTTCAGGTATTCAATCTGAGCCAGTAATTCGCTGTCTATTTCCACATCTTCCAGTATTTCGATGACAAATTCGTTCGGATTGAGCAAAGAGGGTAACGCGCCCATCAGGAGCGGGCGCGTAAAATTAACGAAACCATATTTACCGTTGGTCAAATTGTTCATCCCGAAAGCGGTGATAGCGTCGGCCACCACAGCCCGCGTCGCCCTGTTCCCGTCGGTGCCTTCCCGGTAAGCCGACGAACCTTCGTCGCGGTACAGCAGCTCGTAGGCGCGCAATTCGCGTTTAACATCAAAAATCGGCTGTCTTGCCACATGCACTTTCATAATTATCTTTTCCTTTGCGGCCGGTATCCCTGATCCCTCCTGTAGCCGGAAGCTTCGGCCCGCTCTGTCCGCCGCGGCCCGTAGTTGGGGCGCCGCCCGCCGCTGAAGGAGGAGGTGTGCGGCCGCCGTCCCGCTAAAGGCGCTTCCTCCGTTAAAATGATCGGCGTGGCGTCCGGTTCCTTCGTTAGCATTTTCAGAGCCGCCGAGAGCAAGGTGACGGAATCCGATCCTTCCAGCAGTTCTTCCGCCAGCGGCTGATAATCAAAATATTGTCCCGCGGCCACTGTTTCCAGCAGGCGCTCCGCCGTAAGACGCAGCTGGCCCTGCAGCGCGTCGGTCGTGGAGGGCAAGGGCCGGCGTTTCATTTTTCTATTCGTAATGGTTTCAATCAGGCGCAGATGGCCCATTTCCCGCGGCGTGACAAATGTGACGGCCAGGCCGCTTTTGCCGGCCCGCCCCGTGCGCCCGATCCGGTGGACGTAACTCTCCGGATCCTGGGGCACGTCAAAATTATAAACATGCGTGACGCCGCTGATATCCAAGCCCCGGGCCGCCACGTCCGTCGCCACGAGAATATCCACGACGCCTTGGCGAAAACGGCGCATGACGCTGTCCCGCCGCGTTTGGGCCAGATCGCCGTGGATGCCTTCCGCCGAGTAGCCGCGCTTGCTCAGCGCTTCATATAATTCATCCACGCGCCGCTTCGTGCGCCCGAAGACAATGGCCGCTTCCGGCGACTGCATGTCCAGCAGGCGGCACAGGGCGTCAAATTTGAGTTTTTCCGGCAATTCGATGTATTGCTGCTCCGTGTTCGGCACGGTGACTTCCTTGGGCTGGATGCTGATATAGGTCGGGCTGCGCATAAAACGCCGACTGAGTTCCTGCACGGCCCGGGGCATGGTCGCGGAAAAAAGCATCGTCTGCCGTTCCGTCGGCACTTCCCGCAAGATCGTCTCAATGTCTTCCACAAAACCCATGCTAAGCATTTCATCCGCCTCGTCCAGGACGACGGTTTCAACCCGCTGCAGCCGCAAGGTCAGCCGCCGCATATGATCCATCAAGCGGCCGGGTGTGCCGACCACAATCTGCGGCTTGTTGCGCAGAGCGCGGATCTGGCGCTCGATATCCTGCCCGCCGTAAATCGGCAAAGTCCGAATCCGCTTGAACTGGCCGATGCGGTTTAATTCCTCCGCCACCTGGATAGCCAACTCGCGGGTGGGCGTGACGACCAAAGCCGCGACATAATCTGTTTCCGGCCGTATCTTTTCCATAAGCGGAATACCAAAGGCGGCCGTTTTGCCGGTGCCGGTCTGGGCCTGGCCGATAAAATCCTCGCCCCGCATGGCCAGCGGTATGGCCCGAGCCTGAATAGGAGTCATTTCCTCAAAGCCCATCACCGCCACCGCCCGCTCCAGCGGGTTGCTCAACCCAAGTTCCGAAAAATTGGACACACTGATTGCTCCTTGCTTTTATTTATCAATGAACTCGCCACAGACAGTCTCGTTCAACCGTTTGCGCCCAGAAACGGACGCAGACCTTTTTGCACATGCTCACTCAACGAGCGCAGCTGTTCCTCGTCCGGAATATACTGGAGGCGCACGCTGTCCAGCACTTCCATCCCGGCGTCGCGGAGGATTTTATCAATAATCCCCACGCTCTGCCCACCCCAGCCATACGAGCCGAAAGCGAAGCCGACGCGGTTTTTCGGGGCCAACCCAGCCAAATAGGTGAGAAACTGGGCGACTGTGGGCATGATCCCATTGTTCAGCGTGGGCGAGCCGACGAAAACAAATCTGGACATGAGGACGCCCGTCATGATGTCCGAAATATGCGTCGTTTTCAGATTGCACATCCTCGCCGGCACGCCGGCGTGTTCCAGGGCGTCGCCAACCCGCAGAGCCATGGCTTCCGTGGAGTGCCACATGGAATCGTAGACCACGACCGCCTTGTTTTCCGGCCGGTCGGCCGACCATTTCTGATACCAGCCGATGATCGTCTCTATATCCCGGCGCCAGATCAAGCCGTGGCTGGGGGCGATAAGCTCAATGTCCAGACCGCCCGCTCCGGCCAGCGCTTTCTGGGTTTGGGCCCCGTAAGGCATGACGATATTGGCGTAATATTTGGCCGCTTCTTCTTCGACGATTCCCAGGGCGGCCTCGTCGGCGAAGCGCTCCGCCGAAGCCAGATGTTCGCCGAAAGCGTCGTTGGAAAAGAGGATTTTCGCTTCGGGGCAGTAGGTCAGCATATTGTCCGGCCAATGCACCATCGGCGTGCTGACGAAGCTGAAGCTGTACCGGCCCGTACGCAGCGCGTCTCCGGTTTTGACCACCCGAAAATCCCAGTCTTTCCGGTAATGGGCGCGCAGACCCTTTTCCCCCTGGGGCGAGGTGTAGACAGGTGCATTGGGTATTTTTTCCATCAAGAGCGGCAAGGCCCCGGAATGATCCATCTCGACATGGTTGGAAATCACAATGTCTATCTTGGCCGGATCGACAATTTCCGCAATGCGCGCCATCATCTCCGGGAAAAAAGGCGCCTTCACCGTGTCGATCAGAGTTATTTTGTCGTCAACGATTAAGTAGGCGTTGTACGTGGATCCGCGCGAGGTGGAATATCCATGAAAATTTCGGGTATCCCAGTCCACCGCCCCTACCCACCAGATATTGTCCGCCACTTTAACAGCCCGCATGTTTTTCTCCTCTCAAATCTCTTTAGAATTGTTCTCACTTAATTATATAGATATTTCCTGATTTCACAAGGGAGCAGGCAGAAAAAGAAAAAGAAATATAATTCAGACAATTACACCCCGCCAACGACCTCTGTCATAAGTATAATATCATAGAAAAGCGGCGCTGTCCAGTTTTTTGCGCGCGGTGGGCGGTTTAACGGCGGCAGGGGCGAGCGCCCCTGCCGTAGTCGCTGCTGATAATTGTTTCAGGGAAGAGCTCACATCGGAAGTTTGTGCAAAACAATACAAACGACGACCGTCGTCAGCAGTCCGAAGGGATAGGCGGCGCCGTAGCCGGCGGCGGGTTTTTCGCTTTTCAGCGCGTCTATCGCGGCGCCCAGACCGGGCGTGGCTGTCATTGAGCCGCAGATGGCCCCGGAAAGCAGAATCCAATTGATTTTGAAAACGTACTTTCCAAGCAAAAGGCTGAACATCGCGGCGACGAGAGCGATGACGACGGATATCAGGGCAAGGTTCCAGCCGGATTCCGACAGGGACCTCACCACTTCACTGCCGTAGCGCAACCCGACAATGGCCAGGTAAAAACACAAACCAAATTCGCGCAGGAAGACAAGGTATTTTTCTTCCATCCTGAAATTCAGCGGGCCGATTTTTCCGATGGAACTCAGCACAAGGGCTATAATCAGAACACCGCCGGCCGAACCCAGGGAAAAATCACCCATGGGACCCAGCGGAATAGCAATAGCGCCGAAGAAATAGCCTATGACCATGACGAGAAAATAGCTGGGCAGACTGAACTTGCCTTCGGGTTTTGGCGTTATTTCGGCGTTTTTGCCGCGCAGCTCCGTCTCGTAGCGTTTCCACTCCTCGTCAATATTTATCCGAAACAGCTTCGGAAAGAAGGTCATCGCGATAATCACGATTAAGACGCCAAAAGGATATCCGATCGCGTGGCCGATGCCGACGTCCGCCGACGCGCGTTCCGAATACCTCATGACTTGTTCCTCGGTCAGAGCCGGAATGTCCGCTGGATGCAAGACTTTTTCCCCCATAGAAATGTAATCCAGTATTTCCTGTTTTTCTTCGATTCCGGCTTGCGCGTATCTTTCCCCTATCTGCTTTGTTTCGGTTCCCACCGTTTCTAATGCCGCCGCCAGACCGGGTGAACTGGTCAAGGCCCCGGTGAGTACACCGGCGACCCGGAACGGCGAGGCGTCGCCTTTGCTTGAGAGCGCCAGGGTCATGCCGTAGGTCACGGCGCTGGCCACCATTACGGTCAATATGGCAAGAACAGCGAAGCGGGCGCCATATTTTTTTACGACGTGAAAAATTTCCCGCCCCGCATCCAGCCCGACCGCCGCCACGAAGACGATGAGAAAAAGGTCGAAGAAGTCGCTGGAGACGATGCTCTCATCCAACACTCCGCGGACAGCCGCGTAAGACGGATCGCCGACCGGTATACGCGCGCCGAAATGCCAAACCAGCCAACTGAGAAACAAACCGGCAAACAAAGCGCCTGAGGCGCCGAAATTGAATCTGCCAAACTTGATTTTCCCAAAATACAGACCCAGGGCGACCGACACGAACATCAGTGTAAACGGGTTGATAATAAAAGTTGCTAAGTTGATCATGAAACAAGCCTCCTGTTCTTTGGGCTCTTGCGGCGGACTGCGAGGAAAAGCCGATTTCGCGCAGGCAATACAACTGCGTTCCGTCGCAGTTCCTGACTGAAGATATAGTGCAAATCCGCTCCGCCAATATTTGTCTGTTTATACCGGAAATATCCGGGGTTTACACGGCTAACCTGCGGCGGCAGCTTGGAATTCCCCACCGCAGGAAGTCTCGTTCAATGATGGAAATAAAGGAAAAACATCCCTCGGCAAACATCAGTCTGTTGAGGGTTTTTCTATTTAAGTTTATCGCGCTTTGGCCCGAATGTCAAGGGGAATTACAATTCACAATGCACAATGCACAATTCACAATTGGGAGAGGGATTAGGGATTAGGGATTAGTAGGGCGGAGTCTTCTGGGAGCGCGGCCATCCTGGCCGCTAATACGCCCGCACAGTATATGCCGTAGGGGCGCGGATTGCGCGCCCTGGGCGGATTGCGAGAGACTTACCCAGCGAGTCTCCGAGCTGTTGGTAAGCCCTCTGCAACTGAGACTGGCCGCTTCGGAGACTTACCCGGCGAGTCTCCGAGGTAGGAACCAAGCCGCTGTAACCCGCATGAACAT
>JAISWK010000122.1 GCA_031270805.1 Gracilibacteraceae bacterium
ATGCAGTTTGACGTCGCCCGTGTCCAGGTTCGGTGAGTGGTAGCCACCATCCGCGTACAGATCTGTGCAACCGGTTTCCGCAATGGCTCCCATCCTGTCCTTGAGATTGCCAAAGACCCGCTACTTGGAGCCGGGTACAAAATCGGCCATAGCTATTTCTGCACCGAGGATCCTATAGATAGCAAGCTGCTGCGGGACATCATCATTTACGAGATAAAGCCGCTCTTATCGGAATACTGGATTGACGACACCGATAAGGTTCAAGATTGGACGGTCAAATTGCTGGAGGCAATCTGATGGTCAAAGTCGGAAACATCTACATCATGCTCGCCTATGCTTTTCGCTCTTTGAACGCGGGTGGCATTTCCTATGCGGGCAATGAGGATTTCGACAACCTTCATGAACTCTTTGCCGAGATAATCATCGGCGGTATGCGTAAGCAACTCAAAAGAGGACTGCCCCGTCAGTATAGTAGCCAACGCGAGGAATTGAGCAATCTGCGCGGGAAGATAGACCTACAGACTTCCATCAGGCAACAGACGATGGTTCGCCATCGCTTGGTCTGTGAGTTCGATGAGTTCACAGAAGACACGCCGGGCAACCGTCTTATCAAGTGCGCCATAACCCACCTTCTCAAACAGTCCGATGTTTCATACGAGCGCAAGCACTTCTTGAAGTTTCTACGGGCGAGTCTGGACAACGTAGCAGATGTGCAGAGTGTCAAAGTGCCGCAACAGCGCACAGGCGGCGCCGAATACGCAATGCTCGTAAACGTCTGCGGTTTCCTGCTTGATGGACTTCTGATGAATACAGGCGGCGGCTACAGAATGCGTGAGTGGTTGACCGATGATGCTTTGAGTTCGCTCTACGAGCGATTCCTGCTCGCGTATTTCAAACGCCACTATGCCTTCAAAGCCAAGAAAGCGCAGATTGATTGGGATATGCCCGAAGTTCCGGCGCAAATGCCGAAGATGGAAAGCGATGTATATCTCACGCACAATGGACGGACGCTTATCATCGACGCAAAATGTTACAGCCGTACCATGTCGAAGCATTTCGGGAAAAAGACGTATCACTCCCACAACCTCTATCAGATATACACCTATGTCAAGAACGCCGACAAAGCAAAAGACGGCAGTGTTTCGGGCATGTTGCTCTACGCGAAGACCGATGAGGACATCACACCGGACAACGATAGCATCATCGGCGGCAATGGTATCAGCGTCAAGACGCTTGACTTGACGCAGGACTTTTCGGGCATCAGGTCACAGCTTGCAAAAGTAGCGGCGGTACTTCAATAAGGAGTTTTTCCTCCTTCACCATTTCCTGTTCATCGCCGACTTCCCGTGTCCGAAGTGGAGCATCGCCCAAGCATTCTTGCAGAAAAGCAAATGTTCTGGTATACTCGTTGCGGGAGCAAAAGAAAGATATTCAGGATAACTGGGGGTGAGGAATATGCCGGATTATGAGTCTGTCTTGCGGAGTCTGCCTGAGCGCCAGCCGCCGCAGCCCCTGTTTTTCCGCCTGATCGGCCTGGACGCGGACGGACGAACGGAGGCCTTTCTTGAGCGTTTCCGCGCTTTGGCCGTCGCCGGCGGTCACTTGTTCACCGCTTCTGTTCCGGAGCCGTGGGAGGGCGACCTGAATCGTCTGCGGGCCGTAACCGGCGATTTTACCCGCATCACCGAGCAAATGGCCTTCGCCCATGTTACGGCCTGGCTGACACAATTGTGGCAGTCCCAGCAACATGAGACGGCCAAAGCGCTGTGGTCGCTCGTCAAATTCCTCAAGGGCCGCGGTATGCGCGAGGAAGCCCTGCGCCAGACATATATAACGCTGCTCTGCCGCCTCTCCGCGCCCTGCGGCCGCGTGTTGCGCGCGACGGGCGGCGGCGACCCGCCCAAGGTGATGTATGAGGGAGAAATCACGGCCCCGGAGCTTTACTTGCTGTACACCCTGTTTCTGGCCGGCTGCGACGTCGTCTACGCGCATTGCAATGAGGAAAGTTACCTGGCCGCCGATCCGATCGCCCGCTTTTCCACCCTGGTGCGCGGCACGGTCTTTACGCCGCGCCCGCTTGCCACTCGGACGCCGGAACAGCCGGAGGAGCCGGCGGGCGGCTCGGAGCGCTCTATTCCGGTGCCGGCGGAGACGGTGCGCTCTGATCTGGACAAAGCAGCCGGTCTGGTCCTCACAAACGAATGGTTGACGGAGACCGACGTCTGGACGGCGGCGCTGACCGGTGCCGAGCGCCGGGGGGGGAGCGGCCCGGAACGACGGAATCTTTTTTGCCTGTGCTTCGGGGTGGACGAACGGGAGGCCTACCGGAACCGGCTTTTTTTCCTGCGGGAAAAACTGCGCGCCACCGGGAAAACCTGGCTGCTTGTAACCCTACGCACGCCGCCGCCGAGCGAAGCGGAAAAAGACATTTTTGGCGGGGCGGTCAGAGCGGAGGAATTGGCCGCGCGCCTGAGCTTCCGCTCCGAAACCCTGACTTTGCTGGCGCGGCGGGCTTTTCTCACCCTGATGGACGAACGGGCGGAGAGCGGCGAAGCGGAGGGGCTGCGCCTGGCCTGCTGGCTCACCCGTTATGGCGCGGCGCTTTTCGGCGGCGCGGGAACGGATCAGATCCCGCTCTTGCTCTATTACGGCCCCATCACAGCGGAGGAAATTGATTTGCTCTGGCTGCTGAAAGAAATCGGCGCCGACGTCCTGTATTTCTCGCCGGACAAAGAGGACGCGGCGGTATTCCGCCGCTGCGAGCGGGAAATCGGGGCGCGGGAGATAGAATTGCCGGGCAGTCTGCCCTGGGAGCCTTTTCCGGAGGAAGAACTGCGTCTGCGGGCGGAAACGACGGCTTATAACGCCTCCCGCGAATTGGATCGCCTCCTGTACAGTGACGGCAGTCTCTTTCGCCAGCGCCAGTTTCCGCGCAGCCGGCCCGTGACTCTGAAAACGACTTACGATGAAATCGCCCTCCTCTGGCCGGTGGAGGCGAAATACCGGCCGAATTTCCAGGCGGCGGACGGGGTGGTGACGGTGCCGAACATTTTCGCCAAAATCTGCGGGGTGGAAAAAGGCCTGACGGAATTCTACTGGGACAGAATTGCCGCCCTGGTGACGGAACAGACTTACCTGGTCACGCGCCTGCCCTTTTTTCCCCGGGCGGGAGCGGCGGAAACAGCTGCGGCCCGGGAATTATGGCGGGACGGCCAATTGACGCCGGCGGTGAAAAAAAATCGCCTCTACCGCTATGAACACCTGCCGGCGAACACGCAGGATTTTTTGCTGGAAAAAATGCAGGAGTTGCTGCAGGGGAGCCTTCTCAACTTGACGGCGGAGGAAAAATACGCGGCCCTCGCCGTTCTTCTCGCCCTGGAACCGGATATTCTGCGCCTGATTCAGAATTTCGACTATACGCGCCTCGTTCCCAAACTGCTTGTCGTCTCGGCGGCCGATAGCGTGTTCGCTCTCGAAGACTGCGTGTACGCGGCCTTCCTGAATATGACCGGCTTTGACGTCGCGGTCTTTACGCCGACCGGCAACCGGGATATCGAAACTTATATCGACGCCCGGCATTTTGAAACGCACCAAGTCGGAGAATATATACCGAACCTTGCCCCGCCCGATCTCAGGCGGCGGCGGAACCTCCGCCCAAAATCATGGCTGGAGAAATTGCTCGGCGACCCCGGCAGATAATTTTTCGGCGCCGATTCACCCGCTTTGGTCACTAATAATTTTTTTTCGCCGTCGTCCGAAGGCGGCAGGATTATAGCGACAAAAGGAGAATATCCATAATATGCTAAATATAAGCAATTATGGAAAAGGAGAGTTGGTTTTAATGATTCCAGAAAAATCAGTCGAAAAGGTCTGCGGGGAAAACTATGATTATGTGTTGCGGCTAATAAGCGGAAGCGAAAAAAAAGAAAGGCCGGATGAGGATATCCTGCAATGCGGGCGGGATATAGTTGAAAGGGGCCTCAGCCGGCTCAAGCGGGAAGATCAGGAACTCATCGCCTTAAAATATCTTCTGAAGATAAAATGCTCCGATATCGCCATGATCCTGAATACTACCGTCAACAAGGTTCGGGTTCGCTTGCGCCGCGCCAAATCCGCCCTGGTAGAGATATTGGACGCGCAAGGATAGAACGGCAGGTTTACGGCGGGCTCAAGTCCAGGGGAGGGATGAGTTCCTCCGTCTGGCGCACGCCGGTGCGGATCCGCTCCAGTTCGGCGGCGGACAAAAAGGGATAATCCCCGGGGGCGGCGAGGGCCGGCAGCGAGGGAATGATTGCATATACGCTCCGGCCGCCTTCATAGTGTTTCATGACCCAGGTGGGGTCATACCAGGCTTCCGCCGCCTCCACCCGTCCGTCCGCATAGCCGCGCAGTTTAAGCCAGGCGATCATGCCCTGCTCCGTATGGATATTGTCCAGGGTTTCGAGCCGCTGGTCGGAAATAAAATTGCCCAGCGAGTAAAAAACGGGTACCCTCACGCCCGCGGGGCCGGGCAGCACTTCCGCCGACTGAATAACATGGGGGTGGCCGCCGATGATGGCCGTCACGCCCTGTTCGACCAGGAGGCGGGCCAGTTCCCGTTGAAAATCATTGGGCTGGCGCTGGTATTCATACCCCCAGTGCAAAAAAACGATAAAACCCCGGGCGCCCAGTTCCCGCGCCCGGTCGACGACGGCGCCAATCTCCGCTGCGGCCGCGGCCGCGCCTTCCTCCGGCACAAAACCGTTGACCAGGTTTGTCATATCGAGCGGCAGGGGCAGGCCGTTGAAGTTTTTGCCGCCGTCCACACTGCGCCCGCAATAGGAAAAGTTAATAAAAGCCAGGCGCACGCCTTTGATGTCCCGGATGTAACAGGGCAATTCCGTTTCGGCGGCGCGCACGCCCAATATTTCCAGCCCGCTGGCCCGCGCGGTCTCGATCGTGTGGAAAAAGCCCTTCCGCCCGGTGTCCATGCGATGATTGTTCGCCGCCGTCACGGCGTCGATCCCGGCGTCTTTCAGGGCCGCCGCCAGCTCGTCCGGGCTGTTGAAACAGGGATAGCCGCTGTAAGAGAAGCCGGGGCCGCCCATGGTTGTTTCCAGGTCGACGACGGCGAAATCAGCGGAGCTGAGGAGCGGCGCCACGCTGCGGTACTGGGGGCGGAAATCGTAGCTGCCGGCGGCGGCGTCCCAGGCGCCCAAGTAAATGGTGTTGTGAACCAGGACGTCGCCGGCGGCGGCCAGGGTAATCTCCGTATACCCGGGCGGCGCGGCGGTTCCCGCCTCAGGGTCGGGGGCCGCTGGGCCGGAGGCGGCGGAGTCCGGGTTCTGCTCCGGGGTCTCTTCCGCCGCTCCGGCCGGCGGCTGTACCGCCGTTCCCGGCGAGCCGGGAACAGCGGCCCCCGGCCCTGTCGCCGCGCAAGCGGCGAGCGCCGCCCCGAGGAGGAGACCCAGAAGCAGGAGCAGGATTTTAGACCGGTATAGCTTTTTCATCCAGGATTCCCCTCACCTTTCCGGCGGAATAATTTTTATCCCTCCGCGGCAAAAACCATTTGACCTTTTTTGACCTTTGCTGTACAATGGAGAAAAAAGAAAACGGAGGACTTAAAGTCATGAGTTACCTGATTCCGATGGTCATTGAGCAAACCAACCGCGGCGAACGCTCCTACGATATCTATTCCCGCCTGCTGAAGGATCGCATTATCTTTCTCGGCGGCCCGATTTCCGACGATGTCGCCAATGTCATCGTGGCCCAGCTGCTTTTCCTCGAGGCGGAAGACCCGGAGAAAGACATCGCTTTGTACATCAACAGTCCCGGCGGCTCCATTTCCGCCGGCATGGCCATCTACGACACGATGCAGTATGTCCGCTCCGATATTCAGACGATTTGCATCGGCAACGCCGCCAGCATGGGGGCTTTTCTGCTCGCGGCCGGCGCGGCCGGCAAACGGACGGCCCTGCTCAACTCGGAAATCCTGATTCATCAGCCCATTATCGCCGGGGGCGGCCTGTCCGGCCAGGCGACGGAGATAGAGATTCACACGCGGCAATTGCTCAAAATCAAGGATAAAATGAACCGTATTCTCGCGGAACGCACCGGGCAGCCGCTGGAGCGCATCCGGCAGGACACGGATCGCGACCATTACATGACCGCAGAAGAAGCGAAAGAATATGGCATTGTGGATCGAGTGATGGAAAAAGCGACCCCTGCCGGTAAGTAAAACAAGAAACAAGACGGCGCCAGCGCCCTGCTTCGGCGGTGCAAAACGGGCCGTCTACGGTTTTTTGGGCTGGAACACCGCGGCCAAATCACGCAAATCCGCCGTTTCCGCCTGTTTACTGGCCAGGAGGTTAAGATTGCCGGCTTCATAGAGTTCCCGCCGCAGGACGACCACATCCTTGGGCGCGTTGATCGCGAGCCGCACCCGCTCCCCGGTGATTTCCGCCACGATAACTTCGATCCGGCCGTCGATTAACAGGGCCTCGTTTTTCTTCCTCCCGATGACCAGCATTATTTCACTTCCTCAGAAGCGAATATCCGATATTGCATCGGATATTGCGTGTTTTCTAAGATTACTTGGGCCGCCAGCCGGTTTTTTATATTGATCACGATCGGACAGAGCAAGTTGACCACCGTATCCCGGATAGGCCGTGATACCACGGCTATGACGAAATAACGCAGGTCGGCCTCGTCCGTACATTCCAGGTCTTTTTTTCCCTCTTCCGGCACAACGGGCTTGTACTCGGGCAGAAAACAAAACGGATCTATTATCGTGAAACTCACGGCGCCCGATACGCTTTGCAGACATTTGATCGGGCTGTCCGGAGCGGCAAAGTCATAGTCGATGATAACAAATTCCTGCTCGTGTTCAAAGGCAAACAGACCGCCCGCAAAACGGAACACGCTGTCCCTCCGTACTTCGACTACGCCGTGATCCACCGTCGCAATCTGCACTGTCTCTTCCGACCGCGTTTCCACGCTCACGCCCATGTCTCCAGATTGGCGCCCGGCGCCGCGCTCGGCGGCACATACATAGGCTCGCCCAAGTATTCGATCACCACCTTGCTGTACTGCTCCACCTCGATCTCGATATCGCCGGGGATGAATTGCAGTTCCGGCCGATTCTGCGTCCGCCAGTCAAAATTCAGCTTGTCCATGGCGTAGGACATGGATAGTTCCGGCGGATCCCAGGAAATATCCGGCCCCTCGGACGGGATAAAAGCCATCTGCATATTCGGCAGACTGTTGTCAATGCTGCGGGCGGCCAGCGCCGGGATCGTGTTGCTCTTGATCTGAATATCCATCATAAAATTGCCGTCCTCGGCGATGCGGCCCACGCCTTCATAGCCGAGGCGCACGCCGCGCTTCGCCGCCTCGGAAATCGCCCGGTACACGGTTTTAAGCCCCGTGCTGGCTCTCGATTCGGAACTGTCGATTTGCAATTGGATGGGCTCACTGGTAACCGTGAAACCGCCCCGCTCCCGCGTGATGTCCACGCTGGCTTCCGCCTGTGAAACTTCCAGCTTGGCGCGCTGAACATTAACGGTCAGCGTCACCGGTATGGTCTGTATTTTCAGCAGCGGTTGCATATCAATCCCCTCCCGTCAACTTAAATAATCAAGCAAAGAAGGCTGCAGAATCTGCTGACCGATGGAGAGGGCCGAACGGTAGGCAAACTCCTGCCATTTCCATTCCAACACCGCTTCCGCCGGGTCGATAGCTTCCACGTAATTCTGTTTTTCCGCCGTCGCCAGCAGGCTGTCTTCCACCCGGTTCAAGGCGTATTCCACCGTCTGCGACTTGGCGGCCATGTCCGTGACATTGGTCAGAAAATTCTGGTGAGCCGTATTGAATTTGTCCAGGTACGGCGCGAAGTCGCTCTGGGTGAAGGTCGGATCAGCCAGTTTCGTCGCAATCGTCTCCAGCAAATTGTACAGGTTCGTCGGATCGCCGTCGCTGTCTGTACCATAGCCGAGAAAACGGGCTGCCGACAGACTGACGTCAAAGCCGGAGGCGGGATTGCTCGGGTCTATCCCGTAGCCAAAATCGACCAGCACTCTCTGATCCATCATATCCTGCATGACCGTGTTGAAAGGCGGATTCGAGGGGTTCGAAGGGAAAAAGGTCACTCCGTCGTCCTCCAGCGGCCAGCCCTGAAAACGTATCATTCCGTCGGCGCCGATCGTCAGCGGCGGGTCGCCGGCCTGGGTGCCGCCGAAAACATACTGCCCGGTAAAGGAAAGATTCAGGTTCTGCACGATTGCCTTCTCGGTGGCCCGAATTTCTTCCCCCATGATTTCCCGCTCGTCCGTTCCCCAGACGCCGTTCGCCGCGGAAACAATCCGCTCCTTGACCGTGTTCAGCATGGCCAGTACGTCCTGCAGGGCGGTGTCCGCCGTGTCCAGGCGTCCCTGGGCGTTCTCCGCGTTTTTCTTGTATGTTTCCAGCTTGCTGTATTCCTGCCGCAGCTGGAAAGCCCGCGACGCGGCGGCCGGGTCGTCAGCGATGGTCTGGAATTTTCGATAGTTGTTCATGGTCGCGGACGCGTCGTTTAAGGCCGCCTGCGTTTTATTCAGGCCGGTCTGGTACGATTTGCCCATCATGACCGATGTTACGCGCATTTTTGCCGCACCTCCCGTAAAATTGATAAATAAATAAATAAATTATTCCACCCGGCTACCTGCCCACGATACCCATGCGGTTGACCACCAGATCCAGCATCTCGTCCATGGCCGTCAGGATACGGGCGGCGGCGGAATAGGCTTTCTGGTACATCAGCATGTTGGCGGCTTCCTCGTTTTCATCGACGCCGGAAACCGATTGCCGGTAAGAATCAAGGTTGTCCACGTTCAGTTTGTACGTGGCGGACAAATTGGAAACGGTATTCTTGTCTATGCCCAGCGTGACGCCGAGATTGGCGTGGTAGGACACGATCCCGCCCGTATAGAGCGTTATCGGAGTGCCGGAAATATCCGTGCCGGAGAAGTTGATGTTCTTGCTGTCAAATAAAGCAATCATCTCGAGGATCTTGTCATTCTCTTCCCCCAGCGGCGTCGCTACCGCAGTCGTTTTCAGGGCGCCGGCATCGGCGTTCCAGGCGGTAGAGACCGAGATATTGCCGGCGGTAATACCCGTCGTCGTGACGCCGTCGTCCGTTGTAAATAAAGCCGGCCACGTTGGCGGGGGAGTCGGGTTCGTATTTATACCGTTCAACTCATTGGCAAATGTCTGAGCGAAGGCGTCGATCATTTTCTGGTAATATCGGACGCCGTAATTATCCGCTTCCGCCGTACCGAAATTGCCGTCGCCCGAGAGCAGGTCAAGGTATCCCCCCACCGAACCGCTTGTGACGGCGACTTTCAAGGTCGCGTCCGTGGGCAGAGACACCGGGTCCAGCTGATCCGCCGTCAGGGAGTAACTCTGGCCGTCCATCGGCGATGTCGGATCGCCGGGCTCATACATGCCGCTGGGCGTGGGATAGTCGAGCTTCAGCCGCGGCAGAGTCTCCCCTGAATAAGCGGTGTATTTTTCCAGGTTCAGCGTTACGTAATTACCGTTGTTCTGCACGAGGGGCAGAAGCACCTTGGCCCCGGTGGCGTCGTAAGTAACAATGCTGACGGAATACTCTATATTATCAGCGGCGTTCGGGTAAGGATCGTTTTCATGCGGCAGCGTGTCGCGCATCAGTTTGACCATATCGTCGGAATAAGCCGTCGGCGTGTATTCTATCGGCAGGTAGCCCGCCAGCTCATCCAAGAGGACATTGCGCATATCCTTCAGCTCGTGGGAGGAATTGCCGTAAGTCTCGTCTTTGTGGATCATCTTGTCCAGCTCGGAGACGCTCTTGAGCAGCGTGTTTATTTTTCCCACCGTAACGCTGAAATCCTCGTACTGCTGGTCATAGATCTTTTGCAGTTCCCGGCTCTGCTCGTTCAGGAGCTGGGTTATTTTGGCGGCCTCGTTGCGGGCGATCACGCTATAGTCCTTGTCGCTGGCCTTGTCGGCGATGCCGTTCAGACTGTCGAGAAAAGAGAGGAGCTGATCCTGGATGCCGCCGCCGCTCTCGGAACGGGAGATCTCGTCCAGTACGCGCTCCAGGTCGTCCAGGCCGGATAGTCTGGTCTCATAATAGCCGTACTTCGTGTTCTCCTCGCGGTAACGCAGGTCATAGCCCGCGTTGCGCAGCTGGCTCGTGTTGAACACGTTCACGCCCTGGCCGATATGGATGGCCTGCGGGTTCGCGATATGGGAATAAAGGCCCGCGTCGCCGATAGCGAGCAGGTCGGCCCGCTGGCGCGTGTAGCCGGTCGTCAGGATATTGGTTAAATTTTGGGCGGTAACATCCAGGTTCGCCTGGCTGGCGATAATGCCGCTGAGCGATGTGTACATGCCCTGAAAGGTCGCTCTGACCATAGTCTTTTCCTCCGGATTCGTATTAACTCAAACAGAACGGTTCATGAGCGTCTGCCCCGCTGCGGCCTGCTCGCCCAATTCCCTGATGACGCCTTCGATTTGTTTCAGCCGCCCCACGATCACATCCGCGCCGGTCTGGTTCATCACCCGCAGGGTTTCCACCGCCCCGCGCAAACGGTCGCGCAGACGACGGGCCCGGAGCAAGTCCTCCCCCTCAAGGGTATCAATGATTTGCTGCAGAGTCCGCTCCGGCGCCCCCAGGGCCGCCTGCATGTCCCGCCGCTTGATCTCAAGGCCCTGCGCCTTCATGACGGCGGCCTCTTCCTTTTTGATGATTGCTTCCAGCAAAAAAGGCTTTTTCTCCACGATAACGCTGACTTTTTCTTTTTCGAGCAACACCAAGTCGTCATAGAAATCACAATAATGTTCTAAAAAATCTAAATAATTCCTCATACCTGGACCCGACCCGCCCCGAGATCGGCGCGGCGCAGGATGGCGTCCACCAAAAACTCTCCGGGTACGGAGTAGGTTCCATCCTCCACCCGGGCCTTGATGCCATCGAGACGCTCCTGCTTTTTCACGCTTTCCAGCCGCGTGTCTTCGGCCGCCTTCCAAGCGTCCGCCGACAAGGTCAGCTGATCCTGGCGCGCAACTCTGCCTGTGGGGGGCGGACTTTTTTGCTCCGCTGTTTTTCTCTGATAATGCGGGCCGCCCACGCCATCGATTTTCATCATCATCACCCTGTCTTTGTAATCTTTACTTCTCAGCACTCAGCTCTCAGCTCTCAGCTCTCAGTTCTCAGCGCAGACGGTCGTAAATCCGTCCGGTCTGAGCGCCGGGCTGTTCCGTATAGGCTTCCGCCTTGCGCCGCGCCGGTTCCGGCTCCGGCGTCCCCGCGTGCTTGCGCTTGAGCCAGCGGAGACGCATGAGTACGGCTTGATCCTGATTCAGCACTTTTTGGTTCAGAGCCTTGCCCTCGGCGTAAGCCTGGGCTGTCGCTTCCTCCTCCGCGTCGGCCGGGGCGGAGGCGCCGCGGGCCAGGTCCCGCCAGCGGCTGTGTTCGGCCGTGAGGATCGGTTCGGCCTGCAGCGTGAGGACACAACGCTCCCGGGTCAGGATATAGTTTTCCACATCATCCATTGTCGGCTCCTGCAGGGCCAGAAAAGCCTCGCCGGCCTTATAGAGCAGTCCGTACTGCTCGCGGCGCAGAGCCAGTTTTTTCTCTATGCCCATGCCGTCATTCCCGGTAACTCTTGCCGGCCTGGCGCCAAGCCTCGCGCAGTTCTTCGATCATGGGCAGAATCTCGGCCAGCACCGCCCGATCTTTGCGCACATTGGCCAGCACCAGCCGCTGCAGGAAATAATCATACAGCTTGTCCATCGGCTCGGAGATCTCGTAGCCGTCCTTCAGGGTGACGGACAGGTAGCGGACAATGTCCTGGGCGCGGAGCAAATGGCGGTGCGCCTCGCCGACGTCCTGTTTTTCCAGCGCGCCCATACTCAGGTGTATGCGTTTGACCAGTTCGTCATAGAGCAAGAGCAAGAGTTCCGGCGGCGTCATATTGTAGACCGCCTGCTGCTTGTAGTTTTGGTAGGGATTGGTTGCCGGCATGGTATGGTTTCTCCTCGCGTTTTTATCACTGGGAGCTGTAGTCGCCGAACAGGGCGGTACTCTGGGTATTCATCTGCTGGATGTATTTTTCCAGCGCGGTAAATTGGTTCCAGTAGCGCTGCCGCTCCTTCGCCAGTTTGGCCTGCAGCTGAATGATCTTCGTGTCAATCGAGGCCAGCTGGGTCGTCAGTCTGTTGCTCGTGTCCGTGCGGTCGCCTGTTATGCCGGCAATTTCCAGCAGCGAGCCTTTCGGGTTGCTCGTCGTGGCCGCCCGCTGCAGGATGTCGGAGATACGGGCCGCAAAGCCGGATTCGTTGAAACGTTTCTCCACGTCGGCGTAAGCGGCTTCCGGATTGTAAGCCACGGTCGATTGGGTGGTAAAGAGGGACTTGATTTTTTCCGGGTCGTCGGCCAGGGCGGTGCGGAACTTGGTCTCGTCGAAGTCCAGCTGCCCGTGCTTCTTGTAATCAGCGGTCTGGATGCCGATCTCCCCCATCACAGCGCTGACGCCCTGGGTCACGGAGTAGAGGGCGACGCGCATGGAACTCACGATGCCGCTCAGGGTCGAGTCGGCGTAGAGCAGGCCGGCCTTGGCCTTCGTCTCGTACAACTCGATTTCCCGGTCGCTCATCTCTTTTTTCTGGGCGTCCGTCAGGGGCTGGTAATTGCGATCCGGGCGGGTCAAGACCTGGTCGTTGATCAGCTTGACCACGGCGTTGTACTGCTCGATGAATTCCTTCACCCGGGCCGTGACCGCTTCCGTGTCCAGGCTGGCGCTGAAGGTAATGGGCCCGTCCGCGGCGGCAAGGGTATCCTTGAATTCGATGACCAGGCCGTCGATATCGATAGAGTTATTCGCCCGCTCCACCAACATGGTGGCGCCGTTCACTGAAATCTCGGCCCGGGCGTTCTGCCCGCGCGCCACTTCTATCGCTGCAGAAGTACTTGTTATGCCGGAGCTCCCGCCACCGGCTTTTGTGCCGAACAGGGCCGCCGCCAGAGGCGAACCACTTATTTTGATGGCCTCGGTGGCGCCGCTGTTGTTGGAGACAAGGGTAAGCTGTCCCGACGCCTGGGAAAAGCTCATCGTCACGCCGGCGCCGCTGGAGTTCACCTGCCGCATCAGACTGGCCAGCGTAGTAGTATCATCCGCGACATTGATGCTCACGCCGTTGATTTCCAGACTTTGAGGTCCGGCTACCCCGAAGTCCGACAACGCGTCGTTGATGGAGTGCTTGTTCATCATATTGGGCAGGAGATCCTTAAACACGCCGCCCGTCCCTAATACTCCGGGATCCGCCGCGTGGACGGCAAAGACCGAGGAGGGATCGGCCACCTCGACCTCAAGGCTCCATGCTCCCGGGCCACCACTAACATTCGCCTTGACGGCTTGCCTCGACCCATCGTATGTGCCGAAAGCGTCTTTCAGCTGGTCGTTAAAATCCGCCAAAATCTGGTCGGTGTTAGTACTCCCAGCCGCGTTCAGCGTCAGTTCCTTTAGGGTTCCGTCGAGATAGAGCGTAATCTTTTTGCCGGCGTTGCTGGAGTCAATCAATTTGTTCACGTCTATCTCAGACGTGATCTTTTTCGACACATCGAACGAGGCCTGGGCTTTCGCCGCCAGCTGGTCAATGGAAACAATCTGGACATTGTTCGCCTTCCCCAGGTCGCCGGACAGGGCCACCTTGCTCGAGGAGGACTGCAGGGTGTACTGCTCGAAGAAACTCGCGCTCATAATATTCAGCGCCGAAGAAGAGGAAAAATACTTGCTGCTGAAATCCTGGAGGGCCGTCGTGACCGTGCGGTAAGCCTCCTGCTTCCAAACGACTTTTTGCCGCTCCTGCAATTGTTTGTCAATGCGGTTGGACGTGGCGCTGGTCAGCTGAGTTACGAGCTCGTCCGTGTCCAGGCCGCTGGCCAGGCCGCCGATGCCTTTGCTGACCGAGGACGAGCTGGATGTGGCGTTGCTCGTGCCGGATACACTGGAAAACATAAATATCGCCTCCCGGGCATGTTTTTAACAGGTTTCTATATTGTTCACCTATTTTTTATATCGGGCCGGCGGCGGAAAAAGTGAAGGGTGCGGGGGGAAAAAGGCCGGAAAAACTTTTCCCCATTGGCAAAAAAAACGATTCCCCTTCCGTTGTTTTTCGGTTATAATCTATATAATATCCATTCCGGACAATGTGAGAGGTGAGCTATGGAGATCTACCGCAAAGCAGAGGTATTCACCGGTGGTGAAAAACCCTCCCTCCTGGCGGTCAGCCTGTGGTGTACGGTGCAGAGCGACGAAAACATGAAGCCGCAGTTGATACTCAAGGATTTCAACACGACCAGCCTCACGCTGCACCGGCCGGTAAACGTGCTTCTGTACAGCGAGCTGGGCATTTACGAGGCGGCGGCAATTCTGACCTTTATCGTCCCGGGCACGCAGGCCAATTTTTTCATCACACGCTGGAGCGGGCGCATTGAGCGGCGCAGCAATCTGAAGGTGCGAGTGGATTTCAGCGGGCAAATCACCAGTTACGAGGACAAGGACAAGAACTGGGTCGATTTCGGCAAGAGCATTAATGTCGATATGAAAAATATTTCCGCCGGCGGTGTGATGTTTGCCTCGAAACATGAATTTAACAACGGGATGCGCGGTTCGCTCACGGTTCCCGTCGTGCCCTTTCCTCTCTTTTTTACCGTACTGCGCCGGGATCCCGGCGAGGAGGGCTTGATAAATTACGGCTGCCGCCTCGATTCGCTTGTACCGCACGCCGACGCTCTCCTCTGCAGTTATATTTACCAGCGCCAGGTGCAGCTGAAGGTGAAGCAGTTGCGGGAAGACGACGAGAGATAGGCCGGCTATGGATATCGCGATCATTTCTCCCCGGGAGGACACGCTCCGCCTCCTGACCGTCTGTTGCGCGGCTCAGGAGGGGGAACACCCCGTTCGCGTTTTTGCCAGCCACAACAGCGGTCTTGTCCATGTGATCAACAACCCGCCTGATTTATTGATTCTTGATTTGGATGATCTGAGCGACGTGCCTCTGACGCTGCGCTCCTTGGTCTGCCGGCAGGAAAAAATGAAATTGGCGCTGATCGCTTCCACGGACGACCACGCCTTGGACGCCGTGCAGGCTCGCAGCGCCGCCTACTGGCTGCGGCCGCTTTCCGCCGAGACTGTCGGCAGAGCGCTGGCCCGATTGCTGTCGGGCGAGACTCCGCCGGTGGAGATGCGCACGTTCGGTCGTTTTGACGTGTTCGTCGCGGGGCAGCCCATCTATTTTAAGAACGCGAAGGCCAAGGAATTGCTGGCCCTGCTCGTGGACAAGCGCGGCACCGTCACGATGGAGATGGCCGTGAACGTACTCTGGGACGACCGGCGTTACGACGAACATGTCAAGCAGCTTTACCGCAAGGCGGTGGCTTACCTGCATACGGTGTTTAAGGAGCGGGGCCTTAATATTCTGGTCTCCAACCGGGGCAGCTGTTACGTGCGCCAGGGGACGTTCGCCTGCGACTACTATGACCTGCTGGCCGGACAGAAAAAGGCCCTCCTCGCCTGGGGGGGCGAGTACCTTTTTGAGTACCCCTGGGCGGAGGCGACGCTGGCGCAGATTGAGAATATTGTCGAGGCCTGCCGGTCGTCTCATGAAGCAGGCAAAATAAGTAAATAAGTAGGTAAATAGTTACTATAAAATTAGCAAGAGAAAGGCGGCGGACATTATGGATAAAACAGTTATGGCTGAAATATTGCGGAGCGCCGATCTCCCCGGCATGGATTTTGCCCGCGGCTTGCAGCGTTTTAACGGCAACGCCGAGGTCTACGCCCGCATATTGCGCGTGTTTGTCAAAAACATGCCTGCTGCGCTGGACAGACTGCGGGCCGTTTCGCCCGAAACTCTGGCGGATTACGTGATTTTGATTCACGGGCTGAAGGGCAGCTGTTACGGCGTCAACGCCGACGCGGCGGGGAAACTGGCGGAAAACTTGGAGATCGCCGGCAAAAATGGTGACCTGGACTATGTGCTGAATAATAACGCAGGTTTTATTCAAGCGACGGAAGAACTGCTGGCCGGGCTGGAAGCACTGTTTCGCTCCCTGGACGGCGACGACGGGGGCAAAACCAGGCGCCGGGCGCCGGAGCCTTCGCTCTTGCGCGAGCTTCTGGCCGCCAGTCGGGAATACGATATCGAGGCGATGGAGCGGGCGCTGAACCGACTGACCCAATATGAGTATGAATCTGACCCGGGGCTTGTTCCCTGGCTGAAGGAGCAGGCCGATAATTTTGCCTATGACGCCGTCAGGGAAAAATTGGAAGAGCTGACCGGCGACTGAGCGTTTTCGCCGCCGGCGGCGTTGCCCGGCGCGGAGCAGGGATCCGGTTATCCACAGCGGACAGGCGGTAAATACGGGTTTTTTCCCTTTTATCCACATCTTCCACAAGTTGATGTGCATAACTTTTCCGGTTTTTCGGCAGGAAATCTCCCCGGGCGGGGGGAATAATTCAAGATAAAAGTACGCGCGCCGGCGGCGGGTGCGGTCGGCGGGGCGGCGGAGGGGGTAATGGATTGATGAATGTTTTAGTTCGGGGCAAGCAGTTTAAGGTGACCGAGACGATGAAAGAGTATGCGCAGAAGCGCGTGGGCAAATTGGCAAAGTTTTCTGACGATATTGCCGATGTCAGCGTGGTGCTTTCTGCGGAGCGGGAAAATCAGAAGGTGGAAGTTACGGCGCCTCTGAGCGGTTTTATTCTGCGCGGGGAGGAGGCCACTCCCGATATTTTTACCTCTATCGACCTCGTAGTGGAAAAACTGGAGCGTCAGATCATAAAGTACCGCAAACGTATCGATCGCAAACGGAGTAAGGCCCAGCGGGAGGAAGCTCTGCTGGCCTACGAACCGGAGATTGATCCGGCTTTGGCCGATGAGGAGGAAGACGATCACGTCGTCCGGGTGAAGCGGTTCCCCGCGCGCCTGATGTCGGTGGAGGAAGCCCTGATGCAGATGAACTTGCTCAGTCACGCCTTTTATGTCTTTCTCGACGCGGAGACGGCGAAAATCTGCGTCGTTTACCACCGGCAGGACGGGGATTACGGTCTGCTGGAACCGGAGTATTAATGTGGCGTTTATACGATGACTTGATTCAGGGGATTCCGGAGGAGCGGACGGCGGATTTTATCCTCTGCGGCGCGACGGACACGCTGGTGCGCAGCGGCGCGGGCTACGGTCTGGCGCATACTTTGCGCTGGGACTGGCGGCCGGAACTCCTCACCCGGCGCGAAGCGGGCATGAGACTGCGCGACCTGGCCGCCGGGGTCAAATCATGGAATTTTATTGAGGCCGGCCTCGGCCTGGCCGCTATCAACGCTTATTACAACGAGATCGGCCTGCTGCGCTCCTGCGGCGTCCATATCCCGGAATCCCGGCATGTGGAGGACAGAAGCCAAGATCCTTTTATTGCCAGGCAGAACGATATCCAAGGGAAAAAGGTGACGGTTATCGGTCATTTCCCCTACCTGGATCAGTTGTTCGCCCCTGTCTGCCGTCTGTCCGTCATCGAAAAATTCGAGCCGCAGGACGGCGATTATCCGGAGCAGGCGGCGGATTTTCTCCTGCCGGACAGCGACTTCGTCTTCATCTCCGCCTACACTTTGCTCGAAAAAACATTGCCCCGTTACTTGGCGCTGGCCCGGGGGGCGCGGGTGACGCTCGTCGGCCCCGCCACGCCGATGGCGCCGGTTCTTTTCCGGCACGGCGTGTATGAGCTGGCCGGTTATACGATCAAAGACGGGGTGGCGCTGGAAAAAGCCGTTATGGGCCAGGGCGGCGGCCATCACGGCTCCGGGCAGAAGGTCAGCCTGAAGGCGGATCAAGTAGGGGAGAACGGGCCCCCCGCCCCAGAGGCGCCATGAGCGGCGTTCCGGCCCTGTCCATTGTCGCCGCCGTTTCCGGCACGGGGAAAACGACTTTGCTGGAAAAACTGATCGCGGAACTGACGCGGCGCGGCTTGCGCGTCGGCGCGGTGAAGAATGACGCCCACCGCTTTCAGATCGATCACGCGGGCAAGGACACCTGGCGTTTCACCCAGGCGGGAGCGCGGGCCACGGCCATCGTTTCCGGGGAGCAATACGCCCTGATCCAAAAAACGGAAACGAGAAAAGATCTGCTCGCCGTGCTGGAATTGCTGGAAGATGTGGATATTATTCTGGTCGAGGGATTCAAAGCCGGCCCGCTGCCCCGGATCGAAGTGGTGCGCCGCGCCAGGGGGGACGCCATCGTCAGCGACCGGGATCTGCTCTTGGCCGTGGCGACCGATATCCCGGACCTGACGGCGGATAAACCCTGTTTCGCCTTGGACGACGCGGCCGGCATCGCGGAGTTTATCATAGCCCGTTTTATTTCCCCCTCTGTCCCGCGCTTCTCGCCGCCTCCCCAGCCATGAAGGACACCGCGAAGCGGTTTATTTCTCCTTACTTCGATCCCAGCCTTGACCTCCGCGTCCAGGCCTTTCACTTGCTCGCCTTCGCGGGCATGGCGGCGGGCGTGATTACCGCCCTCTCCGCGCTCTTCACCCACGCGGGGGCGGCCAATATCGTTCTCAACCTCATCGGTACGGGGATCGGCCTCGGCTGCTTTATTTTCGCCCGCCGGACGAACAACTACCGCGCCGGCTTTGTCATTGCCGTCGTTCTCACCTTCATCATCCTTTTCCCGCTTTTGTTTTTCAGCGCGGGCGGCTACCGGAGCGGTATGCCGGGTTTTTTCATCTTCGCCCTCATGTTCACGGCGATCATGCTGGAAGGCAAAACCAGGGCGGTCTTTCTCGCGCTGGAGTTTGCGCTCTACACGGCCTGTTTCCTGGCCGCCTACCATTTCCCCGACAGCGTGAACCGGTTCGCGACGGAGCTGGACTATATGCTCGACGTGCTCACGGGCGGCGCTGTCGCCGGGTTTCTCCTGCTTACCGTGGTGACGCTGTATATGCGGATTTACGACAGCCGGCAAAAGCGCCTGGACGAACTGGATAAGCTGAAAACGGAATTTTTGCAAAACATATCCCACGAACTGAAAACGCCGCTTACCGTCATCATCAACTACGCGCTCGACACCCTGAGCGAGCTGCAAAAGGAACCGCTGAACGTGCCGGAAATGGAATTTGACCAGGGCCGGATCAGGAGCGAGGGCGAACGGCTGAAACGCATGGTAAGCCAGCTTTTGGACGTGACGGCCATCGAATCCGGCGCCATGAAAATCCGGCGGGAACCGCTTTCCCTCGCCGCTTTGCTCTCCCGGGCCGCCGACGCGATTTTTAACGCGCTCCGCGAAAGCGGGACCCGGCTCGTGCTGGAAATCCCGGGCGACCTGCCGGATATTCCCGCCGACGCGGACGCGATCGAACAGGTCTTGCTCAACCTCCTGTCCAACGCCGCCCGGCATACCGCCAAGGGCGTCATCACCATGAGCCTGTCGGCAGGGGGCGGTTTCCAGACAGTCCGCGTATCCGACGACGGTGAGGGAATGGCCCCGGAAGTGCGGGAACAGGTTTTTTTGCGCTACATTGAGCGCGCAAGCGGGGTCACCGGGCGCAGCGGCATGGGGCTTTTTATCTGTAAAAAACTGATTGCCGCGCACGGCGGCGAAATCGGCCTGGAAAGCGAACCGGGCAAGGGTACGGCGGTATGGTTCAGATTGCCAATTCACAATTCACAATGCACAATGCATAATTAAGGGGACGAATATGAAAAGTTGAACGAAACCGATTATCTGTCGGACAGCGAATTCCAAAGCATCAATACCGATAGCAAAGAAATAATCAAAATACTGATGAGCATAGTCAAAACTTCAAGAGGTGAATAATTGTGAATTGTGAATCGTGCATTGTGAATTGCCCCAGGCCGCTTGTACTCATGGTGGAGGACAACAAAGACGTGCTGCGCTTAAACGAGAAATGGCTTATGGCCGCGGGTTTCGACACGGTGGGCGCGGAAACGCTCGCCGGGGCGCGGGAGGCTTTGGCAACCCATTCCCCTGATATTGTGGTGCTGGACATCCTGCTGCCGGACGGCGACGGCCTGGACTTTCTGCCGGAATGTAAAACGCTCTGCGCCGCGCCGGTGCTGTTCTGTTCCAGCCGGGGCGAGGACAGGGACATATTGCGCGGGCTGGAGGCCGGCGGGGACGATTATATTCCCAAACCTTACAACGTGGATATCCTCGTCGCCCGGGTCAAGGTCATGTGGCGCCAGGAACAGGAAAACCGGAAAAAAACGCAGGCGGCTCTGGCGGCCCAAACCCCGGAGCAGGTGATAGAACGGGGGCCGCTGAAACTGGACATTCTCGCCGGGCGGGCCTACATGGACGGAGCGGACGTGAAGCTGAAGCCGAAAGAATTTGCCCTGCTCTTTACGCTCGTCCGGAACGAGGGGCGCGGCGTTTCTGCGCAAAAACTGTACGAAGCGGTTTGGAATATGCCCGCCACTGACGATACCCGCACCGTCAAGACGCATATTTACCACATCCGCAAGAAACTGTCCGTTACCGACCATACGGCGATTGCCATAACGAACGAATACGGGACGGGCTACCGCTTTTCTTACATATCTCTGGAATAAATTGAAAAGTAAAATTTTGAATACTATTCGCATTTCTATGCCTCCGGCATGATAAAATAGAGATAAGTTTAAAAAGGGGGGTATTCTACTATGCAATCCAAAAAAACAAGCAAAATCCTGTCCCTGCTCATGGGCCTGTGCTTGGTGCTGACCCTGCTGCCGCTGGCGGCGGTTCCCGCGGTTGCGGCGGCGACCGGCACAATGGACATCGGCAGTGAGACCGATGTCGACCTCTCGCAGGACGATTCCGGCCAAGGCTGGACATGGACGGCCAACACCGACACCCTGACGCTGGGCGATAGCTACACAGGCGAGGCAATAAACATCAACTGCGACACTTCCGAAACCGTCAGCCTGGTTTACAGCGGCAATGTGTCCGTCATGTCCGCCGCCGGCGGCGGCGATGCCTTTTATTGCGAGGGCAATCTCGCGATTACCGGCAGCGGCGGGACGCTCTCGCTCAGCTACACCGGCGACGACCACTTCGGCGCTCTGACCGTCGCCGGAAACTTAACCGTCGACAGCGGCACGGTGGACGCCGAAAGTTCGGGGACGGGCGACGTCGACTACCCGGCGGCGGCGATCTACACATACGGCAACTTAACCATCAGCGGCACAGCCTCCGTAACGGCTCTCGCGATGGGCGCCGACACCAACGGCATTGCCGCAAATGCAGATATATTCATATATTCCGGCTCGGTGACGGCAGACAGCACGGGCAGTGGCTACGCCCTGTATACGCCCGACTGGGATCGCAGCGTCCTCATCGACGGCGGCACGGTCGACCTTAGGGGAAGTCCCGCGAACGGCCCCGTCATTATTACGGGCGGCGCGACGGTGACGGCTACCGACGGCGCGGCGCCCCTTTACCTCGTCACCCTCAGCGGCAAAGGCCCCGGCGAGTATGTTCAAACAGTCGCCGCGCCCGCCGGATACAATTCCTACCGGTTGAGACACGATATTTCTAACGACGATCTGTTCTTCTGGCTTCCGGAGGGCCTTCAGACCATCACGCTGGAAACGATGAGCAAGACCTACACCGCCACGCCGACCGTCGCGGCCAATCATACGAACACGGCGACGCTGACCTCCGCAGCCAAGACGCCCATCAACCTCCCGGCTATCGGCGGCGTAACGCAGCCTGAAGCCGGCGCGACGCCTGTAACCACCGTCACGGCAACGGATCAGTACACCGGTGTGATTAGCTGGAGGGACGACAGCTATCAGTACCTTTCGGGTGCGGATATCTTCGCGGTGAACACGACGTACACGGCGGAAATTCTCCTGACGCCGAAAACGGGCTACACCTTAGTCGGCGTAGCGGAGAACTTCTTCACCGTGGCAGGCGCGACGACGGTGACCTACGACGAATCAACCGAGGCGTACACAAGTAATATAGTGGCGACATTCCCGCCGACGGGCGGCGGCGCTTCGGGCGCCCCCGAAACCATCATCTACCCGGGCGTACCGCTGCAAACCGTGCTTAGTACGTCCGCTGTCCTCGCCCCCTCCGACGGAGCGAACGGCAACACAGTCACGGTGAACAACACCTCCGGCGACATCGTTCCTAACCTCGTGCTCGGCGGGTACAATACCTCGGGGGCATCCACAGGGAACACCACCACCCTGAATGCCGGCGCAATCGTAAACTATGTTTATGGAGGTTTTGCCACCGGTGGGGGCGACGCCACAGGCAATATCGTCATACTCAATTCAGGCGCTTCGACAGGCGATGTTTACGGCGGAGGTGCGCAAGGCGCGGCCGGCGCGGGCAGTGCTTCGGGCAACACGGTCGCCGTACACACGGACGCAACGGTAAACGGGAACATTTTTGGCGGTATGATTGATAGCGCCGGCGCCACCGCGGACGACAATACGGTTACCCTCCATTCCGGCGTGACGGTGGCAGGTTCCGTTTATGGCGGCATCCAGGATGGGTCTGACCCGATTGGCACAGGCAATACGCTGGAGCTGGTTGGCGCCGGGCAGAATGTTGGCGGGGATTTGAATGGCTTTCAGAGCCTTGCTTTCACCCTGCCCTCCACCTTGGCCAATGGCGGTACTGTCCTGACCGTAAGCGGCACGGCGGACATCACCGGCGCGGCGGTGAGCATTGACGGCGCCGGCCTGTCACTCAGCGTGGGCGACACGGTGGTGCTTATCGACGCGAGCGCGGACACGCTGACCGGCGCACTGACCAATACCCCGGTCAGCGGCGGCGGGTACGAGTGGGACCTGTCGGTTGCAGGCAATGAGCTAATTGCCACGGTGACGGGAATCGCGTCAATCGCACCGACGATTACGACAAGCACCCTGCCGGGCGGCGCGGTTGGCACTGGCTACAGCCAGACCCTCGCGGCTACCGGCGATGCGCCGATTGCATGGAGCATAGCCAGTGGCGGCCTGCCGACCGGATTGAGCCTTTCCACGTCCGGCGTCATTTCCGGTACGCCGACCACGGCGGGAACCTTTGGTTTCACCGTGCAAGCAGCCAACGGCGCGGGCAATGGCACAAAGGCGTTATCCATCACGATAGCCGCGCTGCCGGGCACCTACGCACTGACCGTTTCGGCGGGCGCGGGCGGATCGGTATCGGGAACGGCGAGCGGCAATTACGCGCAAGGCTATTCCGTCAGCGTGACGGCAAATCCCGCAAGCGGCTACCACTTTGAGAATTGGACGGTGAGCGGCGCGACTGTCACGGGCGGCAATACCGCGAATCCGGCGACGTTCACCATGCCTGCGGGTACGGTGTCATTGACCGCCAACTTCGCGCAGGACGCGCCCATTGTGGCCGGCGTAAGCGTATCCCAGGCGGCAATCGAAGTGCAAAAAGGAACGAGGCAGCAGTTCGCCGCCACGGTGAGCGGAACCAACAACCCCGCGCAGACCGTGATTTGGAGTGTTGCGGGCGGCACGGGCACGACGACTAATGTAAGCGTCAACGGTTTGCTGACCGTTGACGCGGGCGAAACAGCGACTTGGCTGACCGTCACCGCGACCTCAACCGCCGACGGCACAAAATCCGGCTCGGCGTTCGTGACGGTGACGAGCGCCGCGCCCACGCCGGTTTACGGGGTCGCGTTGGACACGGGGGATTACTCCTTCCCCGCCGCCAATGAAGGCTACGGCGCTCAAGCCGCCAAGACCGTTACCGTGACTAACACGGGCAACCAAGCGACAAACGCTTTGACTGTGGCGTTGTCCGGCGCAAATACAGGCGCGTTCGAGCTTTCCCCGACCACTGTAAACGATATAGACGCAGGAAGCGCCGGCAGTTTCTCCGTAAAACCCGCAGCCGGCCTCACGGCGGGCAGCTATGCCGCGACCGTGACCGTGAACGGCGGCAATGGCATTTCTGCGGCCTTTGGCGTGAACTTCACCGTAAACGCCGCCTTGCCGATCACTTATGCCCTGACTGTTTCGGCGGGAGCGGGCGGCTCGGTTGCGGGAACGGTGAGCGGCAATTACGGGCAGGGCGCGACCATCAGCGTAACAGCCACGGCGAACAGCGGCTATCGCTTTACGAATTGGACGGTCGCCGGCGTGACGCTTTCGAGCGGCACAGTTAATCCCGCGGCGTTCCCCATGCCCGCGAACGCCGTCACGCTTGCCGCGAACTTCACGCCGAGAACCGGCGGCGGTGGCGGTGGCGGTGGCGGCGGTGGTGGCGGCGGCGCGCAGCAGCCTGTCGTCCCGCCCGCGGGTACTACCGTTACGGTGAGCAAGGCCAGTCTCAGCTATATCAGCGGCGCGAACCGGATTCTCACCTCCGTGGCCATCTCCCGCCAGGGTTGGACGAGCGCCGATACCGTGGTTCTCGCCCCGGGCGGGCAGAACAACTTGATTGACGCCCTGGCCGTGGCCCCGCTGGCCGGGCAGGAGGGCGCACCGATCCTGCTCAGCACGGGCGGCCTTGACCCGGAGGTAGTCGCGGAGATAGAGCGCCTGGGGGCGAAAAAAGTCTACGCTGTCGGCGCCCTGAGCGAGGCCGTGATCAACGAGCTGAAGGCCGCGCTGCCCGGTCTCACGGTTGAGACTTTGCGCGGCGCGAACCGTTTTGAGACGGCAGCCCTAATTAACGCCAAAGTGCAAAACCCGAAAGGGACGTTTATCGTCGGTTATAACGCCATCGCCGACGCCGTCAGCGCGGCCTCTTATGCCGCCGCCCACGGCTACTTGATCCAGATAGCTCAACCGGACGGTACTCTCGCAACTGATCACTACCCACTGCCCACTGACCACTATATCTTAGGCGGCCCGACCCTCGTGGGCGACGTGGCCGGAGCGACGCGCCTCTACGGGGCCGACCGCTACGCCACGAACAAAGCGATCCGCGAAGCCCTGACCTTTGAGTACACGAATATTTACACGGCGGACGGCGCCACCCTCGTCGACGCCCTGACCGGCTCGGCCTTGGCGGCCAAGACGAAGGCCGCTATCGTCCTCACCCCGGCGGGCGACCCCACGGGGGTGGATTTCAGCGGTATTACCGCCGAGACCAGGGTGTATGCTTTCGGGGGAGGGAAGTGAGATGAACAAGCCGCAAGGGCGTTTCCGTCCTTGCGGCTTGTTCCGAACGCCTTGTCAGCGATACTGCGGGCAAAAACGCAGGAACAATCAAGCAAGCCGGGTTCAGATTCGCGCGGTTCAGAAAATATTTTTCATAGATTTTTCACCTGAGCGGAAATGACGCTGATATGTTAAATAGAAAGGAGTTGTTTGCTTGGAGACACCCAGGAAATCTGTTCGCGATGCGGAGCATCGAACGTCTGACATTACAAAAGGAGAAAAGTCATGATGATGAAGAAAAATAAAACCGCTGCCAAACTGTTATTAATAGCCCTCATGGCGCCTCTGCTCACCCTGCTCGCGCTGGCCTTGATTTTACCCCCGGCGAATCTTTTGGCTGCCAGTGGATCAGACGAATTAAATTACAGCAATGTGGCGAAAGAATATCTTTATGACGCAAAGATTCAATACAACACCCTGCCAGGCAAACGAGGCTCGCGCTCTGGTCTGCCCACGGCGGAGGCGGGCGGGCACAGTAATTTTACAGCGGCGGGAAATCTGCATATTGCTTATGAAACAGAGCAATCTATCGTTATATTGGCGCTGGATCATAGCATGAACAAAATTCGCGCCTTGACAGTATCCAAAGAATTGCCTTTGTTCGGAGAAATAACCGGCGACGATGCGGGAAATTTTTATGTCCTTTACGGTAAAAATGTGGAAGAAACAGAGAAAAATGTGACGAATGTAGTCTTGGCAAAATACAATCCGGACGGAAAGTTCATAGCAAAAACAGAATATACGGCGGGAGAAATAAATACCATGCAGCCCTTTCGCGCCGCCAATGCTTCTCTTGCCGTGAGCGGCAATGTAATCGCCGTTCACAGCGGCCGGCTGATGTTCAAATCGGCGGACGGCTTAAACCATCAGTCCTCACTGATCTTATATGCAGACGTGCAAAATATGCAGCCGTTGCAATTGCCTGAACCATATACGAGCCATTCATTTGACCAGCAAGTTATCCCGCTTTTCGGCGGCGGATTTCTCTTTGCAGATCGCGGTGACGCATATCCGCGCGGTTTTGTAGTGGCCAAACTGGAAAATAATCAATTGAGCAGCGTGGCGACGTTTCATTTTAGAGAAGCAGAAGAATACAATTATACAAACTCTGATCTGGGTGGTGTCGCGGAAACAGATTTTTCCTACGTGTTGGTTGGTTCTTCCGATAAAACTTTATCTAATCGTCCGGTGAAAATTAGCAATTTTGCCTCTCGCAACGTATTTATTCAATACATCAAAAAAGATTTTGAAAAATATGACGTATATTCGGCGGGAGACGACGTATATTTTGTGCAGGGTGAATCGCGAAGTGCGGAGGGAATAGAAAATACCATCGGTCTCAATGTGAATGGCATTAGTTATTTTCTTCCGCCTGACGCAACTGATCATGGCGTGTGCTGGCTGACCAATTTGAACGAGAATCAAAGCACCGATAATCCGACAGTCACAGCTTTGAGTGACGGGCGCCTTGTCGTTATGTGGGAATTGTATGACAGCACAGGCAGCAGTTCCCTGCAATACGCAGGGACGTACTATAAAATTTTAGATCAGAACGGTGAGGTAATAACAGATGCGACTTTTATGGTGAACTCTCCGCGTATACCCAATCATGACCGCCCGGTTTATCTGAACGGTAAAATCTATTGGTCGCTCTCCGATGAGTCTGCCGGCAAAATCAGGGTGTATGAACTGGATATAGACAATGGTCTGAAACTGAGCTATATCTCCGGTCAAAACCGCGTCCTGACCTCCGTCGCCATCTCCCGCCAGGGTTGGACGAGCGCCGGCGTCGTAATTCTCGCCCCGGGCGGGCAGAACAATTTGATCGACGCTCTGGCCGTGGCTCCGCTGGCCGGCCAGGAAAACGCCCCGATCCTGCTCAGCGTGGACGGCCGGCTTGACCCCGCCGTGCCTGAGGAAATCAAGCGGCTCGGCGCCAAAAAAGTCTACGC
>JAISWK010000176.1 GCA_031270805.1 Gracilibacteraceae bacterium
CGCGGCGCCAACGCCATTATCGCTTTGCGTTGTGCCGTCCTCTCGAGTCGCTTTGATGCTCTCTTTGACAATCTCGCTGCCGCTTGACCCCTCTTGCCTACTTTTTTGTCGTACACCCGTTCTATACAGTTCAGAGTTCACAGGGCACAGTTCACTTAGGGGTGATTCCCCTTCAAAGGAAAGAGTGAATAGGAAAGAGTAAAGAGTGAGACGAGAACTCTCTTTCCTCTTTACTCTCCTCTCTTTCCTAAAGTATTACCCCCCCGCCCAACACCGTGTCGTTTTCATAAAAAACGGCGGCCTGTCCCGGCGTAACCGCCCGGCGCGGCGCGGCCAGGACGACGTGGACGGAGGCGGGGCCCGTCTGTTCCAGGGTGGCGGGATATTCCTCCCGGCCGTAGCGGATTTTGACCGCCGCCCGCCGCGGCCGCTCCAAGCGCTCGACGGCGATAAAATTCACCTCGCCGACGTCAAACTCCCGCCGCTCCAGGTCGCCGGCCCCACCGAGCCGGACGGTGTTGGCGGCGGCGTTTTTTGCGCAGACATACAGCGGCTCGCCCCAGGCGATGCCCAGCCCCCGGCGCTGCCCGACGGTGTAGCGGATGAGGCCTTTGTGCCGGCCGAGCCGCCGGCCGTCCGGGCCGATAAAATCGCCGGGCGGCGCCACCGTCCCGGTCCGGCGCTCAATAAACCCGGCGTAATCCCCGTCCGGGGCGAAGCAAATATCCTGGCTGTCCGGTTTGCCCGCGTTCGGCAGAGCGTTGGCGGCGGCGATCCGGCGCGTTTCGCTTTTGCTGAGGAGACCGAGGGGCAGGAGCGTATGGGCGAGTTCTTCCTGGGTCAGCCCGTAGAGGGCGTAACTCTGATCCTTGCTCCGGTCGGCGGCCTTGCTCAGCAGCCAGCGCCCGCCGCCGCGGCTGATAACGGCGTAATGGCCGGTGGCGATGAAGGCCGCCCCCATTTCCCGGGCCCGCCGCCACAGACGGGGAAATTTGACCCGGCGGTTACAGTCGATACAGGGGTTCGGGGTCAGGCCGGCCAGGTAAGCGCGGATAAAAGGCTGAATGACATAGCGCTCGAAGGGGACGGTAAAATTAAAAACATAATGGGGGATGCCGGCGACCCGGGCCACCGCGCGGGCGTCCGCCGCCGCCGTCAGCGAACAGCAGGGGTTTTCCCCCGCCGCCGCCGCCACCGTATCATCGGCGCGAAAAAATTTTAACGTGACCCCGATGCAGTCGTAGCCGGCCCGGGTCAATAAGAGCGCCGCCACGGCGCTATCCACCCCGCCGCTCATAGCCACCAGAACTTTTTCTTTCATATTTCCCATTTTAGCGCCCCGGGTCGGGTTTGTAAACGGGAAAAGCGGCGAAATTCACCGGGCGAAGAAGTATTTTTATGTGATCCGCCCGCTCTTGGCCTGCCGCTGGATATTGGAGCGCGGTACGCCTCCGCCAATGCCCTTTGCGGAATTGGTAGCAACCCAACTTGATGCCAGTGTCCGGCCTTACACCAGCCCCGAATACTTCTCAAAGAACTTCAGCATCTTGGCAATAAGGGCCTGCTTTTTATCAGCGCGGTTGCCGCCGCCGAAGCGGGACACCGGGGGCAGGAGTTTATCTATGTCCGTTCCAGTGGTTTTCAGTGTGCCATCCCGAAAAGCGATGTCGATAAAGCGGCGGGCTTCCTCGTCTTTCAACTTTTCGTCCGCTATCAGGGCGGTCAGGTCTTCTTCTTTGCGCTCCAGCACAAACCGCGGCCAGTCGGCGTCAACCCTGGTCGATACGTTGACTTGCTCCACAAACCGCTCAATCAGTTCCTTTTTGCTCCGCAGCTCAATACTGGAATTGATCGCCTTGTCGATGGCGGCGATAATGCTCTTGTCCTCACAGTTGGATGCGTGGTACTTCTCCACCAGCATGAGGATATAGTCGATATTGACCTCAATCTGCTTGATAAGCTCCAATTCAAACACGATGTCATCATTGATATTCTCCTTGTCGCCGGCGGTCTTAGGCCGCAAATCTTGATAAAGATCGATGTATACGCTCTGGTAATCCTGGAAATCACGGGCGGACAGTATTTCATTGCCACTGAAATCATCAAAAGCCGTGAGAATGTTCCGCAGCCGCAGGATCGCGCCATACAGCCGGATAAACTCTTTCTGGTTTTCTTCCCCGCTAATCGCCGTCCCAATCGGAAAATCAACCATGAGTCTGGCGATCAGTTCAACATACCCCGGCTTATGTTCTCCGTTATGGTCATAGCCGTTATAATAATCGTTATAGGTTTTCAGCAGTACAATACCGCCGGCGTCCTTATCGCCAAAGAGGGCAATCGCGTCATCCGTGGCCTGTTTCAAGTCGCGGAAGCAGATGATGTTGCCAAAGGTCTTTATAGAAGTTCTGAAACTTCTCCGCCGAAGTACTGTAGTTGGTGCTGAATGTGGCGTTTTGACACTCCCCACGGCTAAAGCCGGGGGATTCTTGGTTCAAAACGTCCGTCGCCCCCACGGGTCTTACACGAACTCCCCAAGCGTATAAGTTCCGGCGTGTCCCGCCGTACCGCGTGAGCAGTCTACTCTATCAAGCGCAAACCCTCGCGCAGAATATTCTTTGCGGCGTTGATATCGCGGTCGTGTACCGCGCCGCAGTCCGGGCATACCCACTCGCGCACCGCCAAGTCTTTTGTCGCGGCGTTCTGGTGACCACACACACCGCAAAGTTGACTTGACGGATAAAAATAGAACTCTCTGTTCGCACTGCCCTTTTGTTTTCGAGACAGCCCGCGACAAAGACGCGCTAATTTTTCTTGTGACTTATGGAGGTGTTTATGATTCTTGAATCGCTCCCCATCAGA
>JAISWK010000030.1 GCA_031270805.1 Gracilibacteraceae bacterium
CCCCGGATCCCGAAAACCAACGGGCGGATTGCCATCCGCCCCTACGATGTCCTGGGTTGCGCGCCCCGGGGGACGATGGCAATCGTCCCGTATACGCCGGGCGGTATTGCCGTAGGGGACGCCGCCCACGCCCACGGCGTCCCGCACCCCCCGGATCCCGAAAACCAACGGGCGGATTGCCATCCGCCCCTACGATGTCCTGGGTTGCGCGCCCCGGGGGACGATGGCAATCGTCCCGTATACGCCGGGCGGTATTGCCGTAGGGGGCGCCGCCCACGCCCACGGCGTCCCGCCCCCCCCGGTTATCGTAGGGGCGCGCAATGCGCGCCCGTGTCCACCATTTTGTTCTGCGGGCGCGCAATGCGCGCCCCTACAGGATCAGGCTTGCCAATAAGCGGCTTCCTCGTTGTAGGGAATATAGTAAAAACCTGTCTTGCGGGTAAAAGAGACCAGGGAAAGCCCCGGCAGGGTATCGCGTTTCAAACCCAAAGCCTCACAGATCTCGTCGATTAAACCCGCCGGGAAAGGATTGACAAAAATTAGGCCGGTTTTTTCAAACAGGGATCGCACCAAGGGGGATACTTTTTTGTAAGCGCCGACGACCGCCCAAATCTCAATATTTTCCTGATTGGTGGCAATATAGTGCAGCCGGGTCGCCTGCTCCACGAACTCCGGCCGGCTCCAGCACTTGGCGGAAAAATCCAGGAAAAGCCGCACGCGGGAAGCGGCTTCTTCCGGAGCTTGCAGAGCCCAGGTCGCCAGACATTCGACAAAAGTAATCACCCGCGGCGCGTAGTCGCAGGCGCAATAGTAGATGCCGGGGACGGACGGACGCGCGATCCAGTTAATGTCAGGGTTGAAAGGGTCTATGGCCCGGATGGGATTGCGGGTGGTTTCATCAAACCACATTCGCTGCGAAGCGTCGGAAAGCACTATATTTATGGCCTTATTCTGAGTGAAATCGGGCGTTTGCAGTAGGGACCAGATCAATTTTGACTTGCCAGAACCGGCTTCGCCGAGGATCAGATGACTGCCGGGGCGAAACCGCGTAAAAGGTAAGGTTTGTTCATTCATGGGCCCGCATCCTTTCTCTGTTGACGTTACCTCAACTTAATTCTATGCCTGAGCGCATTTCCCTTTTTGGCTGCCGGCCCGGGATGAATTTTTTCCCGCCTTAAAATATCCCGCTCGCGGCCATCGCGGCGGCGGCGGCGGCGATTTCCTCTTCGGTGCGCACGAGGGCGAGGCGCACGTATTCCCGCCCGGACGGGCCGAAGGCCGTGCCGGGAATAACCAGGACGCCGGCGCGCCGGGCCAGTTCTTCGGCAAAGTGTTCGCTGTCTCCGGCAAAACCGGGCGGAATCCGGCCCCAGACGAACATCGTCGCCGGCGAGGGCGGGAGCGGCCAGCCGAGGCGGTTGAACTCCGCCGTCAGAAAATCGCGCCGCCGCTCGTAAGCGGCCCGGGCGAAAGCCACGCAGACCTGCGGCCCGTCCAGGGCGGCGATGGCCGCATTTTGCACGGGCAGAAACACGCCAAAATCTATATTGGATTTAAGCAGTTTCAGGCGGGCGATGATCTCCCGGTTGCCGAGAGCGAAACCGATGCGGCTGCCGGCCAGGCCGTAGGTCTTGGAGAGGGAATTGAACTCCAGCCCGACGTCCCGCGCCCCGGGGACGCTGAGAAAACTGCCTCCCCGGCCGCCGTCGAAGACCAGTTCGCAATAAGCGTTGTCGTGCAGGACGATGATGTCGCGCTCCCGGGCGAAGGCGGTCAGGCGGTGGAAAAACTCCGGCGGCGCCACGGCGGCGGTCGGATTGTTCGGATAGCAGACGATCATCAGTTTGGCGCGCTCAGCCGTCCCGGCGGGGATGGCGTCCAGATCGATCAGCCAGTTATTTTCCGCCCGCTGCGGCATATAGACGACCTCCGCCCCGGCCAGGCGCGGGCCGTCGGCAAAAGCCGGGTAGCAGGGCTCGGGGGCCAGCACCACGTCGCCGGGGTTGACGAGGGCGAGGCAAAGATGAGCCAACCCGTCCTGGGAACCAAAGAGCGAGGTCACTTCCGTTTCCGGATCAAGGAGCACGCCGAAGCGGCGTTCATACCAGGCCGCCGCCGCCGCCGTCAGCTCCGGCAGGTCGTTCAGGGCGTAGACATAGTTTTCCCCCTCCGCTGCCGCGCGGCAGAGCGCCGCCGTCACGTGCGGGGCCGGGGGGATATTCGGGGCGCCGACACTGAAATCAATCACGCGCCGCCCTGTCCGCAGCACGTCTTTTTTCACATCGGCCAGGCGGTTAAACACCCCTGGGGAGAACTGATTCATCCGCTCGGCAAAACGCACCGCTTACTCCTCAATCGCCCCGCCCAGGTTGTGTTTTTGCACAGCCCGTTCCATAACGGCCCGGTCGCGGGCCCGCAGCACCACCTGGGCGTATTCGCCGTCCGTCGCCGCAAAGGCGTACATATACTCGACCACCACGCCTTCGGCCGCGAGCAAGCTGAGCAGACCGGCCAGACCGCCGGGCCGATCCGGCACCCGGATGATCCAGACCGGCGTCACCTTGACCACATAATTATTTTCCCGGAGCTTGGCCGCCACCATTTCCGGCTCGTCCACGATCACGCGCAGCACGCCGAAGTCCTTCGTGTCCGCCAGCGACAGAGCGCGGATATTCACGCCGAGTTCCCCCATTTTGTCCAGCGTCTGGGCCAGACGGCCGTCGGCGTTTTCCAGAAAAATAGAGATTTGCTTCATAACCCCACCTCTTCCATATTAAGGATTGGTTCAAATATGGGCCTGGTTTTTTAGATCCGCCGCCCGATCCGTCTTTTCCCAGGGCAAGTCAAGGTCCGGCCGGCCAAAATGGCCGTAAGCCGCCGTTTGCCGGTAGATGGGCCGGCGCAGGTCCAGCATGGTGATGATGGCCTGGGGGCGCAGGTCAAAATTTTTCCGCGCCAGCGCCTCGATCGCCTCGTCGGAGATCAGGCCCGTGCCAAAGGTGTGGACATTGATGGAAATCGGCCGGGCCACGCCGATGGCGTAGGCCAGCTGGACTTCGCACCGCGCCGCCAGCCCCGCCGCCACGATATTTTTCGCTACATAACGCGCGGCGTAAGCGCCGGAGCGATCGACCTTCGTCGGGTCTTTGCCGGAGAAGCAGCCGCCGCCGTGCCTGGCCAGGCCGCCGTAGGTGTCGACGATGATTTTCCGCCCCGTGAGCCCCGTGTCGCCCTGGGGCCCGCCGATGACAAAACGGCCGGTCGGATTGATGAAATATTTGACGCCGCCGGTCAAGAGAGAGGCCGGCAGCACGGCTTCCACGACCTGGCTCATGATCTCTTTTTTGATTTGCGCCTGCGAAACTTCCGGGGCGTGCTGGGCCGAAACCACGATGGTGTCAATGCGGACGGGCCGGCCGTTCTCGTAAGCCACCGTCACCTGGGTTTTGCCGTCGGGACGCAGCCAGGGCAAATCGCCGTTTTTCCGCACCGCCGCCAGCCGCCGGGCCAGCGTGTGGGCAAAATAAATCGGCGCGGGCAGGAAAGCTTCCGTTTCGTTGGTCGCGTAACCGAACATCATGCCCTGATCCCCGGCCCCGATATCCGCTTCCGCCGCCGCGTCGCGGGTTTCGAGCGCGTTGTCCACCCCCTGGGCTATATCCGGCGACTGCTCGTTAATGCAGGTCATGACGGAGCAGGTATTGGCGTCAAAGCACAAGGCGGCGTCGTTATAGCCGATCTCCCGCGCCGTTTCCCGCACGATATGCGGAATGTCCACATAGCAGCTCGTCGTGATCTCCCCGCCCACCAGGATGAGACCGGTGGCGGCAAAAACCTCGCACGCCACGCGCGCTTCCCGGTCCTGACTCAGGATGGAGTCCAGGACGGCGTCGGAAACCTGGTCGCATAATTTGTCCGGATGGCCTTCCGTGACGGATTCCGAGGTTAAGAGGTACTTGCCCATTTGCCTTCTCCTTTGATTTGTTTATTGCGGCAGCAAGCGGATAATTTCCTCCGTGATCCGCGCCGCGACTTCCCGCTTGCTCAGAAGCGGCAGTTCCCGGGCCTGCCCGTCCGGATAGAGAAAACTGACGATATTGGTGTCCGCGCCGAAGCCGGCGCCGGGCCGGGTCACATCGTTGAGGACAAGAAAATCGGCGTTCTTGCGCCGCAGTTTTTCCAGGCCCCGCGCGTGTCCATCCCCGGTTTCCGCCGCGAAACCCACGAGGATTTGTCCTTGCTTGCGCCGCCCCAGTTCCGCCAGGATATCCGGGTTCTCCGTCAGCGTCAGGGTAAAATCCCCGCCCGTTTTCCTGATCTTGCCCGTCGCGGGCGCCGCCGGGCGGTAGTCGGCCACCGCCGCCGCCATGACCACGATCTCGCTCGTCTCCCAGCAGGACAGCACGGCCTCCCGCATAGCGAGGGCGCTCTCCGCCTCAAGCAGCCGGACTCCGGCCGGCGGGGCCAGAGCCGTCGGCGCGCTGACGAGGGTGACCGTCGCCCCGGCGGCCGCCAGTGATTCCGCCACGGCGTAACCCATCTTGCCGGAGCTGAAATTACCGATATAGCGGACGGGGTCAAGGCGCTCCCGCGTGCCGCCGGCCGTGACCAGAGCCTGCCGGCCGGCCAGGGGCCCGCCCCCGGCGAGCAGGCGTTCCGCGGCGGCCGCGATTTCCGCCGGCTCACTCATCCGGCCCGGCCCCTCCGCCCCGCAGGCCAAGGTTCCCGCCTCCGGGCCGACCAGCACCACCCCGCGCGCGCGCAGCGTGGCCAGATGTTCCTGCGTGGCCGGATGGAGGTACATGGCCGTGTTCATGGCCGGGGCGACGAGGATGGGGCTCCGGGCGGCGAGCAGCATGGTGGCCAGCAGGTCGGGCGCGAGGCCGAGGGCCAGGCAGGCGATAGTCTGGGCCGTAGCCGGCGCGACGACGACGAGATCCGCCTGTTCGGCCAGCGCCACATGCTCGACGTTCCAGACCCGCGGTTCCTCGAACTGGCGCAGATGCACGGGATTACCCGTTATCGTGCGAAAAGTGAGCGGCCGGACAAAGGCGGCGGCGGCCTCCGTCATGACGACCCGCACCTCGGCCCCGCTTTTTTTCAGGCGGCTGGCCAGATCGACGGCCTTATAGGCGGCGATCCCGCCTGTCACCCCGAGAACGATTTTTTTACCCGCAAGCACAGGGGCGACCTCCCGTCAATCCGCTTCCACAATGAGTTCGCCGCGCTCCATCTCCCGCAGGGCCGTACTCACCGGTTTTATCTCGTTGCTTTCTTCGATCGTGCTATGGGCCATGATATAGCGGGCCCGCTTGGCCACGGCCACGACGAGAGTGTACTTGCTGTCCACGCTCTGCATCAGTTCGTCCAATGAGGGTTGCTTCAAGATTCCTCCTCCTTTTGCCGCGCCGCCAGGATAATGCGGCGCACCTCCGCCACCGTCCGGGCCAGATCATCGTTGACCACCGTGAAATCATATTCCGCGGCCGCCTTCATTTCCTCCGCCGCCAGCGCCATTCTCTCCGCCAGCGTCCGTTCGTCGTCCGTGCCCCGCCCGCGAAAACGCGCCTCCAGTTCTTCCGTCGACGGCGGCAGGAGAAACACGCTCAGGCAGGGGGCGAGGGCTCTGACCTGCCGCCCGCCCCGGACGTCGATTTCCAGGATGACGACCGCCCCGGCAGCCAGCAGTTTTTCCACTTCCGCCCGCGGGGTGCCATACAGGTTGCCGGCGATCTCCGCCGCTTCCAGCAGGAGACCGGCCGCCTGCATCCGGGCAAATTCTTCCCGGCTGCGAAAAAAATAATGCTCGCCTTCTTTTTCGTCCGACCGCGGCCGCCGCGTCGTCACCGAGACGGACAGAGTCATATCCCCGTCCCGCAGCAGTTCTTTGCACACGGTTCCTTTGCCCACCCCGCCGGGGCCGGAAATCACCACGAGCAGACCCCGGGTGGATTTTGCCCCCGCCGCGCTCATTCCGGCGGTTCCGGGGCCTGATCGTCCCGCTCCGCCACCGGGAAAATCTTCGCGTTCAGGCGACCGGCCAGGGTTTCCGTCTGCAAAGCGGAAAGAGCGATATGGCCGCTGTCGCAAACGATCACCGCCTTGGTGCGGCGGCCCTGCGTCGCGTCAATGAGGCGACTCCCCTCGCGGGCTTCCTGTACCAAGCGTTTGATCGGCGCCGATTCCGGGCTGACGACGGCCACGACCCGGGCGGCCGCCACCACGTTGCCGAAACCGATATTGACTGCTCTGATGTTCATCTTTATTCCAGGTTTTGCACCTGTTCCCTCATTTTTTCCAATTCACACTTGCTGTCCACGACCAGCTCGGCGATATGAGCGCCCTCCGCCTCCCGCGCGGCGATGAGTCCACCGCCAGTATCCGCGCCAACTCCCTCAAGCCTTTATCATACGCCAGCGCCAATTCTTTGTCAAGCATAATCGCCGTTTTTCTCCCCCCGAAACTTTTTTCCCCGCCCACATTGCGTTTTCTCCACTCGTCTGGTAAAATATTAGAGGCATTTTACCCCACCCCTCATACCGCCTGATTGCCTTATCCAGAAAGGAACGATTTAATGTCCAGAGTTTGCGCCGTTTGCGGCAAAGGAGTTACCACCGGCATGAATGTCAGCCATTCACATATCCGCACCAAACGGGTCTGGAAGCCGAACTTGCAGCGTGTGCGCGCTATTGTTGACGGCTCGCCGATGCATATCCGGGTTTGCACCCGCTGTCTCCGCTCCGGTCGGGTGCAGCGCGCAGTATAATCCCGAGCCACGGAAATAGTCACCGGCGCCCCATGCGATACCTTGGGGGACGCGGGACGATTGCCATCGTCCCCTACGTCCTTGCAGGGGTGCGGCGCGCGGTATAATCCCGGGACTCACGTTTTTTAAGACAAAGGGTATGCTATAAAATGCGGAAACAAAAAACCCGGACATCCCTCGCGCCGCTCCTGCTCCTCGGCCTGCTTGTATTACTTCTGCTGGGTGGCGGCGGCGCTTTCGCCTGGTGGCGCGCCAACAGCGAGCCGGTCGCGGCCGAAGCCGCGCCGCGTCAGTTCGCCGTGCGGGACGGGATGTCGGCGGCGGCGGTCGCCGCTGCCCTGGAAGAAGAAGGTTTTATCCGCAGCAGGGCGGTATTCAGTTTCTTGTGCCGGCGGGAGCAGGCGGAAACACGTTTGCAGACGGGTGTCTATGAGTTGAGCCCGGCCATGCTCCCGGGGGAAATCATCGCGGCCCTCCTGGCCGGCCCGGAGCCGGATGTGGTAGTAATCACGATCCCGGAAGGTTTTACGGCCGCCCAGATCATCGCCCGCCTGGCCGCCGGCGGTCTGGGGACGGAGGAAGAACTGGCGGCGGCCTTGGCCGAGTTCCCCGTCTCCGAATACCAATTTTTGGAAAACATTCCGGCTGAGACGGAGTTCCCGCTGGAAGGATTTCTTTTTCCGGCTACTTATTATTTTGATCGCACCGCAGCGCCGAGGGAGACATTCCACCGGTTTTTTGATCGTTTCGCCGAGGAATTGACGGCGGAGACGCGGGCGCGGCTGGCCGAGCGGAGCATGAGCGTGCAGGAGTGGGTAGTCAAAGGCTCCATCGTGGAGCGGGAAGCGGTCAAGAGCGAGGATCGCCCGCTTATCGCCGGCGTGTTTGAAAAAAGGCTGGCCACCGGCATGATGCTCCAATCCTGCGCGACGGTTCAGTATATACTCGGAGAGGTCAAACCGGTTTTGACCTACGAGGACATCGCCATCGAATCGCCCTACAACACATACCTCTACCAGGGCTTACCTCCCGGCCCGGTATGCAATCCCGGGCACGCCTCTCTCGAAGCGGCCCTGTATCCGGCCGAGACGGAATACCTGTTTTTTGTCGCCAAATCCGACGGCTATCACGCCTTTGCCCGCACTTACGAGGAACATCTGCGCAATGTCAGCCTGTACCAGTAGAGACGAGAACTCTCTTTCCTCTTTCCTCCCCTCTCTTTCCTAATTTGCGGGATTCAGACTTGCGCGATAACGGATTGCCATGTATAATTAACTTACATACAGTAGCAGGGGGTGGGAAAACATTTTTTCCGCCTCCGAGATAACCTGAGGCAAACAAACTTCTCAATGTTAGAAGGAGTATCGCTATGGTAGAATACGGAAAATTTAACGACATCCAGTTGGACGTTTTGAAGGAAATCGGCAATATCGGATCCGGCAACGCGGCTTCCTCGCTGGCGCAGATGATCGGCAAAACCATCGACATGGTCGTGCCTCAGGTGAACATGATGCGCTACAGCGATTTGGCCGAAGCTCTGGGCGGCCCGGAAAACCTGATCGTCGGCATCATGATCGACGTCACGGACGATCTGCAGGGAACGATGATGTTTTTGCTGCAGCGGGAATTCACCCATGAGGTGTTCAATGCCCTGATGGGGGGGAACACCCCTGATTTCAGCGCCCTGAGCGAGCTGGATCTCTCGCTGATCCAGGAGATCGGCAATATCCTCTCCGCTTCTTACCTCAACGCGATCGCTTCGCTCACGGACCTGCGGATCAATATATCCGTGCCGGCGATTTGCGTGGACATGGTCGGCGCCATCCTGAGCGTGCCGGCCATCAAGTACGGGGAAGTCGGGGACGAAGTGCTGCTGATCGAAGGGGCGTTCATCGGGCGCGAGGACAAGGCCGACATTACGACGAAGCTGATTCTGATCCTGGAGGAAAGCTCGCTGGCGCTGCTGATGGGAAGATTGGGCGTGGCTTGATGGAAAAGTCTATTATCGTGGGCATATCGGACATGGCGGTAGCCAGGACTCCGGCCGTGGTGGCCACTTACGCGCTGGGGTCCTGCGTCGGCATTTGCCTGTTCGATCAGGTCGCCCATGTGGGCGGCTTGTCCCATATTTTGCTGCCCAAGCGGAATAATAACGATAATTATATGAAATTCGCGGATTCCGCGATTCCGCTCTTGGTGCAAAAACTGGAGCAAATAGGGGCACACCGGCTCCGGCTCCGGGCCAAGATAGCCGGCGGGGCGCAAATGTTTAACGTCGGCCGGTCGGACAGCGCCCTCGGTAATATAGGCCAGCGCAATATCGAATCGGTCAAAGGAGCGTTGCAGACGGAGAAAATACGCATTTACGCCGAAGATACGGGCAAGGATTTTGGCCGCTCCATATTTTTTGACGTGAATACGGGCGTGTTAAAGATAAAAACCGCGTTTAACAAAACTTATGATATATGAAGCTCGTAGCCGGCTTTGAGGATGTAGACGTAGATATCGGCGATGATTTGATAGAGTTCCGGCGGCACTTCTGTCCCGACGTCAAAGGCGGAAAGGAGGGAGGCGGCGGAGTTGTCCTGGTAAACGGGCACATTGTTTTTGTTGGCGATCTCGATGATTTTTTGGGCCAGAAAACCGCTGCCGGCGGCCACCACCACCGGCGCGTTATCCTTATCGGGATTATATTTCAGGGCGATGGCCATTTGCTGTTCCAGCTGCGACTTAAACCCGGACATTCAGGTAGGCCTCCTTCAGAATATCGGCGCCGAACACGTCGAGGGCTTTTTTCGGTCGCGTGAGAGAGGTGACGGAGACATTTTGCAAATCATAACCCCGGGCGCCGGCCAGCGGCGTGAGATAATCGGCCAGGCCGGCCAGCGGGGCCAGCGCGGATTCCGGCGCCTCCAGTTCCAGCGCCAGAGCCCGGCCCGCGGCGCGGAGCGTACCCTGGAAATAGCCGAAGACCGAACTCTGCAGCGTGAAAAATACCCGCACGGAGCCTTCCCCGCCTTCCTTCCCGCCGCCGCCGCTGCCGCTGCCTTCGCTCTCCACCCGGCCCCAGAGCTCGGAAAAAAGGAAGGTGTCGCCGAGTCGGAGCGGAATAAACAGGTAGACCAGCGGCAGCAGAACGCTGTTATTCAGCAGCAGGGAGGACAGAATATGGCTCGCGGTCAGCTGAACCGGGAGCGGGTTTTCCCCGCTCAACCCTTTGTCCAGAGCGGCCAGAACCTGCTCGGCCGCCGCGCCGCCGCCGGGGGTCAGTTTGGTCAGCAGAGCCTCGCGCAAAAATTCCCGCTGTTCGGGACTGAGACGGCCGAATTGCTGGATGCCGGCGGCGAAGGTGTTGAACAGGCGCGGGAGGTCGGTCTGACTGCCCCCCTCCAGCCGGGCCAGGTTGTGTACGGTCTGCATGATCATATTGCGCAGCGGCGAATCCCGGTGCAGAGCGGCCGTATCCTGCAGCACGCGCATGATATTCTTCAGCGCGTCGCCGATCGGGGCCTCGGCGGCCAGGGAGCGGCCGAGCAGCAGCAGGGCGGCACGGATATCCTCCTGCCGCGCGGCGGAAAGGTGCGGGAGCAGGTTTGTCAGGTTGTGCATGACCAGCGCGGCGGAATTCTGCCGGTGCTGGAACAGCTCCAGCCCCTTGAGAAAATCGTTCAGCGCCTCCTGGATTTGGGGCGAACGGCTGTTCTGAGCCAGGATCTGGCGCAGGAGGTCGAAAAATTCCCCCCGGAAGATGGTCTGGTTTTCCGTATTGGCCTGGAGGAAAGCCGCCAATTCTTCCGGCGGCAGGAAAAAAGCCTCCAAAAACTGCATGAGCAGGGCGCTTTCCGCGCCGCCGCTTTTCAACAGCCGCGCGGTCTCCGGGTTGAAGAGCAGGCGCTGCAGGGCCTGGGTCGCTGTTTCCGACTCGGAGAGCAAACGGAGCATACGGGCGCTCAGGGAGCGGTAATTGAATTCGAGCGGGGCGTCGGGCCGTTTTTGCCGGGACGCTTCCCGATCGGACGGGCGGATGACGCGGGAGGTATCGGCTACCGCCGGCGCCTGTCCCGGGCCCTGGGCGCTTTGCGGGCCGTCCACTCTCGTCAGTGGATCGCGGGCCGCCGGCAGGGAGGGTATCGATATTTGATCAGGCATTGCGTACTCCGATCGCTATTTGCTCTTGCGGGAACCGGCGGATCAAAACCATTTTTATCCGCCGCGCCCTCAATAATTATTTCGGATAAAAGACGAAGAAATTTAAGTGAATGACAGATATTTCCTTCATTTTTTTATTTTTATAGCGATATAACTTATATAGTATGCGAGTAACCTGGTGGGATAAATCTTTATATGAGAATTGCGGGTGATGAATAATGGCAGATATTACCATCAATGATTCCATGGCGGAAATGTACCTGTATGAAACCAATTCCCTGCTGGAACAGCTGGATCAGATCCTGCTCGGAGCGGAGAAAAGCAACGAGTTCAGCAAGGAAGAGATTGATTCCATCTTCCGCATAATGCACACAATCAAAGGTTCATCGGCCATGATGGAGTTTAGCGGGATAGCGAAGGTCGCGCACAAAGTCGAGGATTTGTTTTCTTATATCCGGAACAACGGCATTGATCGGGATTTGAACGAAGATCTCTGCAACCTGGTTTTTCAGGCCAACGACTTCCTGAAGGAAGAAGTGGAAAAGGTGGAGGGCGGGGAGCCCCTGAACACGGACATCGCTTTCCTGGAGGAAAGCATCACCCGCTTCCTCGGCGTGCTAAAAGGGGAAACCCCGGTCGCGCCGGCCTCGGCCCCCGCAGAAACCGGCGCCGCGCCGCCCCAGGCCGAGCAAGCGGAGCAAGCGGAGGCGGTCGACCCGGGCGAAGTCGTGATCTACTTCGACGAGGGCTGCCAGATGGAAAATGTCCGGGCCATGATTATTTTGAATAAAATACGGGAAATCGGCCTGCGTTGTGTTTCCAAACCGGAAAGGCTGGACAACAGCGAAGAAGCCGTGCAGGAGATCGTCGCCCGCGGATTTCGGGTGAAGATTGACGACCACTCGGCTTTGGACAAAGTGACGGAATTGCTGCGCGGCACTTTGAATATAGCTTCTTTTACCGTCGGCGGCCGCGAGTACCGGCTGACGCGCCAGAGAGAAGCGAGCGCCGTCCGCGTGTTTTTTGAGGACGGTTGCGAAATGGAGAATATGCGGGCTTTTCAGCTCCTGAGTCAAGTGGCGGAGGTCTATCCCGACATTCGTTCCGTCCCGGCTCAGCTCATGAACAACGAGGACGCCGTCCAGCAGATCATCCACGAAGGATTTTTGCTCGTCGTCGCTGAGCCCAACCGGGTCGGCGAGGTGCTGGCCGTCGTGGAACAGGGTCTGCACGTCAAGTCTTACGCCACGGAGGAATGGGAAGAACCGGCCGCGGAAGACGTCGATTTACCGGGAGGGGAGGACGCGGCCCCGGCCGTCGCGCTGGCCAAAGCGAGCGAAGCGGGCGAACCGGCGGCGGATCTGCCGGCCCGATCGGCGCGACCGGAAGCCGCTCCGGCCCAGGTCGCCCCAGTTCAGGCTGCCCCGGACGGCGGCGGGCGCGTCGTCAAGCAAAACCTGATCAGCGTCAGCCTGAATAAGCTGGACGCCCTGATGGAATTGGTCGGGGAAATCGTGATCACGGAATCCATGGTCACCTCCAGCCCGGATTTGCAGGGCGTTGAATTAGAAAATTTTACCAAATCGGCCCGTCAATTGCGCAAATTGACCGGGGAATTGCAGGATATTTCCATGTCGCTGCGCATGGTGCCCGTTTCCGGCACTTTCCAGAAAATGTTCCGCATCGTCCGCGACATGAACAAGAAACTGGACAAGGACGTGGAGTTGATCCTGGTCGGCGAGGAAACCGAGGTCGACAAGACAATCGTGGACAGCATCGCCGACCCGCTCATGCACTTGGTGCGCAACTCGATGGATCACGGCATTGAGAGCCGGGAGGAGCGTCTGGCCGCCGGCAAACCGGCCAAGGGCAAGATCGTTCTTTCCGCCCAGAACTCAGCCGGGGAGATCCTCATCACCGTGCAGGACGACGGCAAGGGCCTCGACCGCGACGCGCTCCTGAATAAGGCGGCCGAACGGGGCCTTCTGACGAAAAACCCGGCCGAATACTCGGAAAAGGAAGCGTTCCTCCTCCTGCTCCTGCCCGGGTTTTCCACCAAGAGCGAAGTAACCGAGTTCTCCGGCCGCGGCGTCGGGATGGACGTGGTGAAGAAAAATATTGAGAAAATCGGCGGCGCCGTGTCGATTGAGAGCAAAAAAGGCCTCGGCATGGCGACCATATTCAAGATTCCGCTGACCTTGGCCATCATCGACGCGATGAAAGTGGCCGTCGGCAAATCGATTCTCAGTATCCCCATCAACGTGATCAATCAGACCTTCAAATGCACGGCCCAAAACGTGATTGAGGACGCGAACGGCACGCAGATGGTGCTGATCCGCAACGAGTGCTACCCGATCATCCGCCTGTACGACGTATTCGACCTCGAAACGCAGGTGACGGAGATCGAGGAGGGGATCCTGATCCTCGTCGAAGCCGGCGGCAGCGCGGCCTGCGTATTTGCCGACGAATTGCTCGGTCAGTACCAAGTGGTCGTCAAACCGTTGCCGTCCTATTTATCTTCGTATGATTTGCGCGACGACGGCATCGTGGGCTGCACGATTCTCGGCGACGGCAGCATCAGCCTGATCCTGGAGATGGCGAGCCTGCTGCGCTAGCGGCGGAAAGGGGAATGAGCGATGAATGAACTGGCAATAGCGGAGGCCGAGAACACGCTGCGCGGCAAATACCTGACTTTTATGCTGGACGAGCAGTGCTTCGGCCTGGATATCGAATATATACTGGAGATTATCGGCGTGCAGACCATGACCCGGGTGCCGAAGATACCGCCCTATATCATCGGGATCATGAACTTGCGCGGCAAAGTCATTCCCATCATTGACATGCGGCTGCGTTTTCACAAGGCGCCGCGGGAATACGACGCCAAGACCTGCATTATCGTGGTGGAAGCGGATGAAGACGTGGTCGGTCTCGTGGTTGACGCGATCGACGAAGTGGCGGATATCGCGGATGAGCATATCTCCGCCCCGCCCGGCGCGGCTTCGGACTATACGGGCAATTTCATGAAGGGCGTGGCGCAGGAAAAAGGCAAAGTGCGCCTCCTCCTGGACTGCCGGCGCATATTGCATGACGCCTGAGCCGGATGGCGCCGGATGGAGTGGGACATGATCAAGCTGACGGATAAAGAATTTAAGGAAATGCATACCTTTGTCCGGGAAAAGTATGGCATCAACCTGGAGAACAAGCGCGTCCTCATCGAGGGGCGCCTGAATTCGACCTTGCAGGCCAAAGATTGCCGGACTTTTTCCGATTATATTTTACTGTTGCGCCGGGATACGAGCGGGGAAGAAATAACGACCTTTTTGAATAAAATCACCACGAATCTCACTTTTTTCATGCGGGAACCCAAGCATTTTGAATACTTGCGCGAAAAAATCCTGCCCGAGCAGGAAAAGACGAACACGCGTAAGACTTACCGTATCTGGAGCGCCGGTTGCTCCCTCGGGGCGGAAGCCTATACGACGCTCATGACGCTGCACGATTATTTCGGGGCGCGTAAATCGCTCTGGCGTACGCCGGTGCTGGCGACCGACATCTCCCAGTCCGTGCTATCCGGGGCGAAAGAGGCGACGTACAAGGCCGACCTGCTCAAGGACATTCCCCCCGCCTGGCGGACGCGGTATTTCAAACCGGTCGGGGAAAAAAAGGAAGAATACCAGGTCGCGCCTCTTATTTGCCGGGAAGTGGAGTTCAAAGTGCTGAACCTCATGGATGATTTTCATTTTCCCTATCATTTCAATTTGATCTTCTGCCGTAATGTGATGATTTATTTCGACCAGGAGACGCGCAAGCGACTGGTAAATAAATATTATGAGCAGCTGGAACCGGGCGGCTACCTTTTTATCGGACATTCGGAAACCATCCCCCGGGACGCCACGCAGTTTCAGTTTATCCAACCAGCCGTTTACCGCAAACCTCCCCGTTAAACAGAGAGTATCCCGGCGGAAAAGAGGTGCCGACATGGCGACAAACAAAAAAATACGTGTTTTAATCGTAGACGACTCTCACTTCTTCCGCGGCGTCCTCAGCAACGGGCTGCGCCAGGACGCGCGGATTGAGGTCGTGGGCACGGCGGCGGATGCGGCGGAGGCGAAAAACAAGATCCGGGAGCTGAGTCCGGACGTGCTGACTCTCGACGTGGAAATGCCGGGCATGAACGGCATTGACTTTTTGAAACAACTGATGAGTACGCGGCCGCTGCCCGTAGTCATGGTCAGTTCGCTCGACGCGCGGGTTTTTGACATCCTGGCCGCCGGGGCGGTCGATTTTGTCCAGAAGCCCAAGGGCGGCTCGGAGGCCCTGCAGCAGTTTTTCACCGACCTGGCGGCCAAGATACTGATCGCATCGATTGCCCGCCTCCGGCTCGACCGCCCGACCGCCACCGCCACCGCCACCGCCCCCGCTCCTGCGCCCGCCCCCGCGCCGGTTCCCCCCGGGCGGCGGGAGGCGGAACCCGGTCGGCGCCGGCCCCCTCCGGGCGGCAAGGGCCGGAACCGGATCGTGCTCGCTTTCGGCGCCTCGACCGGGGGGACGGACGCCCTGGCCGAAGTCTTGCAGCGTTTTCCGGCCGACACCCCCGGGATCATCGTCACCCAGCACATGCCGGCCGGTTTCACCCGGATGTTCGCGGAGCGGTTGAACCGGATCTGCCCCATGGAGGTCAAAGAGGCGGAAAACCACGATCCGATCGTGCCCGGCCGCGTCCTGATCGCCCCCGGCGGGATGCAGATGGGGCTGGAAACAGGCGCCGCCGGTTACGCGGTCAAGGTAATTTCCGGGGAAAAAGTGAGCGGACACTGCCCCTCGGTGGACTACCTGTTCACTTCCGTGGCCCGGACGGCCAAAAAAGACGCGGTCGGCGTGATCATGACCGGCATGGGCGGCGACGGGGCCGACGGACTGCTCCTGATGCGCCAGGCCGGTGCCTACACGCTGGGACAGGACAAGGACAGCTGCGTCGTGTACGGTATGCCGATGGTGGCCATGAGGAAAGGCGCCGTCTGCAAGGAAATCGCCCTGGACACGATCGCGGCCGAAGTGTTGCAGCATTTGCGCCACCGGAGCGGAGCGCGTTAAAACTATTAAGGAGGAAATATGATGGATTGGCTGCAGCAGGCGGAATTGCAGGAACAGGAAACAGTTTCCGTTCCCAACCAATACTTGACCTTCGCTATTGACGAACAATCATTCGGCATCTCCATCAGCGATGTCGTGGAGATAATCAGTTTGTGCCCTATTGCCCGGGTGCCGCAGTTCTCCGGCTACGCCAAGGGGATCATCAATCTGCGCGGCCGGATTATCCCGGTCATCGACGTCCGGCTGCGTTTTCACCTGCCGGAGAAGGACTATGACAGCCGCACCTGCATTATCATCACGAATATCAACGATCTGGACATCGGTTTTATCGTGGACGAAGTGCAGGAAGTCGTCGATATCGACGAGGCCGACGTGGAGCCGGCGCCGAAGTTGACCGGCTCTTACGCTCACCGTTTTATCATCGGCGTGGGCAAAAGGGGCGGCCGGATGATTTTGCTCCTGGACAGTCAGCGCTTGCTGAACGAGGAAGAAGTGGCGGCTCTCGACGTAGTGCGGATGTGAGGAATTGACGCATGGCTGCGAAAAAAAGCGAGGCTGTCAGCGCCGAGGCTCAGGCTATTCGGGACGCGACGGCGGAACAAATGAAAAAAAGGCGTGAGCAGCAGGCGCGGCAGAACGAGGCGGCGGCCAAGCGGCGGGAAGAAATGAAGCGGCGCGGGATCGAGATGAAGCAGAAGATCGCGCTGAACAGCATTGAGATGAAAAGGAAGCAGGCGGTACGCAAGCTGTCCATGAACGTGAAGGATCCGCCTGACCTCGTCGAACGCAAAGCGGAAAAGATCCTGGGCAAGCTGGACAAGCAGAAGCGCCGCCTGCTGGACAAAAACAACAAAGCCCTCGCCGCCCTGCGCAAAAAAGCGACGGCCGAGCAGCGGCGCAAGGCGAAAATGCTGCAGAAGGAAATGCGCCTTGATCCGGAGTGGCAGCGGGAGCAGGAAGAACAGAAAGCCCGGGCGAAGGAGCAGGTTGTGCAACGCAAGCTGGCCAAAGCCCGGATAGCGGTTGAGCGGCGGACACGGGAGCAGGCCCGCAAGGACGAGGAGAAAAAGAAGAAACTGGAGGCGCGGGAGGAAAAGCGGCAGCAGCGGCTCAATCCCCAGTGGCGGGAGGAGCAAAAAGAGCGCCGCCGGCTGGAAAAAGAGAACAAGTTGCAGGAAAAGGCCCTGAAGGCGCAGAATAAAGCAGAGGCCCGGCAGAAGAAGGCGGAACAGAAAGAACGGCTGGCGGAGCAAAAGAAGGAAGCTCAAGCCAAAAAACGGGAACTCGCCGCCCAAAAAAGGGAGGCCGCCGCCCAAAAGCGGGAAGCCAAACTCAGCAGCCGCCGGCAAAAGAAGGATCCGATCTGGTGGGAGCAGGAAAAAGAGCGGAAGGAACAGGCCAAGCAGGAAGCGCGGGCCCGCAAGGAACAAAAGCGGGCGGATAAGGTGCGGCGGCAGATCGCGGCGATAGAACGGCGCCAGGCGGCGCGGGAGCAGGGAGTCGAGGTGCGGGAGGGTTTTCTCGCCGGCAAGCTCCTGTTTCTGATCGTGGGTGTGGTACTGCTCGGACTCCTGGCCGGAGGCGGCTTCGCGGCCTACAAAGTTTTTCTGGAGGCCCCGCCGCCGGAGCCGGTGGCCGAAATGTGGCTGACGCAGCAAAAAATGTCCGGCATGACGGCGGTCACGCAGCCGGAATATTTCAGCGGCATCGTTTTTGAGCGCATCTTCTCGCGGGAGAGTTACCTGCCGGCCAAGGACGCCCTGATTGCCAAATTGGCGGACTTTTCCTACACGGTGCTGGATGCCGGCGCCCAGGGACGGTCGGCCATTGTCAATATTAGTTTTCAATACTACGACCTGGCGGCGATCATGGAGCGGATTCCGGAGATCTTCTGGCGGGAAAATTACGGGCCCTACGTGACGCAGCAAGCGACGGCCCAAGAGCTGGAAGAGGCCATGGTCGCTCTGATTGAGCGGGAACTGGCCGCCTTGCAGAACAAACAGTCGGCCACGGTGGCTGTGCATATGGACAGAACCGGCCGGGACTGGTGGATTTCCGATTTGAAGACCGTGAACGAGCAATTGCTCTGCGTGCTGACAGGAGCGATTTTCGGGCCGGTGACGGGAACGGGGGCGGGCTTGGAGGCGCCGACCGCCGAAGCCGCGCCGCCGGCGGAAAGCACCGCTCATTGAGCGGATTCCGGACGCAAGCAAAAACTAAGGAGGAGTGATCGTGCCTGCTTCAATAGTCAGACAGCCCATAATAAGTGTGGAGACGGAGAAGGTTTGCGGCTACGCCCTAATGTACACCGATAACGGAGGGCCGATGCAAAACGACGAGCCGGTTTCCAGCGAGAGCGCGGCCAGAGTAATCGCCCAGATCTTTTCCTCTGCGGATTCTCAGCTTTTCACGGATGATATGCCGCTGTACCTGACCTTTACCAGTCAGCTGATTCGCGAAAACATCAGCAAGCTGTTTAACAAAGACAAGCTGGTCATCCAGATCGACGACAGCGCCTCGGTCAACACGCCGCTTTTACAGGAACTGTACAAGCTGCACGATGAAGGCTACACCTTTGTTTTCAACGATTTCCTCTTTGCCCAGCGTTATTTTAACCTGCTTGACCTCGTGGACATGATCAGCCTGGACATCGCCGGCGCGCCGGAACCGACCCTGACCAATGTCGTCCGCGTCTGTCTCGGGATGAATAAAAAGCTCTTGGCCAAGAATGTCAATACGCGGGCGGATTTTGAGCGAGCCCGGGATTTTGGTTTCCACCAGGTTCAGGGGCTTTATTTTGCCGAGCCCGTCGTGGTGGAAGGCCGAAAGATCGAGCATAACCAGCTTAATTTCCTCCGCCTCATGAGCCAGCTCGTCCTGCCGGAGCCCAATGTGGATGAAATAGCCGCCATCATCGCCAGCGACGTGACGATGAGCTACCAGTTGCTCCGCCTGGTCAATTCCGCTTATTTCGCCTTGCGGACGCGGATCGCCAATATCAAGCAGGCCGTGGTCATTGTCGGGATGCGCCAGCTGCTGGACTGGGTCTACCTCCTCAGCTTCAGTTCCGCCAGCCGCACGGGGGCCGATGTCCTGATCCGCCTGGCTTTTCAGCGGGGGGAAATAGCGCAGACCCTGGCCATGCGCATGCCCAAACTGCAGCAAAAACACGCCGACTGCTACCTGGTCGGGATGTTCTCCGTCTTGGATCAACTGCTGGACAACAGCCTAGCCACGATTTTGGCGGAACTGCCCCTGAATGACGAAGTGAACGAGGCCTTGCTGGAAAAAAAAGGAGCGATGGGCTTGCTTTACTCCCTGATCCTGGCCCATGAGCAGGCCGACTGGCGGGAAGTGGGGCGCTTGTCCGCCGAGTTGGGTCTGGCCGAGGACGCGGTGATTGAGACCTACCTGCAATGCGTGAAGAACGTCACTCAGACCTGGGGCGACCTGATGAGTCCCGCTAATTGACAATGGAAGCGGCGGAAAACACGGTTTTTGCGCTCGATGTCGGCACCCGCACCGTCGTCGGCCTGGTCGGCCGGCTGGCGGAGGAGAAAATGCGGCTCTTGGGAGTGGAAATCATCGAACACAGTCAACGGGCGATGATAGACGGGCAGGTGGACGACATCGCCCAGGTCAGCGCCTGTGTGAATAGGGTCAAAGCCGCGCTGGAGCGAAAACTGAACATAAAACTGTCCGCCGTCTCCATCGCCGCCGCCGGGCGGGCGCTGCGCACGCGGACGGTGTCGCTGCGCCGGCTGCTGGGAGCGGGGGAGACCCTCACGCCCGAATTGCTGCGCAACTTGGAGATGGAAGCAATCGCCCTGGCTCAGGCCGGGTTGAACAAAGAAAGCGGCGAACGAGCCGCTTTTTATTGCGTCGGCCATTCCGTCAGCCGCCAGACGCTGGACGGCTATGAATTAAGCGCGGCGGCGGGGCATAAGGGGACGGAATACGAGATGACGCTGATCGCGGCTTTTTTGCCCAAAATCGTCGTCGAAGGCCTGTACGCCGTCATGGACGCCTGCGGGCTCGAAGTCCGCAGCCTGACCCTGGAGCCGATCGCGGCCATGAACGTCGTTATTCCGCCGGAATTGCGCATGCTGAACCTGGCCCTGGTCGATATCGGAGCCGGCACGTCCGACATCGCGGTTTCCCGCGCCGGCACGGTCGTGGCTTACGATATGGTCACGCTCGCCGGGGACGAGATCACGGAAGCGATCATGCAGTCGATGCTCGTGGATTTTGCCACGGCGGAAAAAATGAAACAAAGCCTGAGCAAAAACGAGGAAGTAACCTTCGTCGATATCCTCGGTCTGCCCCAGGCGGCCCCGGCGGCGGAGATCATGGCCGCAGCCCGCCCCGCCGCCGAGCAGCTCGTGGAAGCTGTAGGCGAAAAAATACTGGAGGTCAATGGCGCCGCGCCCACGGCTCTTTTTCTCGTCGGCGGCGGCAGCCAGTATCCCGGCCTGACCACCGCTTTTGCCCGCAAACTCGGCCTGGAGGAACGCCGGGTCGCCATCGGCGGCGCCACCCATATTCAGCGCGTCCTGGCGGAGGGAGCCGGCATCGGGAGCCCGGAGTACATCACCCCGCTCGGCATCGCCTGGACGGCTCTGCGGGAGGCGGGGCGCAATTTCGGCCTCGTCACGGTGAACGGCAAGAAGATCAGGCAGTACAGCTACGAGGGGCTCAAGGTTTCGGATCTCCTCATCCTGAGCGGCTTCTACAAATACGAGCAGCTGGCCGGGCATATGGGCCGGCCGCTCCGTTTTCGCCTGGACGGGCGCTTGACGACCATCAGCGGCGAGTTGGCCCAACCGGCCCGCATCAGTCTGAACGGCGCGGAGGCGTCGCTGGACAGCTCAGTGCGCGAAGGAGACGCGGTGGAATTCACGCCGGCCGTGAATGGGGCGGACGCGCGGCGGAGCGTGGCGGAAGCCGTGCCGGCCTACAACCGTTTTCTGGTTCTGGTCGACGAGCGCGAGTATTACGCCGGCGTCTGGGCGCTGAAAAACGGCCGCCCCGCCCGCCCGGAAGAAGAAATAGCGGACGGGGACGAAATCAGCGTCGCCTCCGCCCTGACCTTCGGGGATTTTGCCCGCCTGATCCACTTGGGGCCGGCAGGGGAAGAAAGCACTTATTTACGAAACGGGTTGCCGGTCGCCGCCGCCGACTTGCTCCAACCGGGCGACATTATCCGCTCCGTCGACCCGGCGCGGCGGGAGACGCGGAACGGAGCGACGCGGAGCGGGGCGACGCTGCGCCTGGAACTGAACGGGCGCACCCTGGCCCTGGAGGAAAAGGCGGACGGAGACCCCTATATTCTGCTGGATTTGTTTAACTACCTGGAAAAGGATATCCTGGAGCGGCGGGCCCTGGGCCTGAGCTGCCGCCTGAACGGGGCGGAGGCGCCGTTTACCGCCGAACTGCGCCCGGGGGACGCCGTCGTCATAGAGTGAATGATGGGTAGCACAAGGCCCTGTTGACTGGAATCAAATATCGCGGTTTCTTTCCCGCCGCCGCTATGAAAGAGATCGGGAACACGAACGGGCGTTAACAGATTCCCCTGTCTCCGTAGGCAGGAACTAACCCGCTGTAACCCGCATAAGGTTTCAAGATTCTGTGCGCAGGGAAAGATATAACGAGGAGGTATGAAAATATGCCAACGCTTAAGGGACTGCTTGTGGCAGAGGCGACTGAATATGAGTTCAAATCCATGCTGGAGGTCAAGAAGCCCAAAAGCTGGCTCAAGACTGTCAGCGCGTTTGCCAATGGTCTCGGTGGTCGCTTCATTTTTGGCGTGGATGATGACGGCAATGTGGTTGGGCTTGATGATGTGAAACAGACAGCCGAGCAAATCAGCAGCCTTATCAAAGAGCGAATATCGCCCCTACCGGAGTTTAACCTTGCGCCGCATCGCCTTGAGGATGGAAAAACCATCCTTGTGCTTCGGATACTGCACGGCGAGATTGCGCCGTATTATTACGTGGCCGATGGGAACACGATAGCCTACGTGCGTGTCGGCAGCCAGAGCAATCCCGCCACTCCACCGCAACTTAGCGAGCTTGTGCGGCGCGGAAAGAACCTGACATTTGACTCGATGCCCACGGAATATAAGGTGAGTGATTTGACGTTCACGATTCTCGACGCGACATTCAAGCGGGAGAAGAAATTGGTTCTGACTGAGAAAGACTACATCTCTTTCGGGCTTTGCAAGCCTGATGGAACCATGACCTATGCTGGTCTGATGTTCTCCGACGAATGTCCGCTTTTACAATCAAGGGTGTTCTGTACCCATTGGGACGGGCTTAATAAAAGCGGCGGTTTGGATGACGCTGTGGACGACAAGGAGTTTGAGAGCGACATCATTTCACAACTTATGCGCAGCCACGAGTTCGTCAAAATGAACTCCAAGGTTCGTTGGAAGAAGATGTCCGACCACCGCGTCAACAAACCCGACTACGCTGACAGGGCGGTGTTCGAAGCCCTCGCCAACGCCCTCATGCATCGCGATTATGGCGTCGTTGGCAGTGAGGTTCATGTGGATATGTACGATGACCGCCTGGAGGTCTATTCGCCGGGTGGGATGCCCGACGGGACGCTGATTCAGGAGCGCGATATCGAGGATGTACCGTCGACTCGCCGAAACCCAATCATTGCCGAGGTTTTCCATCGACTTGATTTCATAGAGCGCCGTGGCAGCGGTCTTAAGAAAATCCGTGAAGCGACTGCGGATTTGTACGGGTATACAGACGAGTTCGCGCCAAAATTCAAGTCAACGCAGACGGCTTTTCA
>JAISWK010000055.1 GCA_031270805.1 Gracilibacteraceae bacterium
TGTGCTCTGGCAAGGCGCCAGGTTCCGCTAATACTGGCTGTATTTGCGGGTTCTGGCAACGCAGCCAGGGTGCAAAAGGGCAAGTCAAATGTATAAGTTATTTGAGGACAGTTCCTTAACGCCGACCGAATAATTGCCAGGCGGAGCGCAGTTCCGGCATCCGGAGCAGCTCGGCAAAAACGATAAAGACGAACAGACCGATCAGACCGCTCGTGCCCAGGATCGCGCAGGCGGCCAGCTTGCCCGCTCCCCACCAGACGCCGGCCAGACTGCTCCATTGCCACACCGCCGCGCCCATGACGAGGGAAATAAGCGTGGTGCGGGCCAGGGCGCCGAGGATGCGCCAACCGTCCAAGCCGCCGGTTTTGCGCCGCAGAACGAAGAAAAGCAGTATATCCTGGACGACGACGCCAATGGAGGTGGCCAGGGCCAGCCCGCCGTGGCGCAACGGCCCGATGAGGAGAAACATCAAGGCGACGGTGAGCGCCATGGCGACCGTGCCGAGCAGGACGGGAATCCAGGTGTTTTGCAGGGCGTAAAAACCGCGGGGCAGGATTTGCAGCACGGCCTGGGCGGAGATGCCCAAGGCGAAAAAAAGGAGCGGAATCGCGGTGGTCGCCGTGTCGTCCGGGCCGAAGGCCCCATGTTCAAACAGGAGGCGAATCAGCGGCGTCCTGAGGACGATGAAAAATACGGAGATCGGGATGGTGAGAAAAGCGATGGCCCGGATCGCTTCCGAGAGCGTGTGGACGAATTCCCGCCGCCGCCTCTGCGCCGCCTGCTCCGACAAAGTGGGCAGCACAGCCACCCCGATGGCGAGGGCAAAAATACCGACCGGCAGCTGGAACAGGCGGTAGGAGTACCATATTGCCGATACGCTGCCGGGCGGCAGGGCCGAGGCCAGGTTCGTGTTGACGACGACCTGCAATTGGTTCAGGGCGTACATGACAATCATCGGCAGGGCGAGAGCCAGAATTCTGCGCACGCCCGGATGGCGCCAGGCGATGAGCGGGTGGTATCTAAGCCCCACCCGGCGCAGGAACGGAATCTGGACGAGAAAATTGACCAGCGCGCCGAGAACGACGCCGAAGGCAAAACCGGAAATGCTTTCCGGTCGCTCGGGATCCGCGCCGAGAGCGCCGCAGCCGATAACGCAGACATTGTATAGCACGGTTCCGGCCGCCGAAGGCCAAAATATTTTATAGGAATTGAGTACGCCCATGGTGATGCCGCTGAAGGCCAGCACCACCGGTTGGAGGAGAAGGATGCGGCAGAGAACGACGGTCAGGGCCTGATTTTCCGGCGTAAAGCCGGGGGCCTGCCAGGCCACAAAAGCCGGCACGGCGAAAATAGCGGCTATAACCAGCAGACAGAGGAGGATAAAGACCATATTGACGACGGAACTGACCACAATCCAGCCTTCTTCTTCCCGGCCGGCGGCGATAAAGCCGGAAAGCACCGGGATAAAGGCCGCGCTGAGAATACCGCCCACCAGAAGCCAGTAAACGAGGTCCGGCAGGATAAAGGCCGTGTTGTAAGCGTCGGTCGCGGCCGTCTGGCCAAAAAGGCCGGCCATGAGGGATTCGCGGACAAAACCCAGCAGACGGGACAAAAGATTCGCTCCCATTAAGAAGCCGGCCGCCCGCATGATCTTCTGTCCGTCAGACATCGGCTTCCCTCCGCCTCATGGACGCAACAACGCCGCCTCAGCCAGGCTCAGGCCGCAGCAACCCGGTTCCACCCCGGCCCGCCCGCCCGGGCCGTGAAAATCGGAGCCACCTGTGACCGCCAGGCCCAATTCCCGCGCCCAGCGCAAGTATTTGGCCGTCTGCGCCTTGTCGTGATGGGGATGCCGGACTTCCAGCCCCCAAAGACCCAGGGGTATCCAGGCGGCTATTTCCGCCGCGCTCAGATCGGCGTCGCCCGGATGGGCGATGGCCGGCCGCCCGCCGTCTGCCCGAATCCAAGCGATCGCTTCTTCCGGACTCAGCGGCGGGCGCGGGACAAAGGCCGGCGCTCCCCGCCCAAGCCAGCGCCGGAAGGCGTCGGCCTCGTCTGCGGCGTAACCGGCGCGGCACAGCGCTTTGGCGATATGGGGGCGGCCCGGCGTCGCCCCGGTGATTTCCCGCCGCACGGCCGCCATGCTCAGTTCCACGCCGAGGGAATTCAGTTTGGCGATGATTTTAGCCATGCGCTCCTGCCGGGCGGCGCGGGCGGCGCCCAGGCGTTCTTCCAGCTCCGGCCGCCGGATCGCGGTCAGGTAGCCCAGCACGTGGACTTCCCGGCCGCGCCAGGATGTGTTGATCTCCACCCCGGGCCAGAATTCTATCCCGCAGGCGGCGGCCGCCGCCGCCGCTTCCGCCAGGCCGGTCAGCGTATCGTGATCCGTCACCGCCAGCAGACGCACGCCCCGAGCGGCGGCGCGTTGCGTCAGAACCGCCGGAGCCAGTTCTCCGTCGGAAGCGGTGGTATGCGTGTGCAGATCCGCTTCATAACAGCCGCTGTACTGTTTCAATCCGTTCCGCCTTTCCCGTTTGTTCGTCCAAAGTCAGGCAAACAGCGTTGAACTGCCGTTTATTTCCCTCGGCCACCTCGAAACGCGTCGGCAGCTGGGTGAGAAAACTGTTGACGATGATTTCTTTTTTCATCCCGAGGACGGAATCCGCCGGCCCCGTCATGCCGACATCCGTGATGAAAGCCGTGCCGCCGGGTAAAATCCGGGCGTCCGACGTCTGCACGTGCGTGTGCGTGCCGAGGACGGCACTGAGTTTGCCGTCGAGAAACCAGCCCATCGCCTGCTTTTCCGATGTCGCTTCCGCGTGAAAATCCAGGAGGACGAGCGGCGTCTCCCGGCGCAGCTGCGCGACCGCCGGCCCCGCCAGGGTGAAAGGGTTGTCCAGCGGGGTCATGAAAACCCGCCCGGACAGGTTCAGCACGCCCACCTTGCGTCCATGGTGCGTCACGATGGTCTGACCGCGTCCCGGCGCCCCGACCGGATAATTGGCCGGCCGAATGATGCGCGGATCGGCGCCGATGAAATCAAATATTTTCCGGTTGTCCCAGACATGGTTGCCCATCGTGATCAGGTGGATGCCGGCGGCATAGAGCTCGGCGGCGTTTTCCGCCGTCAGACCGCGCCCGCCGGAAGCGTTCTCGGCGTTGGCGACGACCAGCGGGTCGTCATATTCCTCCCGCAGGACGGGCAAAAGCTCGCATACCGCCCCCCGCCCCGGTCGGCCAACAATGTCGCCGACAAAAAGAACGATCATTTTGCGAAATCCACCGCGCGCGTTTCCCGGATAACCACCACTTTGATCTGGCCGGGATACTCCAGTTCCGCTTCGATTTTTTTCGCTATGTCGTAAGCGATCTTCGGGGCCAGGATATCGTTGATCTTCTCTGTATTGACTATGACGCGGATCTCCCGTCCGGCCTGGATGGCGTAGGATTTTTCCACCCCGTCGAAAGCGTCCGCGATTTCTTCCAATTTTTGGAGGCGCTTGATATAGGATTCCAGCGTTTCGCGCCGCGCTCCCGGGCGGGCGGCGGAAATAGCGTCCGCAGCCGAAACAATCACCGCCGTCAGGGTTTTGGGTTCCACGTCGCCGTGGTGGCTTTCCACGGCGTAGATCGTCTCCGCCGGTTCCTTATACTTGCGACAGATCTCCACGCCCAGCTCAATATGCGTGCCTTCCGTGTCGTGATCAACCGCTTTGCCGATGTCGTGCAGCAGTCCGGCCCGTTTGGCCGCCTGGACGTCCAGCCCCAGTTCGGCCGCCATAAAACCGGATAACTGCGCCACCTCGATGGAATGACGCAACACGTTCTGCCCGTAACTGGTGCGAAAGCGCAGCCGTCCGAGCAGCTTGACGATCTCCGGGTGCAGCCCGTGGACGCCGGTCTCGAACATCGCCCGCTCCCCATCCTCTTTGATGGTCTGATCCACTTCTCTCCTGGCCTTCGTCACCATTTCTTCAATGCGGGCCGGGTGAATCCGGCCGTCGATAATGAGTTTTTCCAGCGCGATCCGGGCCGTCTCCCGGCGAATCGGGTCAAACCCGGAAAGAATCACCGCCTCCGGCGTGTCGTCAATGATCAGGTCGATGCCGGTCATGGTTTCCAAGGCGCGGATATTGCGCCCTTCACGCCCGATGATCCGGCCTTTCATCTCATCGTTCGGCAAGGCGACGAACGAGACCGTAGTTTCGGCCACATAGTCGGAGGCGCAGCGATGAATGGCGTGGGAAATAATGTTTTTGGCCCGTTTTTCGCTTTCTTCCTTCGTCCGCGTCTCAAAATCCTTGATAAGTATAGCTGATTCCCGCGAAAGTTCTTCTTCGAGGTTGCGCAGCAGGATCTGCTTGGCTTCCTCCGGGGTCAGGCCGGACAAACGCACCAGTTCCTCTTTCTGTTTGTTCAGTAGGACGCCGATTTCCTCTCTTTTTTTCTCCAATTCGCCCTCACGCCGCTGAAAATTGTCCTTTTCGCGTTCCAGGGCCTCGGATTTTCTGTCCAAAGATTCTTCCCGCTGCAGGAGCCGACGCTCAAGCCGCTGCAATTCCGTGCGGCGCTCCTTCGTCTCCTTCTCCGCTTCGTTGCGGATTTTCATCACTTCTTCTTTGGCCAGGACGACCGCTTCCCGCTTGCTCGATTCCGCCGCGGTTTCCGCGCCCTTAACCAGGCGCTCCGCTTCCTTTTCCGCTGTGCCGATCACTCTCTCCGCCGTTTGCCTGCGCACGACCCAACCAATCAGGGCCCCAATAATACATGCGGCGAATATGACGATCGCTGTCAATAAACCTCCCACTCCGGCTCCCCCTCTGTCAAAATTTACCAGCAAGAAAAAACAGTACCAGCCATTTAGCACTGTTTTTCACGTTACAGACGCGGTGCAGCCAACTGCTTATCAAATAGATCTCAATCCAATAAATTATGCGAGTTATATCCAAAGGCTGCCGCTCTGTATAATTATGTTTTTCAGTCAGATGTGACGGCGGCACTCCTTTATATGCAGTAAATCTATCCAGCGATCTATATAATTCCGCCCGAAAAAACAGCTCTAAAACATTATCATTCTAATGAAGGAAAGATGATTTGTCAAGAGGGTAGAGCGGAGTATTTTGTCAAAAAAGACAATTCAATAAAAATTTTCATCCAAAGGCTCCTTCAGCGGGAACACAATTTCCACTGTCGTCCCCATCGACCCCGCCGGGCCGGGCGACTCAAAGGCCAGGCCCAAGCCGAGTTTGCGGCAAAGTTTTTGGCATAAATACAGACCCAGCCCCGTCGAGCGGCCGAAGCGCCGCCCGTTGTCGCCGGTGAAACCCTTGTCGCAGACCCGGCCGATGTCCTGGGCCGGAATCCCGACCCCGTCGTCGCGCACGAAAAGCGAGACGCTGTTTTCGTGGCGGCGCCCCTCGAAAAACAAGGCGCGGCAACCGTATTTCACGGAATTATCTATAATCTGGCGGAGAATAAATGCCACCCATTTGCCGTCCGTGAAAACGACAGTTTCCAGGGCGTCCAGGCGGACGGAGATTTTATGGGCGATCAAAAAGCGGGCGTTGTTTTTCAGGACGGAGGACACCAGCTCGGCCAGCGTGACCGAGCGGATCAGGTAGTCTTTCTCCGCCGTTTCGCTGCGCGCATAAAAGAGTGCCTGCTCGACAAAAAACTCGATTTTAGCCAGTTCGGCCAGAGCCGCCGCGTTGCGGGCGTTCTCCCCCACCAGGCGCGCGGCCGCGATGGGGGTCTTGATCTCGTGTACCCACAGTTCGATATACTCGCGGTAGTCGGCGGCGGAGAGGCGGTAACGGGCTATTTCGTCATTCATGGCTTTACCGGCCGCCCGCAGCGTTTCATACAGTATCTGCCCTTCGCCAAAATCGGGCCGCTCGACGACCTCCGCCAGCAAATGTTTTTTGTCCAATTGGGCGACGATGTTCCGCAATTCCCGGTAATAGCGGTTTTTGCCCCAGTATTCCGGGACGAGGGAGATGAGGGCCAGGGCCAAAAGCAGGCCGGGCAGAAAAATCGTCGGCCCGGGGCCGGCGCCCAGCAAGTGCAGGAGCAAGGCGAAATAAGCGGCCGGCAGCAGGTTCAGGCCGAGGAAAAAAAAGCGGCCCCGCAGGAACTCCCCGGCGCTCACAGCGAGTACCCCTGCCCCCTTCTCGTTTTCAAGGCCGCGCCGGCGCCGACCGAGCGGAGCTTGGCCCGCAGGCGGCCGATGTTCACCGTCAGGGTGTTGTCGTCCACAAAAACGTCCGACTGCCACAGCGCCATCATCATATCGTCGCGGGAAACGATCCGCCCCTCGCTTTCCAGCAGCAGGCGCAGGATGCGCATTTCGTTCCTCGTCAGTTCCGCGCTCTGTCCCTTAAAAGCGAGCGTCCCCCGTTCCGGGTCAAGCACCAAGCCGCCGAAACGGAGCAGCCGCGGCGCGCCCGTGCCGTAGGCCCGCCCGAGCAGTCCGGCGATCCGGGCCAGCAGGATTTCCGTGTTGTACGGTTTCGTGACAAACTGGTCTGCGCCGAGGTGGAGACTCATGAGTTCGTCCGCCTCGCTCTCCCGGCTCGTGACCACGACGACGGGTATGGATGATTGGCGGCGCAGTTCGCGACAGAGACGGAATCCGTCGGAAAAGGGCAGGTTAATATCCAGCAGAACCAGGTGCGGATTTTGAGCCAGGGCAAAATCGACCGCGCCGGCAAAGTCGTCCGTCGTGATTACTTCGTATCCATATTTTTCCAATAAACTCCGCAATTCCTGCCGGATAGTCTTATCGTCCTCAATGAGTAAAATACTGTACATCGCCGCGTATATCCTCCGCGATTTCCTCAATCCGGCGCAGTCGGTGATTGACGCCGGATTTTCCCACCGGCGGCGTCAGCATTTCACCTAATTCCTTCAACGTGCAGTCCGGCTGGGCCAGGCGCAATTCGGCTATCTCCCGCAGCCCGGGCGGTAAAGAGGCGAGGCCGGCCCGGCTGGCGATATAGCGAATATTTTCCGCCTGCCGCACCGCCGCGCTCACTGTTTTGTCCAGGTTGGCCGTCTCGCAGTTGGTCAGGCGATTGACCTGATTGCGCATTTCCTTCAGGATCCGCGCGTCCTCAAAGGCAAAAAGGGCCTGATGGGCGCCGACAAGGGCCAGAAAGTCAAAAATATGCTCACTTTCTTTAATATAAACGACATAGGCGTTTTTGCGGGGGCTGATCTTCGCCTTCAGGCGGAGCCCGCGCAAAAGAGCCTGCAAATCTTTGGCCAGCGCCATATTGCCGGCGGTTATTTCCAAATGATAATCGCGTTCCGGATTGTTGACGGAGCCGCCGGCCAAAAAAGCGCCGCGTAAGTAGGCTTTTTTGTCGCAGCGCGACCGGATCAGGGCGCGGTCGATGCCGGTCTGCAAGGCTCCCTCCCCGTTCAGGATGCCGAGCCGGCGCAAATCGTTCCGGTTGCGGGGATAGACCCGCACCAGGTAGGATATATTTTTGCGCAGCTGCATCTTGCGCCGGATCGTCACGTCGGCCGGGCACTCCAGCTCGGTGCGGGCCAGATTAAAAAGTTTGCGCGCCACGGCGGCGTTTTCCGTCACGATCTGTACGGCCCAGTTTTCCCGGCCGCCGAATTGCAAAACCCCGTCCATGCGGATGAGCGCCGCCATTTCCGCCAGGCGGCAGCAGGGTTTTTCCTCCCGCAGCCGGGCCAGTTCATCCTTGGCCGTTCCGCTGAAAGACATGGCTATCCTCTCTGCCGCCGCGCCCCGGCCGGAGCGGCCGCTATGATCACCGCCGCCAATTTGTCCGGGTCGTGCCGCACCACCGCTCCGCCCGCATCAAACGAAGCTTCCAGGCAGCGCGCTCCCAGGGCCTCGACCGCGGCGGCGTCCGGAAGCACCGGGACGGCGCCTTCGGCCAGGTAGCGCCGGAGAACGTCGGCGTCTATTTCTTCCCGCGCCGCCAGGACGACGTCCACCAAGTTCGGGCCGCAATGGGCGGCCAGAACCCGCAGATGATCGGCGGCCGTGAACCCGTCCGTCTCCCCTTTTTCCGTCATGATATTGCAGACATACAGACAGGGGGCCGGCGCCTCAATCAGCGCCCGCCGCAGTTCCGTCACCAGCAAGTTGGGTAAAATACTCGTGAATAGGCTGCCCGGCCCCAGCACGATCAAATCCGCCGCCCGCACCGCCGCCAGGACTTCGGGCAGCGGGGCGCAGTCTTCCGGCTCGATCGCCAGGCGGCTGATGCGGCCCGGCGTCTCGCGCAGAGCGGTTTCCCCCCGCACGATCCGCCCGTCGCTGAAAGTCGCCTTCAGCGTCATGTCTTCCAGCGTGGCCGGGTAGACCTGGCCCCGCAAGGCGAAAACCCGGCCCAAATGCTCGACGGCTTTGCGAATATCGCCGTACTGCTCCGACAGGCCGGCCAGAATCAGGTTGCCGAGGCTGTGTCCGCTCAGGTCGCCAGAGAGAAAACGATAGGAGAGCATGGCTTCCATCGTTTCCTCTTTTTCCGCCAGAGCGACCAAGCAGTTACGGATATCGCCCGGCGGCGGCACCCCCAATTCCCGGCGCAGACGACCGGAACTCCCGCCGTCGTCGCCTACCGTCACTATGGCGCTGAGATTGCTCGTATATTTTTTTAGGCCGCGCAAGAGCGGCGTCAGGCCGGAGCCGCCGCCGACCACGACGATGCGCGGTCCCTTGGAGAGATGACGATGCGCCCGGCGCACAGCCGCGCCGCCCGCTTTTTTACGCATACTGCGTCCCCCGGGCGCCGATGTCCCGGTGTTTGACCGTAACAAAACGGCCCGCTGCGCGCAATTCATGACTGATATACTCGGCCAGAGCCACGGAGCGATGCTGGCCGCCCGTGCACCCGACAGCCAGAGCCAGGTGCTGCTTGCCTTCCCGCTGGTAATGCGGCAGCAAAAAACGGAGCAGCTCCAGGTAGCGAGCGATGAATTCCTCCGTCAGCGGATTGGTGAGAACAAAGTCCCGCACTTGCTCATCCAGCCCGGTCAGCGGTTTTAACTCCGGCACATAGAAGGGATTGGGTAAAAAACGTACGTCCGCCACCATATCGGCGTCCGGGGGCATACCGTACTTGAAGCCGAACGAGGTGACGGAAACGCTCATCTGCGTGTCCGCCCCGTCCTGCCCGTACAGGGTCTTGATTTCCTCGCGCATATCGGCGAGCGAAAAATCCGAAGTGTCAATGATCCGGTCGGCCTTGCCGCGCAATTCCGCCAGCAGACCGCGTTCCAGCTTGATCCCCTCCAGCACGCTGCCGCGCGGCGCCAGGGGATGGCGGCGGCGCGTTTCCTTATAACGATGAATCATCGCCTCGTCGGACGCTTCCAGAAAAAGGAATTCCAGGCGCAAATTCATGCGACGCAGAGCGTCCACCGTTTCACTCATGGAAGCGAAGAACTCCCCGCCCCGCAGGTCGCAGACGACGGCGGCCCGGCGGATTTTTTCCTCCGTCTGGCGGCAGAGTTCGATAAATTTGCCTAACAAGCCCGGCGGCAGATTGTCGATACAGTAATAGCCTATATCCTCAAAATTTTGCAAGGCGTGGGATTTGCCGGCCCCGGAGAGCCCGGTCAGCAAAATCAAAGAAAATTGTTCCACAATGGCGTCCGTCCTATCTGCGGCGCTGCCGCTTCATGGCCTGATTTCAGCATAGCATATTCAGCGGGATTTGTCCACTCATTACAGTTCATAGTCCATAGTTCACAGTGCACAGTTGGGTTGGGAGAGCTTAGTTGGGACACTTGGGGACGGTACGATTTTGTCTTGGTGACAAAATCGTGTCTTGGTGACAAAATCGTACCGTCAGACTGTGTGAAAAAGGGCGTCGTTGGGGCGCGCATTGCGCGCCCGCAGAACAAAATGGGGGACACGGGCGCCCAATGCGCGCCCCTACGATACCCGGGGGTTGCCGCCAATGCTTTTCCACACAGTCTGACGTCCCACAAGTGTCCCTCTCGTTTAGTCCTGTCCGTTTACATTTCGTTTACATAACTCTGTTAGAGCGTGTTATACTTGAACCCGGGAGGTACTCCGATATTTTTTTGGATATTTTTTTTCCAAAACAGATATTGACAACCATGTATAATCAGAGTAGAATACATTCGGAAACCGACCGACCGGTCGGTCGGAGTAGAAAAGGGGGGGCTACCCCCTCTATGTTACAAGCGAAAGCGCCTGTCCGGCTTTGCCGGCCCTTTCGCGGAAAGGCACGGTTATAAATTGAGTAAAAGAGCGAAGGTAATAATCGGAGTCGTCGTGGTGTTAGCCGCCGCAATCGTCGCTTTGCGGTTCGTCTCCCTGGCCGCCCGTCCCCCGGCGGCGCCCGCCGTAACCTATGTGGCTGTCAACGCGGCTGTTGCGACTTATGCCGATATGGAGGTTTCCGTCCAACTCAGCGGTAAGGTGCAAGCCGATAACTCCGTGACCGTGATTCCGACTACGCCGGGTACGGTGCGTACTGTCGCGGTTAAGATCGGCGACCGCGTCGCGGCGGATCAGGTATTGTTTTCGCTGGACAAATCGCAGGTTCAGGCTTCGTATGACCAGGCGCTGGCCGGCTGGCAAGCGGCGGAGGCCAATTATGCCGCCACGATGGAAAAAATCGAGAACGCCCGCCTGCAACTGACCCGTTCGCGGGAACTGTTTGAAGCCGGAGCGTTGTCCCAGTCCGACCTGGAGCAAATAGAACTGGCCGCTTCCGACTCGTCCGTTCTCGCCCTGGAAGCCCAGCTGTCCCAGGCCCGCGCCGGTTTGAGCGCGGCGGAAAAAGTCATGCGCGACATGGATGTGCGTTCGCCGATTGCCGGCGTGGTCGCCGCCCTGAACGTCAGCGTGGGCAACATGGCCAGCGGCCCGGCCGCAACGGTGGTGGCCCTGGATCGGGTCTTCGTCCAGGCGGCGGTCAGTGAAAAATTTATTAACCTCGTGCATAACGGGCAGAGCGTGGCCGTGGAAGTGCCCTCGGCGGGCACGGCCCCTTTCGCCGGGCAGGTGGAGGACCTGAGCCTGGCGGCCGACGCCATGACCGGCCAGTTTGCCTTGAAAGTCTACCTGGATAACAGCGATCAGCTGATCAAACCCGGCATGTTCGCCAGGATGGCCGTCACGACCCAGACCAAAGAAAACACGATTGTTATCCCGCTGGACGCCATTGTTTTCCGTAACGGGCGCGACGTGGTCTACCGCGTGACGGACAACGCCGCCGTGGAGACGCCGGTGACGACCGGATTGGAGGACGGTGATCAGATCGAGATTGTCAGCGGCCTCAGCGCGGGCGATATTTTCATCACGCGCGGCGTGGGTTTTGTCAATGACGGCTCGGAGGTGAAGATCATTGAATTGGCCGGCGCTCCGGCGGAAGAGGCCACGCCGGCGCAGGAAGACGGCTCGGCCGCGCCGGAGGCGGAAGGAGGCAGGGCATGAATTTCTCCGAAATGTCGGTGCGGCGGCCCGTGACCGTGATCATGATTTTTCTCATCGTGATCCTGCTCGGCGCCGTCTCCCTGACCGGGATTCCCCTTGACCTCCTGCCTAATATCGAAATCCCCATCGCCATTGTCATGACCACCTACAACGGCGTCGGGCCGGAGCAAATAGAAACCCTGATCACCCGGCCGATCGAGAACGCGGTGGGCACGGTGGCCCATATCGAAACCCTGCAGTCTATTTCTTCGGAAAATGTCTCCATCGTCGTCATGCAGTTTGAATATAATACCGACCTGGACCAGGCCGTCGCCGACGCGCGTAATAGCGTGGAAATGCTGTCCGCCACCATGCCGGAGGACGCGGCCGATCCCATCGTGATGAAGATAGACCTGAACGCCATGCCGATGATGATGCTCTCCCTCTCCACGGAAAGCATGACCCAGACGGAGATCCAGGCCCTGGTGGAAGACACGGTTCAGCCCCAGCTGGAAAGCGTGGCCGGCGTCGCTTCTGTTGAGATTTTCGGCAGTGTGAGCAATGTGGTCGAAGTGCGGCTGGACGCGGAAAAACTGCGGGGGTACGGCGTTTCCCCCGACTATGTCGCCGGTATTATCCGGGCGGAAAATATGGATATCCCGGCCGGGAGCGTGATGCGGGGCGAGCAGGAACTGACGGTGACGACCAACGGCCAGTTTCAGACGGTGGAACAGATCGGCGATATGCTTATCCCGCTGCCCACCGGTTCGCTGCTACGCCTGCGGGACTTGGCCCAGGTCGAGCTGAAACTGGAGGATCCGACCACTATTTCCAAAGCCGACGGTAACACGAGCATCGACCTGGTACTCACGAAGCAGACGGGAACAAACACCGTCGCCGTTTCCCGCTCGGTGGAGGAAAAACTGGAAGACATCAGGCGGAACCTGCCCAAGGGCGATATCACCATCCTGTACGACAGCGCCGACTACATTGTGATGACGCTGAATCAGGTGGCCCAGAGCGCCTTGCAGGGCGCCTTGCTCGCCGTCATTGTGCTTTATATTTTCCTGCGCAATATACGCACGACGCTGATCATCGGCCTGAGTATTCCTATTTCCATTATTGCCACTTTTTGTCTGCTGTTTTTCACGGATATTACGCTGAACATCATGACCGTGGGCGGGTTGGGGCTAGGCGTCGGTATGCTTGTGGATAATTCCATCGTTGTTTTGGAAAATATTTACAGACACCGCCAGAGCGGCTACTCCCGCGTGGACGCCTCCGTCAAGGGCTCGATGGAAGTAAACATGGCCCTCGTGGCTTCCACGCTGACCACGGTCGCCGTTTTCGTTCCGATTTTTTTCGCGGAAGGCATCGCCGCCATGCTCTTTGAGCAGCTGGCCATAACAGTCAGTTTTTCCCTGCTCGCCTCTCTCGCCGTCGCCATCACGCTGGTGCCGATGCTCTGCTCCAAACTGATGAAAGTGTCCGTCAGCCGGCATGACGTGGACGAGTTCGGCCTGATGATTCAAAAACAGATGGGGATCGCGGAAGAAGCGGTAACCAAGACCCGCTTTCGCCCGCTGGCTCTGATTTACGACGCTTTTGACCGCAGTTTAGCCGCCCTGAACCGGAACTACGGCCGGATGCTCGCCTGGGCGCTCCGCCGGCGCAAGACCGTATTAATCATCGCCGCCGTCGCTTTTATTCTCTGCCTGGCCTCCGTGTTCGTCGTCGGCCAGGAATTCTTCCCGGAATCGGATCAGGGTTTTATCATGGTGGAGGCCAACCTGGCCCAGGGCGCCAAGGTAAACGACGCCATCGTGATTATGGATGAATTGGAAGCTCAGGTGCGCGTTATCCCGGAGATCAGCCGCGTTTTCATTGAGGCCGGTTCGGCCGGAGCCATGTCCGGCGGGGAAAATTACGGCGCGCTCTATATCGAACTCCTGCCGCTCAAAGAGCGCGAGCGCGGCGCGAAAGAGGTAATGGAGCAGATCCGCGCGCTGGTGAGCGATACGGCGGGCGCGGAAATCAGCGTCAGCTCCATGTCGTCCATGAATCTGGGCGGTACGGGCGCGCCGCTCAACGTGGCCCTCTACGGCGACGATATCGACGCCCTGAAAGATATTGCCGATGATTTGGTGGAAATTGTAAAAACAGTGGAGGGCACGCGCGAAGTCCGTTCCTCCTACGCGAACGGCGTTCCGAAGGTGAGCGTGACCATCAACCGCGACCAGGCCTCCCAATTCGGGCTGACGGCGGCACAGGTCGGACAGTCCGTGCGCAATATTATATCCGGCTCGACCGCCACCCAGTTCCGCGTCGGCGGTACGGAGATCCCGGTCGTGATTCGCGGGGACAGCTATTATAAGGAAAACATGGCCGCCCTCGGTCAGATGCCGGTCAGCGCCTCGGGCCAGGTGAGCCTGGATCAGCTGGCGGACGTCGCGGTCACGCAGGGGCCGATCAGCATCAACCGCATCGATCGGGAGACGACGCTCAGCGTGTCGGCGGAGATCAGCGGCCGCGACCTGGGCTCCGTTTCCGCCGATGTGCTGACGGCGCTTGCCTCCTACAATATGCCGGAAGGCTACCGCTACGAAATGGGCGGTATGACGGAAACCATGACCGACGCCTTCAGCGACCTCCTGCTCATGCTTGTACTGGCCGTCCTTTTAGTCTACATGATCATGGCCTCCCAGTTTGAGTCCCTGCTCTATCCTTTCATCATCATGTTTTCCATGCCGCTGGGCCTGGCCGGCGGCGTATTCGGCCTCTTCATCGCCGGTATTCCCCTCAGTGTGCCGGGTCTGATCGGCATCATCATGCTGGCCGGTATCGTCGTGAATAACGCCATTGTTTTTGTGGACTACGTAAACACGCGGCGGCGAACGCTGAAAGAGGACAACCGGACGGCCGTCCTCCACGCCGGCCCCATTCGCCTCCGCCCGATCCTGATGACGACGCTGACCACCGTACTCGGGATGCTGCCGATGGCCATCGGGGTGGGCACGGGCGCGGAAATGGCCCAGCCGCTGGCCCTGGTCATCGTGTTCGGCCTCTCCCTCTCCACACTCGTGACCCTGATCGTCGTGCCCGTCCTGTACCTGGCCCTGGATAATTTCGGCGCCAAATTCCGGAAAAAAGAACTATGAGCGCCGATAAGGAAGACAAGAAACACCGGATCTTCGACGCGGCCCGCGAGTTGTTTTACAACCGCGGCTTCGCCGAGACGACCATGCAGGAAATCGCCGAGAGCGCCGGCCTGGGCAAAGGCACGCTCTACGGCTATTTTCTCGGCAAGGAGCACTTGTTCCGGGAACTGCTGCAGTATGACGAAACGCGCCAGATAAACATTATAACGGAAAGGCTGCACGAGAACACGGCTATCCGCCCCAAGCTCCTCCAGATGGCGGAATTCCAACTGGCGATACTGGAGCGGCAGTACCGTCTCCTGAACGATGCGCGCCGCTACAGTATTTGTCCGGACTCATGGCGTGAGGACATAGATGGAAAAAAAAGGAAGTGGGCTTCCCTGTTGGAGGAGACCGTACGCCAGGCGATGGCGGACGGAGAAATCAGGGCGGATATACCCGTCGGCGCCGCGATGGCGGCGCTGTTCGGCTCATTCTCTTTTTACTGCTTTTTCTGGATGATTTTAGAAAAGGAGCGCCCCTCCACTGCGGACCTGGAGGAGCTCTTCGATATTATCATGGACGGCCTGGCCGGTTGACGCTCGCTTCCAAATTTCACATAAATTTCGCCCTGATTTCATACCCTTTTCAAGAAATAGTTTTATAATAGAGCTATATATCTTTGGAAAGGGGAACCCGCCAATGCGAAAACTGCGAAAAAGTTTTTCCCTGATTGGCCTGGTCACGGCCCTCCTGTTCGTTGGCTGCAACGCCGGCCCGGGCGAGACGGCTGACAGCCCCGAATCAACGCCGCCGGAACAGTCGGCGGCCGGTCTGGTTCTCGACGCCGGCGTAGCTTCCTATACCCTTACGGACGCCACCCTGGACGGGCTGCGCTGCGAAGCCGCCGATTTCACGCTGACGCTGGCCGGAGACAGCGTTCTGAACGGCGAACTGCGCGCTCTGGGTAATCTCACCTTGAACGGCGCCGGCCGGCTGACGATCAACTCCGGCGCGGCTGACTGCATCAACGCCGACGGCGACATTATCGTCAACGACGGTCTGTTCACGCTGAGCAGCGCCGAGGGCGCCGCGATTCACTCCGAAGCCAATCTGACCGTAAGCGGCGGCGTCATCAACGTACAGCAAAGCTATGAGGGCCTGGAAGCGGAAATGGTCAGCGTCACGGCCGGCGAAATAAATGTCGTCTCCAGCGACGACGGCATCAACGCCGCCGTGGCCGACGCCGACGCCGACGCAGAAACTGACCGCGACCCTGCCTTAGCCATCAGGATCAGCGGCGGCCTGATCAGGTTGTACACTGAGAGCGACGGACTGGACAGCAACGGCAGCGTCGATATCACCGGCGGCACGGTCATTGTTTATCTGAACAACGCCAGCGACGGCGACCCGATTGACGCGGACGGCCCCACGGCGCTCACCCCGACGCTGTTCGGGCTGCGCAACCCCCTCCCGGCGGGTACGGAACTGACCGTCCGGGACGCCGCCGGGGAAGTGGTTTTCACCGATACCCTGAGCGGCGCGCTGACTTCTTTCAGTCTGACCCTGCCGGCATTGCGCGCGGATGAAGACTATACCGCCGCCGCCGACGGGGTTGAATTTCTGACGGCCGCGCCGCGAACCACGGCCCAGGCGATGGGGCCGGGCGGCGGCGCGAATTGGAACCAGGGGCCGCCGGGGGGCGACCGTCCGCTGCCGGATGGAGAGCGCCAGCCGGAAGGCGAACGTCCGCCGATGCCGGAGGGCGACCGACCATTCCCGGAAGGCGAGCGTCCGCTGCCGGACGGGGAGCGCCGGCCGCCGAACCGGCCCGGCGATCTGCCGGAAGGCGACGCTCAACCATCCGCTTCGGCATTGATTCGCTAAGGCGGGTAAAGGGGCGGGCTGGAAGCCTGCGCTCCCCCGTGTCGTAGGGGACGCCGCCCTCGCCCTCGGCGTCCCGCAGGACAAAATAGGGGACACGGGCGCGCAACCCAGGGCATCGTAGGGGCGGATGGCAATCCGCCCGTTGGTTTTCGGGACGATTGCCATCGTCCCCTACGGCAATACCGCCCGATCCGGCGTATACGGGACGATTGCGAGAGACTTACCCAGCGAG
>JAISWK010000084.1 GCA_031270805.1 Gracilibacteraceae bacterium
GATTCGGCTTCGCCGAACGCAGCATGACGGAGGGCGCTGCGTTGGGACTTGTCGCCGCGGGTCACCTATGACGTTATAGCATATAAATAACCATCGCGCAAGCGATTTCGTTCTTCACAGTTGGGAGAGGGCGATTTAGTTGGTTTTCGGGACGATTGCCATCGTCCCCTACGCTCTCCCAACCCAACTGTGAACTGCGAACTGTGGACTGTGAACTGCGCATTGCGCGCCCGCAGGACAAAATGGGGGACACGGGCGCGCAATGCGCGTCCCTACTTGATCAAATCCTGCTCCAGGGCGATCCGTACCACATCGGCCATATTGTCCGCGTCTAATTTGGTGTAAATGGCGCTGAGGATCATTTTCACCGTATTGAGGGACAGGTTGTGGTTGGCGGCGATCTCCGCGCGCGAAAGGCCGTGGTAAAGATCGCGCAGCACATTCTTTTCCCGGGTGGACAGGGCCGCGCCGCTGCCGATATTATGGGCTTTTTTATACTCCGCGACGACAAGGCCCAAGTGCTTGGCGTAGGTGGCCGCTTTGCGGTTGATCATTTCCAGCCAGGGGCGGGGGATGGCGCAGTTTTTTTCCCGCTGCGCCGCCGCCGTCAACGTGCGCATATCCTTGCCCAGCTCGATGAAGGGCATAGTTATATTGTTGCTCAAGGCCAGCTCATAGGCCTCGCCCAGCGCGACCAGCGCCGCCCCCCGCTCCTTCAGCTGGAAGCGGCAAACGGCCTCCAGCGCCTTATGCTCCAGTTGAGCGAACAGCGGGTCGTAAGGTGAGCGCATACTTTCCAGCAGGGTCAGCAAGTCAGACCAGCGTTTGTCCGAGTAGTCCAGACGGGCTCTAACCTGGTTGGCAAAATTCACGCTCAAATAACCGGCCGATTCGTTGGCGGCGCGCCCCCGCAGCCAGTGGGCGGCAAATTCCCGGCCGATCAGCGAGTAGTACCAGCTGGAGACGATATCATAAGTGATGAAGCGGTTGTTGTATTCCGGCATTTTCAATTGCGCTTCCAATTCCTGGAAGAGGGACTGGGTCTCCTCGTAATCCCCCTGGGCGACCCCGATGCGCAGGAGATAAAAAAGGGCCCGGTTGCGGATCTCGTACTGAGCGTGGCTTTCCGCCCTGGCCTGCGCCTGGCGGATCAGTTTGCGGGCCGTTTGCAGGTCACCCCGGTAAAAATGCAGCTCGCCCCGGGCCAGGTCGTCCAAACCGGACATAAAGCCGCTCAAAGCCTCCGCCGCAAAAGGAATAGCGCGCGTCAGCGTCTCGATATACTCCTCCATCGCGCCGCTCCGCGTCGTCGCGACCCGGGAAGCCCAGGCGTTCAGGGCCAGGCTGGTGGCGGGACTGCGTTCTTTCCACGGACTGAGGCGGTAATAATAATCCGCCTTTTCCAGCAGCTGGTCAAAATCGCAGCGGCCGGTTTTGGGCAATGTCTGGTAACTGGTAACGCCCAGGGCGAAGTAAGCGCCGCAGAGGATACGGTTATTGAAATCCGAGGGCGGCAGAGCCGAGTATTTGGCGATGCGGGCATTGGTTTCGGCGACGAGATCGGGGTAGCGGGCCAGGCTCATGAGCAGGCGGAAGCGTTGCAGGTGGTACGCCGCTACCCCCTCCAGCAATTCCGTCGGGCCTCTATCATAAATATCCAGCACAAATTTGGCCTGTTCGGTCGGAATTTGTGTTTGAAATTGGCGCACTATCCGCATAATGGCCTCGTATTCCCCGGCCTTCTCATAATAGGAAATAGCGTCCATTTTGAAATCGTTTTCATCGCACCAGCGGGCCGCCTGCCGGTAAGTGTCGCGTTTTTCCTCTTCCGTCAGCTGATCCTGTTTCCGGCGCAGATAATCGAGAAAAAGATGGTGAATGAGGTAAGCGTCTGTGTAGTTGTCGTAGCGGATAAAAGAACTGACCTTTTTCAGTTCCTCCTCCAGGGTCGGGTCGCCGGCCAGGGCGGAGATCAGGCTGGCGGGAAGGTGGTCGATCAGCGAGAGGCGCACCAGGAAGCGGCGCAGCCTTTCCGGGATCACGAGAAAAATCTCGCTCTCCATCAGTTTGAATATATTCAGCTTCATCGCCGCCCGGGCGATCTGCTCCTGGGCCGGCGCTTTTTTCAGGGAAAGGCCGAGCAGGTTCAGGGCGAGAGCCCAGCCGCCCGTGTCGCGGTGTATATCGGCCACGCTCTGCGAAGACAGGTTCAGCCCCAGGAGCTGAAAATACTCCGCCGTCTCTTTTTCGCTGAAACGGAGTTCATCCTCGCCGACAGTGAAGAGCAACCCCTTGGCCAGCGGGAGAACCGTGTTGAGGGGCGGCTCGGAGCGGGAGATCAGGGCCAGGGTTATATTGGCAAACGGCGTATACAGCGTGCGCCGGATAAAGCCGAGGACGGAGGGGTTTTCGACCAGGTGAAAATCGTCGAAGACCAGGACATATTTCTCGTTCGGGATCAGCTCGTCTTCCAGGACGGTGATTATTTTCCCGTACAGGTCGTCATTGTTCGGAAAGCCGAATTCCAACAGGCGCTGCGCTATACGCTCGTTGAAGAGCGAGACGGTACGGACGACATTTTCCCAGAAGCGCGAACTCAGGTTGTCCCGCTCCGACAGCTGCACCCAAACCGTGGAGGCGTCGTATTGGAGCAGAAACGAGTGAACCGCCTGGGTTTTGCCGTAACCGGCGCCGGCCGTCACCAGGACATACGGGCGCCGAACGGCGTCGGCCAAAAGACGGTCGATCCGGGGCCGCTCCAGGTAAGAGCGACTTTCCGGCAATATTATGGCGTTCCGGTGAAAAATTCGCTTATTCATACCGAGACACTCCATCAGGACTTATCAGTGTTTGATTAAATCTTGTTCCAGGGCGATCCGGATGACATCGGCCACATTATCCGCGTCTAATTTGGTGTAAATAGTGCTGAGTACCATTTTCACCGTGTTGATGGACAGGTTGTGGTTGGCGGCGATCTCCGAGCGCGAGAGACCGTGGTAGAGATCGCGCAGCACATCTTTTTCCCGGGAGGACAGGGCCGCGCCGTGGTCGATATTCCGGGCTTTCCTGTACTCCGTGGCCACCAGGCCCAAGTGCTTGGCGTAGGTGGCCGCTTTGCGACTGATCATTTCCAGCCAGGGGCGGGGGATGGCACAGCTTTTTTCCCGCAGCGCCGCCGCTGTCAGCGTGCGCATATCCTTCCCCAGCTCGATGAAAGGCATAATTATATTGTTGCTCAAGGCCAGCTCATAGGCCTCGCCCAGCACGGCCAGCGCCGCCGTCCGCTCTTTCAGCCGGTAGCGGCAAACGGCCTCCAGCGCCTTATGCTCCAGTTGGGCAAACAGCGGGTTGTATGGCGAGCGCATACTTTCCAAACGGGCCAGCAAGTCATGCCAGCGGTTGTCCGAATAGTCCAGCCGGGCCTTGACTTGGTTGCCAAAATCCGCGCTATGATAACCGATGGAGTCGTCGCTGGCGCGCCCCCGCAGCCAGTGGGCGGCAAATTCCCGGCCGATCAGCGAGTAATACCAGCTGGAGACGATATCATAAGTGATGAAGCGGTGGTTGTATTCCGGCATTTCCAACTGCGCTTCCAATTCCCGGAACAGCGTCTGGGTCTCCTCATAATCCCCCTGCGCCACCCCGATGCGCATGAGATAAAACAGGGCCCGGTTTCTGATCTCGTACTGATTGCAGGCCTCCGCCTTAGCCTGTGCCTGGCGGATCAGCTTGCGGGCGGGTTTCAGGTCGCCCTTGTAAAAATGCAGCTCGCCCCGGGCCATGTCGTCCAAGCCGTCCATATAGCCGCGCGTGTGGGCAGTGGCGCGCGTCAGCGTCTCAATATATTCCTCCATCGCCCCGCTCCGCGTCGTCGCGACCCGGGAGACCCAGGCGTCCATGACAAAAATGGCGACCGGGCCGTGTTCTTCCGACGGACTGAGGCGGTGATAATAATCCGATTTTTCCAGCAGCAGGTCAAAATCGCAGTGATCGGTGACGGGCATCAGTTGGAGGCTCGTAAAGGCCAGAGCCGCGTAAGCGCCGTAGAGGATACGGTTATTGAAATCCGAGGGCGGCAGAGTCGAGTATTTGGCGATGCGGTCCCTGTCGGCGGCGGCGGCTTCGGCGTAACGGCCGAGACTCATGAGCAGACGGGAACGCTGCAGGTGGTAGGGCGCTATTTTTGCCAGCCGTTCTGTCGGGCCGTTATCATAAATATCCAACACAAACTTGGCCTGATTCGGCGGCACCTGAGCCGGAAACTGGTAAGCGATCTCGATGATGGCCTCGTATTCCCCGGCCTTCTCATAATAGGAAATAGCGTCTATTTTGAAATCGTTTTCATCGCACCAGCGGGCCGCCTGCCGGTAAACTTCGCGTTTTTCCTCCTCCGTCAGCATATCCTGTTTCCGGCGCAGAAAATCGAGAAAAAGATGATGAATGAGGTAGGCGTTTGTGTAGATATCGTAGCGGACAAAAGAACTGACCCTTTTCAGCTCCTCCTCCAAGGTCGGGTCACCGGCCAAAAGTGAGATCAGGCTCGCGGACAGGTGGTCGATCAGCGAGAGGCGCACCAGGAAGTGGCGCAACCTCTCCGAGATCACGAGAAAGATCTCGCTCTCCATCAACTTGAAGACATTCAGTTTCATCGCCGTGCGCGCCACCTGCTCCCGGGCCGGCGCTTTTTTCAGGGAAAGGCCGAGCAGGTTCAGGGCGAGAACCCAGCCGCCCGTGTCCCGGTATATATCGGCCATGCTCCGGGAAGTCAGGGGCAGGCCCAAGAGGTGAAAATACTCTTCCGTCTCTTTTTCGCTGAAACGGAGCTCGTCCTCGCCGATGCTGGACAAGAGCCCCCTGGCCTGCAGGAGAACCGTGTTGATCGCCGGCTCGGTGCGGGAGATCAGGACCAGGGTTATATTGGCAAACGGCGTACGCATGATGCGCCGGATGAACTCAAGGACGGAGGGATTTTCAATTAGGTGAAAATCGTCGAAGACCACGACATGCTTATCATTCGGCGCCAGTTCGTCTTCCGGAATGGTGATCACTTCTTCAAAGCAGGCGTCCGTGTCCGGGAAGCCGAATTCCAGCATCCGCGTCGCGATGCGGTCGTTGAAGAGGGAGAGGGTATGGGCAAAACTTTCCCAGAAGCGCGTACCTAAATTGTCTCGCTCCGACAACTGGATCCAGGCCGTGGCCGCGTCGTACTGGAGGAGAAACGAGTGTACCGCCTGGGTTTTGCCATAACCGGCGCCGGCCGTCACCAGGACATACGGGTGCTGAACGGCTTCAGCCAACAGACGATTGATCCGGGGCCGTTCGAGAAAGGAACGGCTTTCCGGCATTACCATGGCGTTTCGGTGAAAAAATCGCTTATTCATTTGCCGAGACACTTCCTTACGCACAGCGGCAGCAACAGGGCAATGATTAAACTCCCTTACATAATTCAGTATACACCAGGCAGAAATAAAATACAATACAATGGGGTGTGTTTTGCGATTTTTTTTCGGTAGAGCGGGGGGTATTGCGCGATTTTTTTTCGCCACGGCGCCCCCGCCAGACTGTGTGAGAAAGGGAGTCGTAGGGGCGCGCATTGCGCGCCCGCAGAACAAAATGGGGGACACGGGCGCGCAATGCGCACCCCTACGATACCCGGGGGTTGCTGAGGATGGGTGGTTCCCCTCCTTTGGAGGGGTGCCGCGAAGCGGCGGGGTGGTCTCTTCCGATTCATTATCTAACCGCGAAAAGCGCGAAAAGCAATATTGCCTCACGGTATTTCGGATTTTTAGCGTCTCAGCATAGCCGGGAAAATTATTTTATTTACACAGTTGACAATGACAGTATTGATGTTATAATAGATAGCGGTCAACTTTAGCACTATCGTAGAGGACAACGAAATGAGTACGGACACGAACAACACCACGCCGGAAACCGTTACCGAGGCGCGTACCTACCTCTTAAAGGATTTGTGCATGCTCACGGACATCCCGCTGAGGACCGTGCGGTACTACATCCAAATAGGGTTGGTGGACAGACCGGTCGGTGGCACTAAAGCCGCCCGCTACGGCGCCGGCCACCTTGAGCAGCTGCTAACCGTAAAGAAGTGGACGGCGGCGGGGCTTGCGCTGGAAAGTATTCGCGAACTCATGCATGGCGAAACGCCGCCGGTGGAAGCCAGGGCAAAGACGAGAGGGAGCGTTGCGGTGCAGAGCCACCTCACGGTAGCGGGCGGCATCGAGCTGGTGGTTGATCCGGAGGCCGCAGGGCTGAAGCCGGAGCAGCTGCGCAAATTCTTCCGGGAAGTCACAGCCGTCTATGATCGGATCATCGGGGATGATGGGAGTCAGTCAGAGATAAGGAGATAATGGAATGTACGGATTTACAACGGTAGGAAACAATTCAGCCGACCCGGTATGCCTTGGAGTAAGCGTCGAGGGTGACCTGCGGGGCACGTTATTCGAGGCAAGAGTCTGTCAGCGGTTCAAGAACGCCGCAGACACAAATGTCGAGGTGGTCTACACCTTCCCGCTGCCCTACGGCGCCATACTGCTGGGCGTGGTGGCGACGCTGGGAGGCAAAGAACTCAGCGGCGTGGTCACCGGGAAGCAAGAGGCGGAGTCCCGCTATGAGGAGGCGATGGCCGATGGCGACGCCGCGATCATGCTTGAGAAGAACCGCGACGGCAGCTACAGTCTCAACCTCGGAAATATGCTGGCCGGAGAGTCCGCCGAGGTGCGCTTCCGCTATGCGCAGGTGCTGAGTTTCAGCCAAAACAGCCTGAGGCTTATGATTCCAACCGTCATAGCTCCGAAATATGGAGACCCGATCCGCCAAGGCGGTCTTCAGCCTCATCAGGTTCCCGAATACGATATGCTGGCCGAGTATCCGTTTGCGCTCATCTTGCATCTGCATGGTGAGCTGTCGGATGCCCGGATATCTTCACCCAGTCATCCGATAAGCGTGGAGCACTCCCCCGGTCAGGCCACCGTTGCGACGGCCCGCGAAGCATACCTGGATCGCGATTTTGTTCTCTGCCTCGAGGGGATCAAGCAAGACAGCCTGTACGCTGCGGGCATTGATCCGGCAAGAGACGGGGGCGAGTCGCTGCTCATAGACTTCTGCCCCAGGCTGAAGAGCGATGAACGCGGCGACAATGATGTGAGGGTGAAGATCCTTGTGGACTGCTCCGGTTCCATGAGCGGCGACAGCATCAGGGAGGCCAAGGATGCCCTGAGAGAGATCATTGAAGGGCTCAGGCAAGGGGATCGATTCTCCTTGTCGCGCTTCGGGTCGCATTATTCGCATCGCTCGAGGCAGCTGTGCACTGCCGCCTCGAAAAACAGCGCCCTGCAATGGTGCGACCGCCTTGATGCGAACATGGGCGGCACAGAGATGGAGGCGGCTCTTCAATCCACCTTTAGGCTCGGCGGCGCAGGCTTCGTGGGCTGCGACGTGCTGTTGATAACCGACGGGGAAGTCTATGCTATGTCGGGAGTTCTTGATTCCGCGAGGCAATCGGGGCACCGGGTATTCGTCGTAGGGATCGGCAGCAGCCCGGAGGAGAGCCTGCTCCGCAAGCTTGCCGAAGAAACGGGAGGCGCGTGCGACTTTGTCTCACCCGGCGAAAATGTTCGCCCGGCGATTACCCGCATGTTTGCCAGACTGCGTTCTCAGAGAGTCACGGATCTTCGGCTGACATGGCCTGAAGGTACAACGGTCACCTGGCAGTCACCGCTGACGCGCTCCCTGTTTGACGGTGATAGCGTGCATGTGTACGCGCAAGTGGCAGGCGCCGCAGAGGGCGACGTCGCGCTGACCGGAAGGATAAAGGGAGCGGGAGAACCTGTGCGCATCGCAAAAGCGCAGATCTCAAAGCCCTCCGGTGAAATGGCGGGAGACGATGCTGTCCCGCGTGTTGTCGGCTTCGGGCGCTATGAACAGGAAAAGAAGACCGGAAAGGAGAATGCCGCAAAGACAGCTCTTGACTACCAACTCGTAACCGATATGACCAACTTCCTGATGATCCATGAGCGCGACGCCGATGATAAAGCCACCGAGATGCCGGAGCTTACCAAGGTGGCGCAGATGATGCCCGCCGGCTGGGGCGGAATGGGGAGTGTGGATGATTACGTAGTTTGTTGCGAGCGTGTCGCTTTCTTTGATTTTCTTCTTGAAGCGCAGTTTCAGGAACCGCAGGAACCGCATATCGCTTCGCTTATCGGATTACAGAACTGGCTTAACAATCACCCGGAAGCGGAATGGCCGAAAAGTTTGATTGAGCTTGAGTCGATAGGCATCCTGCTTCCGGAGACGCTTAATGCCCTTAAAGAGCTTCTTGAAGATGCAACAGGTACGCAACGATCCGAGATCGAAGTTGTGAAGATATTCCTCTCATTTGTAGCAGAGGGAAGGTCGCCGGCAGAAAGCGATGAGTACATTCAGGCTTTATGGCAGGCTATCGAGACCATCGTTGAAGAGTGTTATATCAGAGATTTGAAACACACAGTTTAAGCAAAAAGGAGGTTCGTGTGACTTATTATGATTGCTGAAATTGAACACAAAAATGTTGATACCGGTTCTGAAGACCAATTGACGGGGAATGTTTTCGGTGCGTTGAGGTATTTGCCTTATCCGGTTGTCCGGCAGATAATAACCAACAGCGTTATGCCGGCGGATATGCGTAAGTTGATCGAACAAACATTACCCCCGGAAATAAGCGGTGAATGGGGTCGCAATCTTTTTTTCTGGCGACATTATCCCGGTTCGCGAACAGAGCCGGACATCGTTATTGAGTTAGGTCAAGCGGTCATATTGATTGAGGTTAAGTATAACAGCGGTTTATCCAGCGACGATCAGCTCATTCGTGAGGCGGAGCTGCTTCTCAGCAACTATCCAAATAAGAAAAAGTTTTTAGTATTGCTTGCGCGTGAGGAATCGGCGGTTGCTATTTTCAACGAACAGAAGATAAATATTCCAGCGGACGTTTCATTTGCTTATATGACTTGGCAAGGGTTATTTGACTCTATATGTGAAAATAAGACCGACAGTCTTGTCTTTGATGATTTAACAGCGTTATTAAAGGAAAAGGGATTCGGTGGTTTTAGGGGATTTAGCATGATGAGTGAAGAAACAATCAAGGCTTTTAAAACGGTACGTGAAGCTCATAATAATGTGCAGGAATTCATTTCACGCTGCATTGCTCTTGCCGAAGAAAAGGGTGAATTTGAACTTGCGCCGATGACGGGAAACAACATCTTTCTCAGATGGAACAGCGACCGAGATTCAGATGCCTGGTCATATCGCAGCTTTATTGTGGTATTTCAACGCCGATCGGACGCCAAGTTGGAAAACGGTTATCGCAACGGCGCACAGTATGTTCTGGAACTTAATTTTAGTGATTATTATGAGAGGCCAATGGCAAATGTCGCCCGGTACGATTATGACAACATCATAAAAAACTGGTCTGCCGATCCTCTATCTCCGAGCGACCATTGGATTTTCCATGAGCCTTTGTATAGCGGCATAATTGAATTTCCTGATTATAAGCCTGGAGAAATGTATTGCGGGGAAGCCGCTGAACCGCTTGAAAGATACTGGGGATTAAAACGTATAATCGGGTATGAAGTACCCTTATCGGAGATCACCGCCGGCAATGTGTATGAGAAAGTCTTTGGCGTATTCAAAAAATTAGCAAAGAGATAGGCGCGCGGAAAAGCCCGCAGATAGGTCATATCGCCGTAGCTCAATGTGACCGTCTTTGCCTCGTGAGTTGCAAGCCGTTCCTGGCTGTCATTTACTGCGATATTGCACCGTACACCCTGCACGATTAGATAGAGCGCGACTACGGCAAGAATGCCGAAAAGAATGATGAATCCCATCCGTACGGGTTTTTTGGCCCGAGCTGCACAAAATTTCAATCTTTGGCAGCCGAATCGCAAATCAAATCAACCCTAACCCCTTGAGGACGGTCACCCAAAAAAATACGGTCACAGCGCTCAGGGCGCTGCCTGAGGCGACGATGGCCGCAGTCAATTCGCTGTCTGAGTCCATTTGGGCGGCTACCACGAAGGTGATCACCGCGGCGGGAGATGCGAAGACTGCCATCAGAGCTACCATATCGGCGCCCCGGAAGCCAAGAGCCGCTGCCGCCGCAAAAACCAGCAGCGGAACCAGAATAAGCCGCCCCAGCACAGCCAGGGCAAGGATGCCCCGCTTTTGAAGGCCGGAGAAGGAAAGCGCCGCCCCTAGGCCAACCAGGGCAAGTGGAGAAGCGGCGGTGGCAACGCTGCTGACAAAAGAAGCGAGAAACGGTGGCAGGCTTAGGCCAGTGAAGAGGAGAAGAAACCCGGCCAGAGTGCCAATTATCAGGGGGTTAAGAAACATATCCCGGCAGAGCTTGGCCGTGTTCGGTCTCGTCCCCCGCAAAAATTCCAAGGTCAGCACCGTCAGCGCGTTGCAAATGGGGATGACGGCAACGGCCAGTCCCCCGGCGGCGCTGATACCGTCTGCGTCCGTCAGCCGCGCCGCCAGGGACAGTCCGAAAAAAGCGAAATTAGCGTGGTAGAAGCCTTGAATTACCGCGCCCCGCTCCTTGTTGTCCTTGATGAGGAGAATTGAGAGAAAAACGCCGAGCCCCCAGACAAGAACCAGAGCAACGGCTGTAAAAATTAGCAGGCCCGGCCGGAAAGCATTTTCCAGCCGGGCGCCGCTCAGTCCGTTGAAGAGAAGAACGGGCAGGAAGACAATGAACACCGCTTTGTTCATTTCCGCCGCTGTATTCTCCGAGATCATTCCGCTTCGGCGCGTAAAGACGCCGAGGAGAATCAGGAAAAATATGGGAGCAACCGTATTAAGCGATAATAGGAGATAATCGGTCATTCCTGCTGCAGTTTGAATTTAGGCAGGATCAGACTGATCACCGCACCCAGGCCCGCACCGACCCCCAGCACGATGAAGCAGGCTGTATAACCAATGCTGTCCGCCAGAGCGGCCGCGACGATCGGACCGAGAATGCCGCCGCCGCCGATGCCGATCATGATGTTGGCGCCAAACATCGTGTCCGCCGCCTCTTTGTTCTGTAGGAGATCCATTGGCAGGGCGCCAGAGGTCGCGTTCGTCACCGGGACGCCCCAGCCGACCAGAATGCCCATAAGGCAGGCAACAGCGAAGGAAGCCGGGGCCAGGAAGGGAAAGATTACCGTGGCAATCGCCGCGATCAGGAAGCCCGGGATAGCAGTAGTGAAAGCCCTGGATTTTAAAGGTTCCCAGCCTTTTTTGACCAGATTGTCGGAGATCGCGCCGCCGATTGGAGTGGAAGCGACGCCGATCAGACCAGCCAGCAGCACGACGGTGGAAGCTTGAGCCGCGCTGAAGCCAATATCCTTCAGATAGTTGGCCACGACCGAGTTGAAACCAATCAGCTGCCAGCAGTTGAAGAACAGGATCAGAATGCAGAGCCAGCAGGCTGCGGTCGCGAAGGGGTTGATTTTTTTGCCGGACTCGCCGGAGGCTGTGCTGACAGCGTCTTCCGGGTAGAGATCTTTGGCTGGCTCACGCATGAGAATGCCCCAGATGATGGTAGAAACACAGAGGATGATACCCCAAACCCGGAAGGCGCCTTGCCATGTGCCGGCTGCGGCCATGAGGGCGGTAGCCACCCAGCCGCCGGCTCCAATGCCTAAGACCAAGCCGCCGCCGATGACGCCGGAGGCGAGTCCGCGCTGAGCCGCCGGAAACCAAGCGACAGAGCTGTTCACGCCGACCAGCCAGAGGATGCCGAAGCCTTGACAGAACCGGAGGAGCAGGATCAGGTTGTAACTTCCGGCCATAGGGATGCAAATGGTGCCGATAGTCATAAGGACAAGTCCGAAGAGACCGGCGCCTCGATAGCCGATTTTTGGCGTCAGGAGCGCTTCCACATAGCTGCCGATAGCATATCCGGCCATGAGCAGGGCTGAACCCAAACTGGCTTGGACGGGCGAGATGCTGAACGTAGTCGCCAGATCAGATGAAGCCATGCCCCACATGGTCAAACCGGCGTAAGCCATGGCGCAGACAAAAAAATTGATGACGAGGATTATCCAGCGATATCCTGGATTAGCGTTAGCGGCCATATTTGATTCTCCTTTTCCGCGCCGCCGTGCTTGAATCTCAGCGGCAGGGCAGCGATAAGCCGGCTTCCTACTTCAAATCTTCCGGTTTTGGTTTGCCGCCGCAGCGTTTGAGGAATTTTTTCTCAACTGAAGCGCACATGCTCCACAGAGTGTCGACGATATTGGCTACATAACAGCGGCCGACCTGAGCGCAGATCTGATACGCCTCGTCCAGCGAAAAACCATAGTCTTCATGGATCCAATGGATCAGTTCATAATAAGCGATGCGGGTGGCGTCTTCCATAGGTCTGGCCGAGCCGACGCACATGATCTTTTCGTCGTTTTCGATGCGCGGGTTGGTGATCTGTTTGTTCTTGATCACGTTGAACACCAGGTGGGACACAGCCGTGATCTCCAGCGCGAAGCCACATAGTTCGCCGTCGCCCTGAGCTGCGTGGCAGTCGCCGGTGTAGAACAGGCCACCGTCGTTATAGCAGGGCAGGTAGATGGTGTTGCCGGGGCAGATGTCGGGACAGTCCATGTTGCCACCAAAAGGCCCGGGCGCCAGGGAGGAAATGGCTTCGCCTTCCGGAGCCACCGCGAAAGTGCCGAGGAACGGGCGTTTGGGAATGCAGATGTCCAACTCCGGCTCATACCAGTAGTTGCCGTCTTTGTCGACTTTTTCCCAGATCCAGGTGTGTTCCTTTAGCGGTGGCTGGAGGGAGGTCAGGGGTACTGCCGACATCGCGCCGAAATGTTCGGCGAAGGCGGAAAAAGCGTAGTCGCGGTCAAACACGATGTCCTTGATGGTGATAGCCAGAGTGTCGCCGGCCTCAGCGCCGTTGACATAAATCGGGCCGGTCTGGGGATTAAGAAAATGCACGGTTGCCAGTTTTTTCTTGGGCAGGTCGTCCTTGGTCTTGATCCTGCTCTCAGAAGCGTCATCAGTCCAGATGAAGACATCGTCTCCGGGATTGACATGGGCAACTGGGGCGTTCGCCGGATTGAACAGGTAGTTGTAGCCGTCCGGTTTGACATCGATGCGCGCCATTTTGCTTACCTCCTTTAATGGAATTAAGTTACAGGTACTACCTTCTTGTAGATCTATTTTAAAGCCGGTAGACCCGGATCGTGAATGTAAAAATTTCTGAATATACCGGACAAAAGACAGAATTAACAGACTGTTTATTTTCCTTTTGGAAGCATTTGCGGCATCAAGCTACTTTTTTCCGGTATAGTCCCGCTATGTATTGAGTGAGGTCGGAAGCCTGCGACAGGTTTTCCCAAAGGCTCTTTTGTATATTACGACGGCTCCCAGCGAAATTTGTTCAGGAGCATATTGTATTGAATGCTCGGCGTGTTGGAGCCCATTGCCTTGATTCCGCCCTTGACGCCCAGTGTCTGTTCGATCATGGTTTCGACGTAATTGGAGCGAATCGGGCTCGTGCTGAACAAATCCTCCGCCTTGTGATCAGCCCCGATGCGGAAACAATGTAGGCTGCGGACGGTGTGATGATCCTCGCCTCGCACCGTCACCCGCCCGCCGGGTCCGTCGACGAACACAGCGCCGGACTCCAGGGCGGCGATTACCCCTTCGGTACTGGCCGTTCCCGCGATTTCCACCGCCCGCTTGTACGCGTACATAGCCGTGTAGACGGTCTCGGTGTCCATGCTCATATACGGCACGGCGTCCTGATCGTAGATCTTGCGGAATTTATTGACAAACCGCTTAGCGGACGGAGTATCCAGCTCCTCGATGAATGAAGCCATCACGTAGGCGTTTTCCATCACCGGCGCTGGGAATCGGACATGCGGGTAGAACTCGGCCGCCACCATCGTCGAGGCGTTGGGGATATGGTTGAGACCGCGCTCATGCCACTGAAGGTAGAAGGCGTCGTGATTGGGAAAGACGAGGATGGAAAAAAGGATGTCGGCTTCAACCTGGATGATCCGGCTGATCAGGGGGTTAAAGTCGGCGATCTGATCGTCCAGATACTCGGTGCCGACGATTTCGCCGCCCAGCTGTGGCACCAGATATTTGACCCACTCGGCAGAGAGGATCCCGTAATTGTAATCAGCGGCGACAACATAGCATTTACGCCCGTATTTTCTGATCAGATAGGCCAGCATCTGGGTCATCTGCTGTTCCGGCATCGACGAGAGACAAAAAGTATAGTGGCTGGAGACGCCGCCCTCGGTCTGCTGCGTGTCGAAAAAAAGCGTCTTGGTCTGGTCGGCGCAATGGCGCATGACTTCGCGGGAGGGGGAAAGCGTCGAGCCCATGAGCACGTCGACCCGCTCATCTTCAGTCAGTTCCTTGGCCGCCGCCCGCGTCAGCTCGGAGATCGAACGGTCATCCCGGAACAGGAGCTCGACTTTTTTGCCGAGAATACCGCCCAGCCAATTGATCTCGTCGGCGGCGAATTTATACGTCACCTGCTTGCCGCGCTCCAGCTCGCAGCACATACCGGTAAAATCTCCAATGATCCCGATCTTGATCACATCGCGACCGGATTCTAAGGGATCGGGAGCTTTTTTGAGAATGGCGGCTGGCAGGCTGACTGTGACTTCGCAGCCTTTGCCCGGCCAGCCGATGATTGAGGCGCGGCCCCCCAGGCGCTCAGTGATCCGCTGCACCGTCGCTAAGCCGATGCCGCTACCCTCATAATTTCCCTCGTCCTGTAGGCGCTGGAACGCTTCGAAAATTCGCCCGACATAAGCCATGTCAAAACCGATGCCGTTGTCGCGAAAACGGAACTCGACAACATCCTCCAGCAGCGCGGCTGTCACCCGGATGCGGGCGCTCGCTTTTTCCCGGGTGAACTTGATGCTGTTGGAGAGAATGTTGGTGATCATCAGCTTGATCAAAAAAAGATCACCGGTTATCTCAGGCAGTTCGTCTACGATCAGCTCGACTTTGCGCTTGGGAATAGAACGCATAATCTCGTCAAAACACTGGCGCACCAGAAGTACAACACTAATCGGCTGCCGCTCAATGATTTTGAAGCCCGCCTTGGAATACTCCATCAGGCGCTGCACCATCATCGTCATGCTGTCGCAGGTACGGCGAATCGACCGAATATCCTTGATGGACTGCGGCAGGAGGTTCTCCCGGTTGTCCTCCTCAATGAACTCGGCATACAGGCGGATCTCCCGCGCCGGCGTCTTGAGTTCGTGTGAGACAGTATAGATAAAAGAGTTGAGATCCTCGTAGGCCTGAGCCAGAGCCTTGCGCTCCTCCTCCGAGTGAACGCCCTGCTCCAGCCAGTTGTCCTGACCGTTCATGACGCGCAGTTCTCTCTGTATTTGCTGGGGGTTTCTGCCGTCTGTTTTTTGAAGACCCGGCTGAAATAATCGACGTCGTCGTAGCCGAGCCGGATCGCGATCTCGTAGATCTTAAGATTCCTGTCTCTGAGGAGCGTCTTGGCCCGCTCCATTCGGACGAAGGTGACATATTCGACAAAACTCCGACCAGTCTCTTTTTTGAAGAGGGTGCCAAGATACTTGGAGTTGACGAACAGGCGGCCGGCAATGTCCGTCAGGCTGATTTTACTTTCGGGTTTTCCCAGAACGGCCAGGCAAGTCGATTGCACCATCACCCGGGCGCTGAAACGGGCGGCGAATTTGTCCGCCGCAGCGTCGCCTATGTCAATGCGGGAGATGTCCGCGAGGGGGGCGTAGTAGGAGAGATACGGGCGCTTGCGCAGAATGTGCCCGTTTAATTGGGCCATCACGTCGTCTGAGTGGACGATCAGCTCCGAGGGACTGAGGGCGTGGGATTGGAAACCGGCCGCGAAATGGTTGGCGTAAGCGAGCGCGTTAGGCCGGTCGCAGTCGAGGATCAGGCGGGCCAAAGTCTCGATCCGTTGCGCTTCGGCAGTCACAATGCTGTTGATGGTCGTCAGATAGTTGTAGACGCGGTCAAAAGTCTCCTTGATTTTTTCGTCGTCAATCGGCTTCAAAACATAGTCAAAAGCGCCGTTCAAAATGCCGGCTTTGGCATAGTGGAACTCGGCGAACTCGCTGAGCAAAATGACGCACTTGCACAGCCCTTCGGCATTGACGCATTTGAGCAGTTCGATCCCGTCGATAAAAGGCATGCGAATATCGGTCAGAGTCACATCAACGCTGTTCGCCCGCAGGATCTCAATGGCTTCCAACCCGTTCTGCGCCTCGAACCTGATTTCGAACTTGTCCTTGTTGTCCTGAAAATAGGACAGGCGCTTGACCTTGCGACGAAAGACCTCTTTGTCGTCGATTACTAATACCGAGTACATATATTCCTCCGCTCAGGCCGACGGAAAACTGCCGCAACAGTCCCGGCAGATTCGCTGCTCGGCGATGCACCACTCATTTGGGCAGCTGATAATCAGACTTTGCCCGCAGTGGGCACAGTTGCCGGCCAGGGGCGTTAGCTTGCGGCAGACCGGGCAAACGATGTTCTTGCTTAGCACAGACTACGCAGGTTTCCCAGTCGTCGGGTAGCGGCGAGCCGCATTTAGGGCAGGTTGGCATAGCGGCGATTCCTTTCAGAAAAATTCTTATATTGCAATAATACTGCATCCTGAATTGTTTTCCTGCGAACCGGGAAATATTTTTTGCGGAATCGGCGACAAAGCACTAGCAAAGAGATAGGCGCACGGAAAAGCCCGCATAAATCCAGGATTCATGCGGGCCCCCGTTATGAAGCGGGATTATTTATACTGGTTAGCCAATCTCTTTTTCAGATTTTCCGCCACCCAGGCCGGGTCGAGCGGGTTGCGGGCGATACCGGAATCAATCGCCGCCTTGGCCGTGGCTGCCGCTACCGCCGGGGCGACTTCCGGATCGAAGGCGCTGGGGATAATATATTCCGCCCTCAGTTCACTCGGTTTGACGACGGAGGCAATCGCCTTCGCGGCCGCGATTTTCATCGCGTCGTTGATGTCCGTGGCTCTCACGTCCAGCGCCCCGCGGAACACGCCCGGGAAAGCGAGTACGTTGTTGATCTGGTTTTTCGTATCGGAGCGACCCGTGGAAACGACCTTGGCGCCGGCTTGCGCCGCCCGCTCGATCGGCCAGATTTCCGGGATCGGGTTGGCCTGGGCAAAAATAACCGGGTCTTTCGCCATGCCTCTGATCATATCTTCATTCAGGGTGTTCGGCCCGGAAATGCCGATGAAAACATCCGCGTCTTTCAGCGCGCCGGCCAGACCGCCCTGATACTTGCTCCGGTTGGTCTTTTTCGAAATCTCGATTTTCCAGGGGTTCATCCCCTCGGGGCGGCCTTCGTAAATGGCGCCCTTCGTATCGCACATAATGACGTTTTCCAAACCTTCGGCCATGAGCAGTTTGATGATGGCGATCCCGGCCGCGCCCGCCCCGCTGGCTACCACCTTGATCCGGGACAGATCCTTCTGCACGACCTTCAGGGCGTTGTACAGGCCGGCCAAAGTGACGATGGCCGTGCCATGCTGGTCGTCATGGAAAATGGCGCCTTTGAACACGCCGTTCCGCTTCAGGGCTTCTTCAATGATAAAGCATTCCGGCGCCTTGATGTCTTCCAGGTTGACGCCGCCGAAAGACGGGGCCAGGAGTTCCACCAGCTCGACTATTTTTGCCGTGTCGTTCGTATTCACGCAGAGGGGATAAGCGTCCACGTCGCCGAAAGCCTTGAACAGCAGGGCTTTGCCCTCCATGACCGGCATAGCGGCCGGCGCGCCCAGGTTGCCGAGTCCCAGGATAGCCGTGCCGTCGGAAACGATGCAAACGGCGTTGGCGTGGTTTGTATAAACATCAAGATTCGCGATGTCGGCGGCTATTTCCTTTACCGGCTCGGCCACGCCGGGCGAATAAGCCAGCGTCAGGTCGTCCCGGTCTTTGGCCTGCGTAGTAACGCGAATTTCCAGTTTACCCGGTTTTTCTTTGTGATAAGCAAGCGCTTCCGCTCTGAGGTCTTTAATCCGTGATTCCGCCATATTGATTATCTCCATTTCATAAACTCGCCGGGCGCGAACAGAGCCCGGCCCCGCAGCTCAAGGGCGGCGCGGGGGCCGCCCTGGCTTTTGGGAAACGCCGAATAATACACTCTCTTATTCAGCATTTTTTGGGGTCTTGCGGGAATAAACCGCTTATTTTTTGCTGGCTTCTTTTTCTTGAATCTCTTTGTGCGCGTTCATGATGTCGAGCGCGTTCAGGTACACGGGCGTGTCAACCATTTTGCCGTTGTAGGAAACAGCCGCCTTGCCCTTGGCCAGACCCTCTTCCTCAAAGACTTTCACCACGCCGGTCGCCCATTCCACATCCTCCGGACTCGGGGCATACAGACGATTCGACGGCTCCACCTGGCTCGGGTGGATAATCATGCGGCCTTCATAGCCCATCTGTTTACCGTCCGCGACATTCCGCTCAAAAGCGGGAATATCCTGGAAAGCGACGAACGGAGCGTCAATAGCCACGAGACCGGCCGTGCGGCAGGCCACCGCCACCTTGGCCCGACCATACCACTGCTCGACCGCTTCCGAGGTTATTTTGACGCGCATATCCCGACAGTAGTCCACGGCGCCAAAAATGGCGTTGACATTGCGTTTGCTGGCCAGGCAGCAATCGCCGGCATTCTGGATGCCCTTGGCCGTCTCCAGCAGCATGGAAATTTTAACCGTGCCGATGGGAATGCCGCGGCGGGCTTCCAGCTCTTCCAGTTTCCACTCCAGGCGCTGCACATCGGCCGCGCAGCCGGTTTTCGCCAGCGTCACGCCGTCCAGCCCGGGCAGGACGATGGACTCCAAATCGTCGTTGGTCAGACCGGTCTCCCAGTTGTTGATGCGGACATAAACCAGGGCGTTCAGACCGCCTTTCCATTTGGCGATAGCTTCGGCGGCCGCTTTGCGGGCCGTTTCCTTCTCCGACGGAGGAACCGCGTCCTCCAAATCCAGCGTAATGATGTCCGCCGGGATTTCCGGAGCCTTTTCAATGAATTTGGGATTGTTCGCGGGGACATAGAAGATAGAACGCATGACAGCCATGGGGAACCCCTCCTTGAAATTTATTGTATACCAGTTTTCCGGCGTTTTTCGCCATTATTCGACAAAAAACAGCAACCGGCGGCCCCAGCCTTCTTTTGCCGTACTGCGGGCGGCCCCTCGGAAAACGTTATACCGGTTTCATCTGGAAAACACTGCTTTATCACTGCTTTCAATATTATTATGAGGCATGGCCGGCGTTTAGTCAATATATTTTCACAAAACTTTTCCGACAATTTTCCCGTATTTTTTCTCGACAAAATGTTACCGAGCGGACAGGGTGGCGGCAAAGTGAAATCAAGCCCTGCCGGTAAAAATTTTCGACAAACTCCGCGCGGAATTTAGGGGGAAGATGGTGGTGGTTCCGCCCCACTAGCGTGCTTGAGGCAGTACGGGCGGCTTACCGGCGGCTGCCGCAGCGCCAGGGCGGCCCTGAGCTGTGTTGACATAGCATTATTATGTGGTATAATGTAATGCAAATAAAAACAATAGGGAGGAGTTAGCGGTGGCATTAACAACAATGAGTGTTCGTGTTGACGAGCAAGACAAAAAGCTGTTTGATTTGTTCTGCGACCGGACGGGAATGAACGCATCCGTAGCGGTGAATATGTTCGTCAAGAAGGTGTTGCGGGAGAATAGGCTTCCCTTCGCCATTGAGCTAGATCCGTTTTTTTCGGAATCAAATATGGTTGAGTTGCGACGGCGCATTGCCGACGGCCCTGAACATTGGCACACGCATGAACTCATAGAGCCGGACAATGATTAAGAGCTGGCACGACAATGCATGGGACGAGTACACGGACTGGCAATGCGAAGACCAAAAAACGCTGAGACGTATAAACCAGCTCTTAAAAGACATCGAGCGCAACGGATATACAGGCATCGGCAAGCCGGAACCGCTGAAGGGAGATTTGTCCGGATGGTGGTCTCGAAAAATCGACGACGTCAATCGTATCGTGTACCGGATAGAGGGAGGCACAATGGAAATATCCCAATGCCGTGGACACTATAGAGACACATGAACGAGCTGTGTTGACAGCTTGTGCAGCGCGTCGTTCCGCTGATTGGCAATCTTCTCGTGTATACCTTGCTCCGGCGTCGGGTATATGTGGAACTTATAACTTCCTTTCCGAGGTTTTTTGATTTTCAATGTTATTTTCAATGTTGTTGTTTGACTTATTAAATTCCATATCTGTACTACACAGCATTTCGCTGTATATGGCACAAGACTTTTTTTCAAACCGCGAAACACGCGAAACACGCGAAAAATTTCTACCTGTGCGGATGAAAGGTGAGTTTTGACTCGCGGAAGTTTGCTACGGCGAGATTCCCCTCCTTTGGAGGGGTGCCGCGAAGCGGCGGGGTGGTTCACCCCGCAAAGCAGGGAACATAGGGATTCATCGCCCTGCTACTGCGGTAGCCGCCAGTACCGCCTCAAGCACGCTACCGGGGCGGAACCACCGCCGTTCATGCAGTGCCTGATAACCGTGGTAGAAGAGACGGCTTCTTCAAAATTCGCGCTTTTCGCGTTTTTCGCGTTTTTCGCGGTTAGATACGCCCCATTTTGTCCTGCCTGCCCCATTTAGTCCCGCGCCTCTCCACTCTTTCCCCTTTCCTCTCCACTCTTTCCTCTTTCCTCTCCACTCTTTCCTACTACGGGTAAATATTTTCGACAAACTCCGCGCCCGCTCTGGTCAAACTGTGGCGCCTGTTGTATAATGAACTATAAAGTACACGAGGGGGACGCGGTAATGCGCAAACAAAAAACAGTAACTGTCGGCCTGGTTTTACTTATTATATTTTGCTGGCCGCTGGGCGTCGGTTTGTTGATTTATCGGCTGTACATCAATAAGGCCCAGGTGATTTATGAGGATGGCGCCGCGCTGACCAAGGCCGGCTGGGGTCTGGCGATAGTCGGAGTGCTTTTTTTCATGATGGGGCTGAGAAATGTACCCGCGTTCCTGTTCTTTGTCGTGGCGGGCGCATTCGTGCTTTATTACGGCAACAGAGTCAAGCGCAAAGGAAAAAAATTCCACTTATACGCCCTCGTGGTGGAGAACACCGGCTCGGCCCCGATCAGCGAAATCGCCGCCGCCATGGGCACGAGTTATGACGAGGCTCTGGCCGACCTGACCGCCATGATTGAGCAGGGGTATTTTCTCAAAGCCTATATCGACCAAAAAACCAAACGCCTTGTCCTGTTGGACGACAAGGGCGCGGGCCGGGCGGGGCAAAAACGGGTCGAATGCCCCGGCTGCGGCGCGGCGGTTACGCTGAGCGCCGGAGAGCGGGCCGTCTGCGCCTATTGCGACTCGCCGCTGGACAGCACATGAGGCCTGAGCGCAAGGGTGGGGTGTTTTCCGGGCCGGCAGGGTCGGCTGCTCGACTGCAGCCTGATTTTTGCCGATATTGGAGCCGCAGAGGCGGCGTACTTAAGGAGGGAATCTGATGGGAATGACTGTCAGCGAAAAGATTCTGGCGGCGCACGCCGGACTGGAGCGGGTGGAACCGGGGGAAATAATCAACGCCCGGCTTGACCTCGTGCTGGCCAACGACGTAACCGGGCCGGTCGCCATAGAGGAATTCGCCAAGCTCGGCCGTGCGAGCGTGTTTGACCGGGATAAAGTCGTCCTCGTGCCCGACCATTTCACGCCGAACAAAGATATCCCTTCCGCCGAACTGAACAAACAGCTGCGCGAATTTGCCCGGGCCCAGCAAATCACCCATTACTGGGAATCCGGCCGCGTGGGCATCGAGCATTGCCTCCTGCCGGAGCAGGGCGTCGTCCTGCCGGGTGATTTGATGATCGGCGCCGACTCCCATACCTGCACCTACGGAGCGCTGGGGGCTTTTGCCACCGGCGTCGGTTCCACGGATATGGCGGCGGGGATGGCGACGGGCGAAGCCTGGTTCCGGGTGCCGGAATCGCTCCGCTTTGTTTTTCACGGCGCGGAGCGGCAGCCCTGGACAGGGGGAAAGGATTTTATCCTTTACCTGATCGGCCTGATCGGCGTGGACGGCGCCCGCTACCGGGTGATGGAATTCACGGGCGCGGGGATCGGCGCCCTGTCGATGGACGGGCGGCTGACGATGTGCAATATGGCGGTGGAGGCGGGGGCCAAGGCCGGCGTCATCGAGCCGGACGATGTGACGCTCGACTATGTGCGGGCCCGGGCCCGGCGGGAATTCCGGGTTTATCGCAGTGACGCGGACGCGCGTTACCTGGAGACCTATGAGATAAAAACCGGAGACATCCCGCCGCTGGTGGCCTGCCCCAACTCGCCGGCCAACGTGAAGCCGGTGACGGAAGCGGCCGGCATCAAGCTGGACCAGGTGGTGATCGGCTCATGTACGAACGGGCGCCTGGAAGACATGGCAATCGCCGCCGCCCTGCTCCGGGGCCGGAAAATACATCCGTTCGTGCGCTGTATCGTGCTGCCCGGCACGCAGGAAATCTACCTGGAGTCTTTGCGCCGGGGCTGGATTGAGGATATGGTGCTGGCCGGCGCCGTCGTCAGCACCCCGACCTGCGGGCCCTGTCTCGGCGGGCATATGGGGATCCTGGCCAAAGGCGAACGGGCCCTCTCCACGACGAACCGCAATTTTGTCGGCCGGATGGGGCATCCGGAATCGGAGGTCTACCTCTCAAATCCGGCGGTGGCCGCGGCGTCGGCGGTGAAGGGCGAAATAACACACCCGGAGGAGGTTGCCGGCAATGGGTAAGGTTTGGAAATTCGGGGATAATATCGACACGGACGCCATTATCCCCGCCCGCTATTTGAATGAGACCGGCGCGGCCCACCTGGCCGCCCACTGTATGGAGGACGCCGACCCGGATTTTGCCCGCCGGGTGCAGCCGGGAGATATTATCGTCGGCGGGCGTAATTTCGGCTGCGGTTCCTCGCGGGAACACGCGCCGGCGGCCATCAAGGCGGCCGGGCTGACCGCCGTGATCGCCGAGTCCTACGCCCGGATCTTTTTTCGCAATGCCCTGAATATCGGGCTGCCGATCTATGAGTGCGCGGAGGCCGCCCGGGACGTCGCGGCGGGGGACGAGGTGGAGGTCGATCCCGTGAGCGGCCTGATTCGCGATAAAACCAAAGGCACGGAGTATCAGGCCCGGCCGCTGCCCCCGTTTATGCGGGAGCTGATTGCCGCCGGCGGCCTGATCGCCCATATTCACGCCCGCGGGGGAAAGGAGAACGCCGATGCCTGAAATCGCCGTTTTACCCGGAGACGGAATCGGCCGGGAAATCATCCCGGAAGCGGTGGCGGTCGTCCAAGCGGTCGCGCCGGACAAATTCACCTGGCGGGAATACCTGGTCGGCGGCGCGGCCATCGACGCCACCGGCAGTCCGTTGCCGCCGGAAACCCTCGCGGCCTGCCTGGCCGCCGACGCCGTTTTGCTGGGCGCCGTCGGCGGGCCGCAATGGGACACGCTGCCGCCGGCCCGGCGGCCGGAACTCGGGGCGCTGCTCCCCCTGCGCAAACAGCTGGAACTTTATGCCAATATCCGCCCCGTGCGCGTGCAGAAGGCGCTGGTCGGGGCTTCGACCCTGAAGGCGGAAGTGGTGGAGAAGGTCGATCTCGTGGTCATGCGCGAATTGACCGGCGGCCTCTACTTCGGGGAAAAGGGGCGGCGGACGGCACCCCGGGCCGCTTACGACACGCTGATCTACACGGAAGATGAGATCCGCCGCATCGTCCGCCTCGCCTTTCTTTGGGCCCGGGAACGGCGGCGGCGGGTTTGCTCGGTCGATAAGGCCAATATCCTGGAGTCGTCGCGCTTCTGGCGGGAAATAGCCGAGGACGAGGGGCGGAATTTCCCGGACGTGGAATTGACGCATATGTATGTCGATAACGCGGCCATGCAGTTGGTTCGCCGGCCGGAGCAATTTGACGTGATCGTGACGGAAAACATGTTCGGCGACATCCTGACCGATCTCGCCTCCATGCTGAGCGGTTCCATCGGGATGCTGCCTTCGGCGAGCCTGAACGGCAAAAAAGGGCTGTATGAGCCGGCGCACGGCAGCGCCCCGGACATCGCCGGCCGGAACCTGGCCAATCCGCTGGCGGCCATCCTTTCGGCGGCCATGATGCTGAAATATTCCTTTGACCTGACGGCGGAAAGCGCGCGGATCGAAAAGGCCGTAGCGGACGTGCTGGCGGCCGGCTGGCGGCCGGCTGACCTGGCCGGCCCCGGCGACCGGGTGCTCGGCACGCGGGAGCTGGGGGCGAAAGTGAGGGAAGCTCTGTGAAGCTGGGTTTTTTTGGCGGCGGCAACCTGGCGGCTTCCATGATCCGGGGCCTGCGGGCCCGGGACGCCTCCGGCGAGATTCTCGTCCATGATATCAGCGCGGAGCGCCTGGAATACCTGCGCTCCGCCTTTGCCATCCGCCCGGCCCCGGCCGCCGTGGTGGCCGCCGAGGCGGACGTCCTGCTGCTGCTCGTCAAGCCGCACCAGGTCGCCGCTTTGCTGGAAGAGCTGCGCGCCTACGACCTGAGCGGCAAACTCCTGCTTTCCACGGCGGCCGGCGTGCCGCTCCACGCTTACACCTCGCGGCTGCCGGGCATGGCGCCCGTGCGCGCCATGCCGAACACGTCCGCCGCCGTGCTGCGAGCCGTGACCGGGCTCGCAGCCGGCGCGGGCGTGACTCCCGCCCAGCGGGAGTCGGCAGCCGCGATTTTCTCCGCCCTGGGTAAGGTGGTTTGGGTCGAGGAAGCGGAGATGAACGCCCTGACGGCGCTGAGCGGCAGCGGGCCGGCCTATTTTTACCTGCTGACCGAACTCCTGGCCGCCGCCGGGGCGGAACTGGGCCTCGCGCCGGCGACGGCGGAGTTCCTGGCCCGGGAAACCCTGGTTGGGGCCGGCCGCGTGCTGGAAGCCGGGGAGGAAAGCCCGGCCCTCCTGCGCGAGCGGGTGAGTTCGCCCGGCGGCGTCACTCTGGCCGCGCTGGACAGTCTGGGGGCCGACGGGTTAGGCGGGGCTGTTTTGCGCGCCCTGCGGGCCGGCGCGGCCCGGGCCGCGGAAATGGAGCGGGAATACGGGGCGCGGGTATGTGGGAAAAACAGCTGAAACGCATCGTTTTGAAAATAGGGAGCAACGCCCTGAGCGCGGGCCGGGACGGCCTGAACGGAGCGGTGCTTGATCGCCTGGCCTATGTCGTTTCCGCCTGGCGGCGCAGCGGCGTGGAAACGGTGCTGGTCACCTCCGGCGCGGTGACGGCCGGTATGTATCGTCTCCGTCTTGACCACCGGCCGCGCGACATCGCGGGGCGGCAGGCCCTGGCGGCGATCGGCCAGGGGATTCTGATCGAAAAATACAGCTATTTTTTTGAAAAATACGGACTGATCTGCGCCCAAATCCTGCTTTCCCGCGCCGATCTCGTCGACGCCACCCACTATGACGCGGCCCGCAAGACTTTTACCCGTCTGCTCGGCCTCGGGGCCGTGCCGATCGTGAACGAAAACGACACCGTGGCTTACGAGGAACTCTGTTTCGGCGACAACGACCGCCTGTCCGCTCAGGTGGCCGGGCTGGTGCCGGCGGATTTGCTCGTGCTGCTGACCGATGTGGACGGTCTGTACACGGCCGACCCGCGCCGGGACCCCTCTGCGCGGCTCATTGCCCGCGTGGACGATATTACTGCGGTCAAAGCCCGGGCCGATGGAGCGGGTTCGGCGGCGGGCACGGGCGGGATGCGCACAAAACTCCAGGCGGCGGAAATAGCGGCGCGCTGCGGCATCGGCTCTTTTTTCCTCAATGGGGAGCGGACGGAGGAATTGGCCGGTCTGCCGGCGGGGCGGATTCCCGTCGGCACCTATTTTACCCCGGCCGCCCATAGCCTGAAGGGAAAAAAACGCTGGATCGCTTACGGCGCCCTTTCTCTCGGCAGTATCACCGTGGACGCGGGGGCGGCGGCAGCTTTGCGCGACGGCGGCAAAAGCCTGCTGCCCTCCGGGGTCACGGGAGTCGAGGGGCAGTGGGAGCGGCGCGATGCGGTAAAAATTCTCGGGCCGGACGGGGAGGAAGTGGCGCGCGGTATCGCGGAACTCAGCAGCGACGAGGTCGCGGCTGTGCGGGGCTGCCGCTCCTCCGAGGCGGGCCGGCGCGTGCCGGATTGGCCCGGGGACGAGGTCGTCCACCGGGACAACATGGTCATTCATTGAGAAAACGGCGGTATAACGATATGCGGCGGGAACGGTTTGCCGAATACTGGAAAGAATATGACGCGCGACTGGAGCGAACGCTTTGCTGGCAGGGCCAGGACTATACCGCTCTGTTGCCGCGGCCATTGTGTTGGCGGGTCAGAGATGTCTGCCCGGCTTTTGTTTTCGCGCTGGCCGCTGATTGGGGCCTGAGGCGGCCCGGTACAGTGGAACTGGCCCTGGCGCTGGAATACAGCTACTTGAGTTTTTTTGAGCATCGCCTGCCCTGGGAGGCGGAGATGACGGAACAGAGGCGGCAGTACGGCATACTGTTCGGCGATTTTTTTGCGGCGCAGGCGCTGACCATGTTGAGCGGGGAGCTGCTGTTCCCTTATTACGCCTTTTTTGCGGAATTGATCCGGACGATGAACGAGGGAGTGTTGCTGCTCCGCCGGCTGCGCCGGGAAACGATGAGGGCGGAGGATTGGCGCGCCGTGCTGCAACGGGAAAAAGCGGCCCTGGTTTTGCCGGTGCGCGTCTTGGCCGTCTGGGCGCCGCCGGAGCCGCAGGAGGCGCAGTTTTTGGAGCGGCTGGCTACGGAACTCAGCGTCCTGTGGGGTGCGGGGGAAAGGGGGCAGTCGGCTCTGGGCCGCGCCAGCCTGACCCAAGTGGAGGGCCTGCTTGCGGAAGCGCCCCTGGGACTGGAAAATTTGCGCGTTTTTGTCTCTGACTTGGCGGCGCGGACGCGATGCGAGGTTCATAGTTCACAGAGTTCACAGTTTACAGTTCACAGTTCACAGTTGGGAGAGGGCGATTTAGGGATTAGGGATTAGGGAATAGGGAATAGGGAATAGGGGCGGGGTTTAATTCCCCTCCTTTGGAGGGGTGCCGCGAAGCGGCGGGGTGGTTCAATTCCCCGTGGTTTATAGCATATAAATAACCATCGCGCAAGCGATTTCGTTCTTCACAATTGGGGAGAGGGAAAGCGAGGGATGAATGAAGGATGGCTGAGCTGGAAGGCTTTTATCTCAGGCGGAACATCGGTCGCGATATTTGGGACGGTGAGCTTTCCCGCAAAACGGTTGACGATGTTGACGAGACGGTTTTGAAGGATTATCTCGATCAAGCTAATCGCGCGGGGAGAATTGGTTTTTTCTATACTACCAGAGAAGACGTGTTGAACAGGCTCAATATGGTGGTGGATGGCAAGCTGAAAAATGCTGCATACGCACTATTTGTCGGCTCGAACATGCTCGAGGTGCAGATGGCGATTTTCGCCGGGACGGAGCGCCTTACATTCAACGACATTCAGCGTGAACACGGCAGCATTATTGATTTAATCAGAATCTCCGAGCGCTATGTCAGGAGCAATATCCGCTGGCGCGTGAAGTTTGACGGCTCACTTGAGCGTAAAGAAATTCCAGAAATCCCGGTAGACGCCGTGCGCGAGGCCATCATCAACTCGTATTGCCACCGAGATTTTATATCATCCCAGAACAATGAAGTCGTCATCTACAAAAACCGCATCGAAATCTATAATCCCGGTACGTTTCCGGCAGGACTGAAACCGGAAGACTTCATTGAGGGCAACGAACCATCGGTCAAACGAAATCCGCAGTTGGCGCAGCTTATGTACTACAGCAGAGACATTGAGAACTTTGGCACGGGACTCAAACGAATCTCCACCGCTTGCAAAGAATCCGGAGTCAAACTGGAGTTTCGCCTGATGAAACGAGGCTTTGCCGTCGCTTTTTACAGACCCGATGAGGATTTTAACCCGACAGACAAATGATAAAATTTCGGGGTATTTTTTTCAGAACTGTCCTGCTAAGGACAGTTATTTTTTTTGCTACCTGCTACAATGTCATTATTCCGGCAGCCGGGTCAAATGGAGCCGACGGGGAGGTGAGTGGTTTGGGCCGCCCCGGCAGGAAAAATTTAACAATAGGGAGGAAAAACTATGAGCAGCAAAAAATGTCTGCCGCTTATGGCGGGTATTCTCTGTATCCTTTTCCTGGTAGCCTGTTCCGCCGGCGCCCCGACCACTCCGACTCCGACTACTCCGACCACCCCGACCACTCCCGCTTCCGGTGATTCTGCCGCCGGCGCGGACGCTTTAGCCGGCGCGGTGCAAGGGATGGCGCCGCTGAATCTGAACATGGCAACTTGCCTGAATTCCAATCACAGCGGCCTGATTATGATGAAAAACTGGGCCCAGCGGATTGAGGACGCCACGGAAGGAAAAATCAAGATAACTTTTTACAACGATCAATCACTGGTAGCGAATTCCGAACTGGTAGACGCGCTGGTCAACGGCGTCTGTGACATCATCGAAGTCGATCCGTCCTATTGCTCCTCCTGGTTCACTTACAGCATGGCGTACTTCCTCCCGGGCCAATCCTACGCAAACAATATGGCTGCCACCGGAGCGGCTCTGGACATGTTCACTTCGAGCGAGTGGGATTTGAAGGAATTCCAGTCTTTCCACATTGTCGCCGCCTATAATATGTCCCTGGGCGGCCTGGGCTGGAGCCTGAACACAGCGCCCCGGCAGCTTGAAGATTTGCGCGGTCTGCAAATCCGGGCCACCGGTTACGGGCTGGACGGGGTTAGCGCTCTGGGCGCGGTGCCCGTAGGCATGAGCATGGGCGACGTATATGAGGCCTTTGTCAAAAACACGATTCAGGGCGGGGCCGTCACTCTCGAAACCATGGTTAATTTCAACTTTGCCGAATGTGTCAAATCCTATGTCGTCAAGCCGGTCGCCGCGACGCCGCACATTATCGCTTTCAACAACGATATCTGGAATTCTATCCCAGCTGAGGTTCAGCAGGTTATCACTGAGATCAGCCGGGAGGAATCCCTGACGATCCCCGGAATTTGGTATGAGTCCGATCAGGCCGGCTACAAGGCCTGCCAGGAAAAAGGCGTTGAGGTCTACTATCTGGATGAGGAAGACGACGCGGCCTGGACAGAGGCGATGGCGGTCTGCAAACAAAACTGGGTTCAGAAAATGGCTGCGGAGGGCTATCCCGACGGCGAGGCCTTTTTGACCTGGCTGGACGGGCTCATCACCGCCAATAACGCCAAATATCCCACCAGCGAGTACGACAGTTTTGATTTTATCGAAAGATAGGCTCAGTCTCGGGGACGGGTTTCACTGTTGGCCCGCGAAAGGATTTGATTGCTTGAAGGCTATTACCGCCGTCAGAAATATCGTCCGCCAAATAAACAACGGCCTTTGCCGCTTCAGTTGTCTGGCTTTTGTGATTATTTTGGGTTATACGGTCTGCCATATTGTCGGCCGGGTGGCTTTCAATTCGCCGACCAGGGGTATCACCGACGTCGTGGGTTTGTTCAGCGCCGCCTCCTTCGCTTTTTGCGTCTCTTGGGTGGAAAAGGAAGGCGGGCATATCCGGGTGGATTTTATCGCCGAGTTGTTTCCCGGCAAAGCGCAGCGGGTTATTTATGTCCTGGTGGAATCACTGGGGATCGCCGTCGTCGCGATCATTGCCTGGCGCTTTGGCCTTTACGCGCTGGGCGCCCTGCGTAACGGCAATACGACCTCGACGGTTTTCTGGCCTTACTGGCCCTTCGCCATCTGCGTCTTTATCGGTTTTGTCATGTATTTCATCACGGCGCTGGTCAATACGGTTTACAAAGTCGTTTGCTGGAGTTGCGGAGTTACGCCGGAGGAGAAAAAGGAGGTGCAGGCCGTATGACCTCGGTTGCGGTCGGTCTGCTGGGCATCCTGATTTTTCTCGTCCTCATCATACTGGGAATGCCCATCGCCCTGGGTATGTCGCTCATCGGCATTTTCGGGTACGCCAGCCTGACCAGCTTCAAAGCGGCCTTCGCCATGATCGGGATGGATCTGTTCGCCAGCGTCAATTCGTACAGCTTGAGCGTCATCGGTATGTACACCCTGATGGGATACCTGGCGTTGCATTCGGGCATCGGGGCCGGGTTGTTCGATTTTGCCTATAAAATGATGGGACATTGGCCGGGCGGACTGGCCATGGCCTCTGAATTCTCCTGCGCGGCTTTCGGCGCGGTCTGCGGTTCCGGTCCGGCTACGACTTCCACCATCGCCTCCATCGCCTGCCCGGAAATGAAGCGCAAAGGCTACAAGCCTGAACTTTATACCGGCAGCGTCGCGGCGGGCGGCGGTCTGGGTCTCCTGATCCCGCCCAGCATCACGGCCATTATTTACGGCACTATGACGGGAGCATCCATCGGCAAGCTGTTCATCGCCGGGGTCGGCGCCGGTTTGCTCCTGTGCTGCCTTTTTTGTCTCCTAATTTTTTTCCTGGTCAAACGCGACCCCAGCCTGGCCCCCAAAGGGCCGAAGTTTTCCTGGCCGGAGCGGGCCAGGACTCTGGGCGGCGGTTTGCTGGAAGTGATCGTCATCTTTTTTGCTTCCATCGCCGGTCTGACGAGCGGGCTTTTTACCCCGACGGAAAGCGGGGCGGCCGGCGCCTTCATGGTGCTGGTCGTCGTCCTGCTCCGGCGCAAACTCAACTGGCGGGGGTTCATGAATGCGCTCTATGATACGGCCAGAACCGTGGGCATGGTGTTGCTGCTGGTAGCCTGCGCCACTACTTTCGGGCGTTTTATCGCCCTGGCTCAGATTCCGGCCGCCGTGGTGGCGTTCTGCAACGATTTCAGTCAAAACGGCTATGTCATATTGCTGGTCGTCGGTATCGTCTACTTGATTGCCGGCTGTTTTATCGACTCACTGCCGATGCTCATGATCACGATCCCGATCTTTTATCCGGTCATCGTGACCACCTACGGCTTTGACGCCGTCTGGTTCGGGGTGTTTTGTACGATGGTCTGTCTGATGGGCATGATCACGCCGCCGGTGGGCATAGACGCTTATGTCTGCAAGGCGGTCAATCCGGACGTGCAGCTGACGACGGTCTTCAAACTGATTTGGTGGTTTGTCCTGGCGATCTTAGTCAGCATTATTCTGGTAACGGTTTTTCCGCAGATTATCCTATTCCTGCCCAACCTGCTCCGTTAGGGGGACTCCTTCGAAACCTCATGGGACTTCACCCGTCACCCACTGACAACCCCCGCCCCCACGCGGCGGGATTCCCCTCCTTTGGAGGGGTGCCGCGAAGCGGCGGGGTGGTTCCCCTCCAAAGGAGGGGAATTGAAATCCGCAGCTTCATCAGTTTGCGGCTCTCGAATAATGCGGGCTTCTGATCCTGGGGCTGATGAATCCCCATGCGTCGTCCCCTACGGCAATACCGCCCGATCCGGCGTATACGGGACGATTGCGAGAGACTTACCCAGCGAGTCTCCGAGCTGTTGGTAAGCCCTCTGCAA
>JAISWK010000130.1 GCA_031270805.1 Gracilibacteraceae bacterium
GAAATCACATATCCCTTTGATTTCAAGAGCGCCAATGCCTGCTCCACAGAAAACACCCGGTTATCAGGAGCTTTCTCTGCTTTGTACAGATCGGGGTTATAAGGTTCTTTCTTTTTCAATTAGATAAACTCAAAGCATGTGCGCACTGAAAATGGGTGCATGATACCATAACTTCATATCCTTTACAGAAGTTAGAGCGTTAAACAATTAAGAATTAGCAGGAGTATTATTAAAAGTTACAAACGATTATTGTAAGACAAGACGGAGGATATATGGAACTGAAAGCTCTTCTGAAAAGGGTTGATGAGTACAAAGCGGTTATTGATAGTCGTCGACCATTAACAAAGGAAGAAATTAAGGAGCTTGACAATTATTTTCGTATTGGCCTGACTTATTCTTCAAACGCCCTTGAGGGAAATACTCTAACCATCAGTGAAACGAAAATTATTCTTGAGTATGGTATAACCGTAGGCGGAAAGCCATTGAAGGATTATTATGAAGTGACTGGACACGCGAAAGCCTATGATTTTATGCTAGGGATGGCACGTGCTGAAAACCTTATATTCTCTGAAGAAATAGTTTTGTCTTTACACAAACTGTTTTATAATAGTATTGATATGGAAAGTGCAGGTAAGTATCGTACTTATCAGGTTTTTATTACTGGTACAGAATATTTACCTCCAACTGCCGACAAAGTTCCTTTGTTGATGAAAGAATTTATATCTGAATTAAATAATAAAAGTACAACTATGCATCCAGTTATGTTGGCGGCGTTTGCACACAGGAGGTTTGTTGATATCCATCCATTTGCTGATGGTAACGGGCGAACTGCAAGGCTTTTTATGAACTTGATTCTCGTTAATAAGGGATACCAGATTGTATCCATACCTCCGATATTGCGGATGGAGTATATTAATGCGTTACAGGTAGCGCAACGAAGTAAACGGCCAAGTGATAAAGAATTTCTTCAGCTTATCCTAGAGTGTGAGATTGAGGCTCAAAAGGATTACTGTAGGATGTTTCGGATAGAGTTATAAGTATACTATGAAATATATCCTAGGATTTCCGAATGCAGAAGTACGCTATGGGTTTACGCATGAACAGGGAACCAATATTTCCCGGTAGATTCCATGCAGACATCGCGGCAGTTGTTGGCGGCGAGCCAGTCGGCAAGGCTCCGCAACCCTTTGGGGAATGTGGAAAAGCGGTCGCTCCGGTAAACAATTCTCAATCCGGGCAAAACTCAGCCTCCTTCCGTTGATGAGGACAGGCAAGATTTTGGCGACAATGAGCAAAGACCCCAATGAAATAGCGCGGTTCCTTTCCCGCCGTCGTTATGAAAGAGATCGGGAACACGAGCGGGCGGTACTGCGAGATGAAGGGCTGGCGGAAGGGCTCACAAAAGGGCGTGCGGAAGTTGCACGGAACTTCCTGGCCGACGGCGAATCAATTGACAGAGTGATGCGATTGACCGGGTTGTCAAAAACAGAACTAGTACTTTGTAACACCTAAATCTTTATAAATATTTGCGAGGATTTTTTTCGCCAGGCAAGGCGTGAGGAAGGCGAATACCCGCTGTGGTATTTAACTGACGAACAACGCTGCTTGGCGGAAAAAAGACCGCAAATATGTGAAGATTTAGGTGCTACAGAGTACTTAGGTCTTTGCTCTGACGCCGGATATCCTGTGATGCCGCTGCGGTGACCGGGACGCCTTTGCCTCCCAACTGTGAACGGCGAACTGCGAACTGGCTAACTCAGCTTATCCGCTCAACGGCGCCCCGCGAGGCGCCGCACGGCGTCCGCGATATCGTCCGCCGACATGCCATATTTCCGGAGCAGCTCCTCCGGCTTGCCCGACTCGCCGTAGGTGTCCCGCTGACCCACGGGAATGATCCGGGCGGGGCAGTGGATGGCCGCATACTCGGAGACGGCGCCGAACAGCCCGCCGATGACGGAATGCTCCTCCGCCGTAACGATGCCCCGCGTCTCCGCAGCGGCTTTTTCCACGGCCGCGCCGTCTAAAGGCTTGAGCGTGTGCATGTCCAGGACGCAGACGGAAAGGCCCTCGCCCGCCAGCGTTTCCGCCGCGCAAAGCGCCTTATAGACCATGATGCCCGTGGCGATGACCGTGTAGTCCCGGCCCGCCCGCACCCGGAGGGCCTTGCCTATTTCGAGGCGAGCGTCCGCCTCGTAGAGCAGAGGGACGGCAAGCCGCCCAAGTCGGATATAAAACGGCCCCTCTGCGTCAACCGCAAGCCCCAGAAGCAGCTTCGCCGAAGTGGCGTCTGAGGGATTCAGCACGGTCATGCCGGGGATCGTCCGCATCAGCGCGATGTCCTCAAAGGTCTGGTGGCTCGCGCCATCCTCTCCCACGGTGATGCCGGCGTGGGTGGCGCATATCTTTACGTTCGCGCGGGTATAGCCGATGGAATTCCGGATGATCTCAAAAGCCCGGCCTGCGGCAAACATGGCGAATGTGCTCGCGCAGACCACCCTTCCCGACCCGGCGAGCCCCGCCGCGGCGCCGTAAAGGTTTTGCTCCGCTATGCCCATGTTGAAAAACCTGCCGGGGAACGCTTTCGCGAAGCCTGCCGTCATCGTGGACTTGGAAAGATCCGCCTCCATTACGATCAGATTTTCGGCGACCTGGCCCTTTTCCACGAGAAACTCCCCGTAAGCCTGTCTCGTCGCCACCGCTTTGCCCGCCATTACAACACACCTCCCAGCTCCGCCATCGCCTGACTGGCCTCCGCTGCATTCGGCGCCTTGCCGTGCCAGCCGGCCTCGTTTTCCATAAAAGAAACCCCCTTGCCCTTAACGGTTTTCGCCACGACGACAGTGGGGCTTCCCTTGTGCGCCCGCGCCTCCGCGAAAGCGTCCGCGATGGCGGGCAGGCTGTGCCCGTCGATGGAAAGAGCGTGAAAGCCGAAGCTCGCGAATTTTTCCCCAATGGGCGCCACGGTCATCACCTCTTCGTTCCTGCCGTCTATCTGCAAACCGTTCCAGTCAATGATGGCGCAGAGGTTGTCGAGCTTGTAATGAGCTGCGGACATGGCGGCTTCCCAGACAATGCCCTCTTCGAGCTCGCCGTCGCCGAGCAGCACGTACACGCGGCCGCCTCCGTCCAGGCGCGCGGCCAGGGCCATGCCCACAGCCACAGAAAACCCCTGGCCCAGGGATCCCGTCGACATTTCGACGCCCGGGATCTTGACGCTCGGATGCCCTTGGAGCAAGGCGCCGAGCTTCCGCAGCTGATCCAGCTCAGCCCTGGGAAAATAGCCCCTCTCCGCAAGCGCCGCGTAGAGCATCGGCGCCGCGTGCCCTTTGGAGAGGACAAACTTGTCCCGGCCGGGAGACCGCGGATCCTGCGGATCAACGCGCATTTCGCTGAAATAGAGCACCGCCGCGATGTCAGCCGCAGAGAGAGAACCCCCCGGATGACCGGAGCCGGCGTGGAAAATCTGCCGGATGATCCCCCGGCGGATAGCGTTCGCGGCCTTGGCCAATTGCTTAAAGTCTGTATCCATGCTCAAGATCTCCTTCTTTCAATCTACTAAGGCGGCCATATTTCTGTTCACCGCCCGATCCGGCGTATATGGGACGATTGCCATCGTCCCCTACGGCAACACCGCCCGATCCGGCGTATACGGGACGATTGCCATCGTCCCCCTACGGCAATCCGCCCGTTGGTTTTCGGGACGATTGCCGCCCTCCCTATGGTTTTATCCGTCTACCTTGCCCGTAGTACGCGCCCGCGCCGTGCTTGCGCAGATAATGCCGATCCAGCAGGCATTGCTGCATCTGCCCGGCATGCTCGTCATGCAAGGCCATATAAGCGACCTCCTCCAGCACGACGGCGTTGTGTACCGCGTCGAAGGCGTCCTTCCCCCAGGTGAACGGGCCGTGGCTTGCCACAAGCACCGCCGGGATCTCATCGGGGTCGGCCCCCGCGAATGTCTCGGCAATCACGTTCCCGGTTTCGCGTTCATAGTCGCCAAGTATTTCCGCTTCAGTCATCGGCCTCGTACATGGGATCTCGCCGTAAAAGTAGTCGGCGTGGGTTGTTCCAAGGGCGGGGATCCCCTGCTTCCGCTGGGCAAAAATCGTCGCGTGGCGGCTGTGGGTATGAACGACGCCCCCGATGTTCGGGAAGCGCTTGTATAGCACAAGATGCGTCGGCGTGTCGCTGGAAGGCTTCAGCCTGCCTTCGACAATCCTGCCGTCCAGATCAAGAACGACAATGTCGTCCGCGGTCATTTGGCTGTATTCGACGCCGCTGGGCTTAATGGCGACAAAATCGCTCCCGCGGTCGATGGCGCTGACGTTGCCCCAGGTGAAGGTCACAAGGTTATGCTTTGGAAGAAGGAGGTTCGCTGCCCAAACCTGCTGTTTTAATTCGCTAATCGTCATTTTTTACCTCATCAAAACGGGTTCTCGCCCGGATACGGCAGCGACTTCGGCTGATTGTAGGCGATATCGGCGATGCCCAGATACTTGAACACTTCGAACAAGGCCTTGCCGTGGCGCCCGAACGCCACAGCGCCGTGATGCGGATAGCGTTTGGCGATGAGGACGTGGCGGTAGAACCGATCCATCTCCGGGACGGCGAACAGGCCGATGCCGCCGAAGCTCTCGCAGTCCGCGTCCAGCACCTCCCCGTGGGCGATGTAGGCCTTAAGCCGCGTGTCGGCCGCGGATTGCAGCCGGAAGAAGGTGATGTCCCCCGGCTTGATGTTGCCTTCAAGGGTCCCGCGCGTGATGTCCGGCTCCGCCGTGTCCGGCTCCAGTTCGCGTTTCATGATCCGCTGATAGCCCATATGCGGGTTTTTGAGAAAGGTGGAGCAGGTGTTGCCGCAGTGGAAGCCCATGAATGTTTCCGCCAGCCGCGCCCTGTGCTTGCCTTTAACAGACTGGTCATAAAGGGAAGCGGGAACGGTGTTGTTGATGTCCAGCAGCGTCGTGGGCGTCTCCGAAACGCAAAGCCCGATATACTCGGACAGCGCGCCGTAAACGTCCACCTCGCAGGCGGCGGGGATGCCTTGCCCGGCCAGGCGGCTGTTGACATAGCACGGCACGAACCCGAACTCGGTCTGGAACGCCGGCCAGCATTTGTTGGCAAAAGCCACGTAGCTGCGCGCCCCCTTGTGCTGATCCGCCCAATCCAGCAGCGTCAGCTCATACTGGGCGAGGCGGGGCAGAATCCCGGCGTAGGGGTTATTGCCGCCAAGCTCGCTCTTCATCTCATCTACCTTTGCGGCGATCCGGGCGGAGCCGCTGTGGGCATTGTAGGCCGCCAGCAGGTCCAGCTCGCTGTTTTCCTCGATGGCCACGCCAATGTCGTACAGCGCCTTGATCGGCGCGTTGCAAGCCAGGAAGTCGTCCGGCCGCGGGCCGAAGGTGACGAGCTTCAGCCCCTTAAGCCCAAGCACGGCGCGCGCGATTGGCTCAAACTCGCGGATCATGTCCGCCAGCTCATCTGCCGTGCCCACAGGATACTCGGGAATGTAGGCTGTTTTGCGGCGAAGCCCGAGGTTGTACGAGCAGTTCAGCATCCCGCAGTAGGCGTCGCCGCGTCCGTCGAACAGGTCGCCGTCGCCCTCCGCCGCCGCCGCGTACATAACCGGGCCGTCGAACCACTCCGCGATCAGTGTCTCCGGCGTTTCCGGGCCGAAGTTGCCCAGGAAGACCACAAGCGCGTTCACGCCTGCCGCCTTAACGCCAAGCACCGCCTTCTCCGCGTCGAGCTCCGTCTCCACCGTGATTTTGCTTTCATAGATTTCGCCGCCGTAAGCCTTGACCAGCGCAGCCCTGCGGCGCTCGGACAGTTTTTTCGGGAAGCAGGGGCGCGAAACGGCGACCAGACCGAGTTTTAGCTTTGGCACATTTGCGAACATAAATATTTCCTCCGATTTCTGTCAAAAATGTCTAAACCAAAAATTCAGGGCGCGATACCTCCTATTTTTGCCGCCAGCAGCCCCGCGCCATAGGCGCCGCCCTCCGCCGACTGCGCTACTAAATGGATCGGCAAGCCCAGCATTTCGGACATGATCGCTTGTCCGGCGCGGCCGGACTTGAAAAAGCCGCCATGCCCGGCCAGACTGTCTATTTTGACGCCCTCCCGCTCTGTCAGGATGCGCAGGCCGGCGGACAGCTCGCTGACGGCGCTTTCCAGGAGCTGGCGCATAAAGGCCGAGAGCTTTGTGTCACCCAGGGCGGCTTCGTACAGCCTGGTAAACAGCTCCCCCCGGGAATAGGCTGCGCCCATAAGATCAAAGGCCTCGCCAAAAAGGTTGAGCCAGGGGTCGATTTTCGCGGTACACTCGTTGGCGTGAACCATGGCCGCGCAATCGCCCAGAGGCGTCACCACCACGTCGATTTCGGGATAAACCCTGGCCAGCGGCTTCTCCAGCACGACCGTCGCGAAAACCGACGTGCCCGCCGACACATTGCCCGTGCGCGGCGCCAGCGTGCCCGTGGCCATCAGGCCCGTCCCCGCGTCGCCCTCCGGCGGGCAGAGGGGCACGCCCTTATACGTTCCGGCGCAAACTCCCGCCGGCAGGGGGCGGGGAGCGATTTGCCGCCAGTCGATGCCCGTAAGCTCTCGAAATTGGCCGACAAAACGCCGGTTGTAGCCGCCGTCGGCTATGGGAAACATGCCGCTGGCATCGCCAAGGCCCAAAACCCTTTCGCCCGTGAGTTTCCAGTGGACATAGCCAGCCAGGGTGGTAATATAGCCAATATCCCGGACATGGGCCTCGCCGTCCAGGATCGCCTGATACAAGTGAGCGACGCTCCAGCGCCGGGGGATATTGAAGCCAAAGAGTTGCGTCAGCCTGCCCGAGGCCTCTTGCGCCGTCGTATCGCGCCAGGTTCGGAAAGGCGTGAGCAGCTCGCCTTTTTTGTCAAAAACGAGGTAGCCGTGCATCATCGCCGAAATGCCAATGGCCGATGCCTGCTCCGCCTCGATTTGCTGGGCGGCGTCTTTAATCCCCGCCCATACGTCCTCCAGGGCGTAGGTCCAGTGCCCGTTCTCATATTTGTTTTCCCATTCGTGAACACCTGTTTGCCTGACACGCCGCGCCTCGTCGATCAGGACGGCTTTTATGCGTGTTGAGCCAAGCTCTATGCCAAGTACGCTCATATCATTCCTCCGGTTTCCTGCCAAATTTTAGCCATTGCGGTAGAGAAAACCTGCCCTTGCCGCGCCGGGCCAGGACGACGCTTTGCAAGAGGATAAAAAAACATAACATCGCGCCGGTGGTGATTTTCTGCCAATAAGGTTCCCGCAGCCCGGAGGCGATGACGATGGAAGTAATGGTTTTAAGGGACAAAGTGCCGAACAAAGTGCCGATGATGTTGCCGACGCCGCCTGTCAGCAGCGTACCGCCGATTATGGAGGAGGCAATCGCTTCCATCTCCGCGCCGGCGGCGTTGGCCGCGTCGCCCGAGCCCGTGTGCAGCAGGTATACAAACCCCGCGATGCCCGACAAAACCCCGCACAGCAGATAAGAAAAAAATCTGGAGCGCTTAATATTGATTCCCAGCATCAGCGCGCTCTGATTGCTGCCGCCTATGGCGTACAGCCCGCGCCCAAAGAC
>JAISWK010000138.1 GCA_031270805.1 Gracilibacteraceae bacterium
CCTTTTGCACTCTGGCTGCGTTGCCAGAACCCGCAAATACAGCCAGTATTAGCGGAACCTGGCGCCTTGCCAGAGCACAAAATTGCTGCGTCAACTGCACAAGTTATTTATCAACAGTCCCCTATTGTTGTTGTTATGGAGAGCGGAACTTTACCTGGAAGGGAGGATAGCAGAAATTCTTCAAGTCTGCCCTGTGAGCAGAAGGAGCCTGGCAACAAATTATCCATTTAATTGAAAAAAGACAAATGAAGGAGCAGTGTGACCATGTATGAGATTATAGATGTCAATAACAGCCTGAATCTGCGCACATTACAGTATGATAAGGAGTCCCGGCTGAGAACCGCCCCCGGCTTCGACGGCGACCCGGTGGACAATGGGCACAACACGCATTGGGTATGGAGAACTGAACACCTTGGCCTGATCATGGCTTCTCAGCAAGCGGGGATGAAGACATCCCCCAAAGGCGGTTTTGTCCTGCATAATAATGCTGTGGAGATGGAATACCTCCTTGAGGGAGAGTGCGATCTCAGCTATCCCGGCGATCGCCATATTCTGTTCCGGATCGGCGACTGTCTCTGCCATCAACCCTCTCAGCCTCATTGCATGGAAGCGATCACCCCCCACCGCTTGTATATCGCCGTCATGATCAGCTGCGCCCCCGGCAATTGCGATCGGACAGAGTATCGGGGGGAAGCCAGTATCAAAGCGGTTGACTCCTGGCAAGTCAAGACCTGCGCCGAAGTCCTGCCCCAGCTGGAAGACGACGGCAATGTGGAAGTTCGCGGCATCTACGAGAATAACGAACACCCGATTTCCCTCAAAGTAATTACTCTGAAACCGGGGGGCTCTTACCCGGCCAAAGGCTTCTATGTCAGTAATGTTGACGAATATTATTATGTTACCGGCGGACAGGGCGTCGCCACTTATCCGGAAAAAGCTTACGACCTGCGTAAGCAAGTTACAACCTATAATTATGCCGGCCAAGCTTTTAAGTATGTCAATACCGGCGCCGAAGACATGGTTATCCTGAATGTCGCCGCGGCGACGAAGTACAGCGATGTTAAGTATGACATCGTAGAAATTCCCGTTGTCTCCGGTGAACTGCCGGCTTCAATCGCCAGAGCCTGAATTTTTTCACAAGGGCAGGAATAATCGATTGGAGCAAACGGCGAGAAAGGACGACAAAAAATGATGGACTCTGATTTTGATTATGAAATAGAAAATCAGGATTTCAGCGCGATCGGGAAGCGGGGGATCTGGCGCATTGACGGGCGGGAAAAAGCGAGTGGGAGCGCTATATATACCGCTGATATAAAACTGCCGGGAATGTTGTATGCGCGGGTGTTCAACTCTCCCTACCCGCACGCCGGGATTAAAAGCATGGATACGTCGAAAGTAGAGGCTTTCCCGGGGGTGCGGGCTGTTCTCCGGAGTGATGATCCGGAGATTAAGGACAAGGTGGTGCCGGGCAGTTATGGCGCGCCCTGGTATGTGCTTCCGGATTGGGCTATGTGGGAAGGGGAACCGATTGGACTGGTGGTGGCGGCTGACAGCGAGCAGATTTGTGATGAGGCTCTCAAGCTGGTAGAAATAGACTGGGATATCAGGCCGTTTATAACAGATATCGAGGATGCGCAAAAACCGGGGGCCCCGGAGCTGCACAACAAGGTTCCCAACGATATTTATGATGCGGTCAATGAAAACAATCCCTATGCCAGCGCTTTTTCCGAGTTGTTCCGAATTGCCGAAGGCCATCGCACCTTTGAGCAGGGCAGTGTCAAAAAAGGCTTCGCCGAAGCAGACAAAATAATTGAGTTCAAAGCCAGGCGGCGCATGCATACTTGGGCCCAACCGGAAATCCCCAGCGCTATTTGCCGCTGGAACGGGGGTTATCCGGAAATTTGGGTCAAGCACCAACACGCCTATGAGCATAAACAAGTTATGCCTGTTTGGTTTGATGTGCCCATGAATAAAGTCACGTTGCATGTGCCTTACCAGGGGGCCATGTTTGGCGGCTGGAACTGGATGAATTGGAGCACGGTAATTCATTATATTTCGGCCCTCTTGAGCAAGCGAACCGGAAAACCGGTAAAACTTTGCTTTAACAGAAGGGACGACTTCTATGGCGGAGCGTTGGATTGCGGGACTTATGAGTTCAAAGTAGGCGCGAAAAAAGACGGCACCATTACGGCAGTGGCAATCAAAAGCGATTATGTCAACGGCCCGACCGCAGCGGAAGCTAACACCGGTATTTATCATTTTATTGAAAACAGCAGAATCCCCAATCTATTCAAAGAAAATAATTCGGTGGTCGTCAATAGAGGGCCCGTTACTGCTGTTCGCTGTGAACAATTAGCCAATACCCTATGTTTTAATATGGTCTTCAGCCATGTCGCCGCTGAATTGGGGCTCGATCCGACCGAAGTGGCCCTGAAAAACGATGGCTATGACGGAGAGGATTCAGAGTATTTAACAGAATGTAAAAAGCGTTTTGGGAAGCCGCAGCGGGACAGTCTCCGAGAATGTATCGAAGCCGGCAAGAAGGCCATAGATTGGGATAATAAGTGGCATACGCCCGGCACGAGAAAACTGCCGAACGGCAAAATGCATGGCATCGGTTTCGTTTGGACGCATGAATGGAACAGCAAGCGCGGCGCCGGCACCGTGGGGGTGCTGTTTGAGCCGGATGGTTCGGTCAGTCTCATGGCCCAGCGCGCAGACACCGGCCTCTGTGCGGAAACGGCTTACTGCCAGATAGCGGCCGATGAACTGGGAATGCGCTATGAGGATGTTTTTCTTAATTCTCATAAAGACAGTGGTTTTGCGATGATGACGCCGGATGGTTCCTGCAATCTATGTACCAACGGCTGGGTTATCAGAAGAGCTTGCCGCAAGGCTAAGCGCAAACTCTTGGAGTTTGCCGCCCTTGGTTATCAGGAAGAGTTCCATTCCTACCCACCCGCCTTTGAGGGCTGTGGGCCAGAGGATCTGGACGTCAAGGACAGTGTTATTTTTGTCAAGGCCAATCCCGCCATCAGTAAAACTGTTAAGGAAGTCGTCAAAGAAGTCATGTGCGTACAATGGTGGAAGCACCCGCAGATTTATGACTGGTCGTGGAAACAGACGGGCGCTCATGTCGATCCCACCGGGGAAGCCTCAGAAGAGTTAATTGATCCCAATAAGCGGCCCCATTTTTGCCGGCAGGCGCATTTTATGGAAGTGGAGGTAGACCCCGAAACCGGCGAGATCGAAGTAACGAATGTAGTGTGTGTGAACGATGTCGGCAAGGCGATTAATCCGGAAGGGGTGCAAGGGCAGCAATACGGCGGCGTGTACATGGCGGTCGGCCGGGGCAAACACGAGGAAGTGATTTTGGACGAACCTACCGGCGTCATGCTTAATGGCAATTTATTAGATTACAAGATTACGACGATCCTGGATTGCGGCCCGATTGACCCGATAATTGTGGAAACGGCTATGGGCTATGGCCCATATGGAGCAAACGGAATTGGGGAGAATGTCGCCGATCTAACCTCGACACTCTTGGGTCCGGCAGTCTACAACGCCCTGGGCGTGGCGGTGGATGATTTTCCGATCACTCCAGCCAAAATCCTTAAAGCACTGGGAAAGATCTAGCGAGTGGGCGCGGAGGAGGGATAAGGAGAAAATGGGCAAGATAAATGTGACGATTGACGAGATTAAGATAAGCGTCGATGCCGGGACGACGATCCTCGACACCGCCAAAAGCGTGGGGGTGGAAATTCCGACTCTTTGCCACCATGAGCAATTGAAGCCATCGGGTAATTGCCGGATTTGTACGGTGGAGGTTGACGGTTCCCGCACCCTGGTCGGCTCCTGTCATACGCCTGTCGCCGAGGGGATGGTTATCCATACGCGCTCGGCCAAGGTGCTGGAATCGCGGCAGGCGACGCTCGAGCTTTTGCTGGCCGGGCATACCGGACCTTGCGTATTGGACATGGAGGCGCGGGAATGCGCCTTACACAATCTGGCGGCGGAGGCCGAGATGGGCGCTCCGCGATTCCAGGTGCAAAACCCTCGTTATTATGCCGTCGAGGATGTCAGTCCGTATATACAGCGGAACTTATCGAGATGTGTTCTTTGCCTGAAATGCGTGCGGGCTTGTGAGGAGATCGTGGGACAAAATGTCGTCAGCGCGGCTTATCGGGGTTTTGGCTCCAAAATCGTCGTGGATGCCGATATTCCCCTGAACAAAGAAATCTGCCGGGATTGCGGCGTCTGTATTGAGTACTGTCCCACCACCGCCCTCGTCTGGGCGGACGGCAAAAAGAAAAAAAGCGGCCGGGAAGAGCGAAAAATCCAGGCGAACCCGCCGGCGGGAAAGGAAAAGCGGAAAAAGCTGCTGGAAATGCTCCAGGAAAAACAGAGAACAGCCGGATTTATATCCGAGACGGCGATGAGGGAAATTGCCGGCGCGGCAGAGCTTTCTGTCAGTGAAGTCTATGGGGTGGCGACTTTTTACGGTTTTCTTTCCACCAGACCCCAGGGGCGCTATACGATCAGAATATGTAAAAGCCTGCCTTGTTACTTAAAGGGCGGGCTGATGATTGCGGAAAGCGTAGAGAAGGAACTTGGCGTCAAGGCGGGCGAGACGACGGCGGACGGAAAGTTTTCTTTTGAACTGGTGAACTGCATTGGGGCCTGCGATCAGGCGCCGGCCATGCTGATCAATGATCGGGTGTATGGGAATCTGAGTCCGGAAAAAATATTTGAATTATTGCAGAACTGCCTTTGAGCGGGAGGGATAAGCGTGGCCGAAAAACGGATTGTTTTACAGAATTGTGGTTTTATCGACCCGGAAGATATTTCCAGCTATGTAGAAAATGACGGTTTCGCGGCTTTGGCTAAGGCGCGAAAAATGGGGCCGGAGGCGGTCATTGCCGAGATAAAAGCTTCTAAACTTAAAGGCCGAGGGGGCGCCGGGTTCCCTTGCGGCCTAAAGTGGGAGATGGCCAGGCGGGCTTCCGGAGATGAGAAATACTTGGTCTGCAATGCGGACGAAGGTGAAGTCGGCGCTTTTAAGGATCGGTATATTATTCAAAATGACCCGTTTAGTCTGGTCGAGGGCATTGTTATTGCCAGTTTCGCTATTGGCGCGAAGAAGGCCTACATTTATCTGCGCGCGGAATACCATTATCTGCGGGATACGCTAAAAGCGGCTGTCCAACAGGCTGCAGAAAGAGGGATCTTGCAAGGCCTGGAAATAGAGCTCAAAGAAGGGGCGGGAGCTTATGTCTGCGGTGAGGAATCCGCCCTGATGAACTCTATTGAAGGAAGACGGGGGGAAGTGCGCTTCAAACCGCCTTTTCCGCCGGTCAGCGGTCTTTTTGGCCAACCGACAGTCATCAATAATGTGGAGACCCTGGTGAACATCCCGCGCATTATCTGGCGGGGCGCGGCCTGGTTTGCCGGAATCGGGACCAAGGACAGCGCGGGAACGAAGGTGTTTTCCGTAAGCGGCGATGTGGAAAAGCCGGGGGTCTATGAATTGCCGCTGGGAAGTAAGCTGAATGAGGTCGTCCGGGAACTGGCCGGAGCAAATGACATCAAGTTGGTTCAGGTTGGCGGCGCCACCGGCAGCATAGTTACCGAATCAATGCTGGATACGCCCCTGTCCTATGAAACACTTCTGGGCTCCGGCGCGATTATAGTACTCAACTCCACGAGAGATGTGATTGACTATGTATATCGAACCATCGCCTTTCTGAATGAGGAGTCCTGTGGCAAATGTACGCCCTGCCGGGAAGGAACGGAAGTGCTGGCGGAGGTCTTGGGCCGGCTGACGAGCGGCGATGGTTTTCCCGACGACATAAAAACATTGGCCGAACTGTCCCAAGCGATGAATATCTCTTCTTTGTGCGGACTGGGACAAGCCGCCCCGGTACCGGTCTTGGATTCGCTCAAATATTTTAAGCACGACTACGAAAATCGAATCAAACAATCAGTTTTTTTAAGAAAAGTCGGTTTTGCTTAAGCAATATCAGCAATATCGAGCAATATCGACAAAGGAGGAATATAGATGGCTGTAGCCGCCAAACCGGGATATTCGTGCCCCTATTGTGCCACAAGCTTCAATACGGTTGACGATCTAAAGGATCATGTCCTGAAAGTGCATGGGACGGAAGCCCTGCCCCGGCCGGAGGGATATGTAAAATTAACAGTCAATGGACAAGCCTGGGAATTGGAAGTCGCTCCCAATTGGACCCTATTTTATCTTCTGCATGACCAGTTGGGGTATACCGGCGCTAAAACCTTTTGTGACCGGGGCGCTTGCGGATCCTGCACAGTGATTATTGACGGGCGGCCGGTTCTTTCCTGTATGACGCTGGCGATCGAGTGTGATGGCAAGAATATTGAAACAGCGGAAGGAATAGCGGCGGCGAAACATCCTCTTATTGAGGCCTATGTTAAACATCACGCCATGCAATGCGGTTATTGTACGCCTGGTTTCGTAGTTACCGCCAAGGCTCTCCTGGATAGGAATCCCGACCCGACAGTTGAGGAAATCAAAGAGGCCTTAGCGGGCAACCTGTGCCGCTGCGGAACATACCCGCAACATCCCATCGCCATTATTGAGGCCGCAAAAAAAGTCTTGGCCGCCAGGTCGGAAAATACCCCCGCCTAAGGGTATAGGAGGAAAAAGATGAGGAGCTTTGCACATTTCAATGCAGCGACAGTAGATGAAGCGGTTTCAGTCTTGAGACGCTATGGAGGTAAGGCGACCGTTATCGCCGGGGGGACGGATGTGCTGGGGCGGATGAAAGACGAGATCCTGCCCGCTTACCCGGAAGCGCTGGTCAATATCAAGACCATACCAGGGTTGGATTTTATTGATGAAATAGACGGCGTGATAATTATAGGCGCTCTGACCAGACTGGAGGATATCGCCCTGAACCGGGCGGTGCAAGCAAGCTGCCCGGCGCTGGCGGAAGCGGCTCGCCGGACGGCGTCCACCCACCTGAGAGAAATGGGCACTATAGGTGGCAATATTTGCCAAGACGTCAGGTGTTGGTATTACAGAAACCCGGACAACCGGTTTTCCTGTCTGAAAAAAGGCGGCGGCAGGTGTTACGCGATTAATGGGGACAATCGTTATCACTCTATTTTTGGCGGTTCGGTCGACCAAGGTTGTTACGCGGTGCATGTAAGCGATATGGCGCCGGCGTTAGTAGCCCTGGATGCCGCGATTAAGACTTCGAGAAGGGAGGTGAGAGCAGAGGAGTTTTTCAAGGTCGGAATGCTCAGGACGACCATCCTGGACGACGATGAAATCGTGACTGAAATCAAGATCCCCAAACCGGTTGGCTGGAGCGCGTTTTTCAAATTTGCCCTGAGAAAAGCCATCGACTTCCCTATAGTAAACTGCGCCGCAATGATGGCCTTGGCGGAGGGTAAAGTAACGGAGGCCAGGATATGTCTCAACGCGGTTCATGGCACGCCCTACCGGGCCCGGAAAGCAGAGGAGGTAATGATTGGGGTCAGTATTAACGAGGACACGGCGGAAGCGGCGGGCAGCGCCGCGATTTCTGCCGCCATACCGTTAACAAAAAACGGCTACATGGTGCAGATTGCCAAAACGATGGTCAAAAGAGCTATTCTGGCCTGCAATTGCCCGGATAAGCTATAGTAGCCCGGATAAAAATCCGGGACACCTCCCTTAGGTCGTTCCCCGTGCATGATGTTTTACAACAGGAGGTTTTTATTATGGAGGCTGGCACAACGCACAACACCCGATATGAGACTATATCGACCTGGGTATTCTTTTTTTGCTGGGGTTTCGTATTTCTGGACAGGTTATCCATTTCCTTTTTATTGCCCATCATTCAACCGGAGATGGGGATAACAAATACTCAAGTAGGCTTGTTTGGTTTTGTTACTACCGGCGCCTACGCTGTTTCCGCCATTATCTTTGGCGCGCTGGCGGATAGGTCGGGATTTCGGAAACGCTGGCTGATTATATTCATGCTGATTACCGGAGTTTCCACCGGCGCCTGCGCCTTGACCCAAACCTTTGGTCAGTTGTTGGTCGTCCGGGGGATTGTGGGCCTCGGCGAAGGTCCGTTATGGGCCTTGATGTCCTCCATGTTAATTCGCAGTTCGCGCAGCAACACTTTTGGCCGTAATGCGGGCATAGTCAACTGCGGGGTTGGCTTAATTGCCGTCACTTTAGGCCCGATTTTAGTTACTCAGCTTGTGGCCTATGTCAGCTGGCAACTCACCTTCCTGCTTTCCAGTTTGCCCACCTTCCTTATGGTTGCGGTTGTTTGGAAGCTGATCGAAGAGATTAAAGTCGAATCAGGCAGTGACTTCCAAAATGAAGAACTCCAGAAAACCAGCCGCTTTGGCACATTATTTGCCAACAAGAATATTATGGTCTGCGTGCTGATATCAATCTTCAGCATGGTCGGCTACTGGACATTATCGCTGTATGCGCCGCTGTACCTGGTTAACGTGGCCGGTTTGAGCGTACAACAGATGGGTTTTGTCAGTGCGGTCATGGGCATTCTCTACATTGTGTACTCATTTTTAGTTCCGAAACTGTCGGATAACTTCGGCCGCAAGCCCGCCTTGATCTTTTTCTATTTTCTTTGTATAATGGCGCCTTTGGCCATGGCAATATTCCCCGGCAGCATGATAGCCGTATATGTTTACATGATTTTTGGCGGAGTTCCCGGAGCCATGACGCCTGTCGTCGCCTCTGTCATACCTTTGGAGACAGTGGCCGACAATCTGCGAGCAACGGCGCAAGGTCTTGTTAATGGTGTCGGAGAGGTTCTCGGCGGTTCCCTCGGGCCGGTTCTGGTCGGCAAAGTCGCCGACGTCTACGGGCTGTATTTGACTATGGGGATTGGCGCGGCCGCATTTGTCATTGATCTAACCCTTAGCTGTTTCCTGCAAGAATCCAACCAGTATGTCATTGAGAAAAAAGCCAAGGCTAAATCCAGCGCCGCAGCGTAGAATAATTGGCAACTGGCTAAGAGCGATCCGAGTCAACACTGCGAAAGCTGAAAAGCTGAGGGCCTTGCTTTTGCAGTGTTTTTTTACTTTGATAGGGTTAGGAAAGAAGGTTTTATGTTCAAAAACACGCTAATCGTCGTCAAAGGCGCCGGAGACGTCGCCAGCGGCGTTGCCTGGCGCCTGTTTCGTTGTGGATTTCCCCTGGTGATGACCGAGATCGCCTCTCCCACAGTGGTGAGACGGCGGGTGGCTTTTGCCGAAGCCGTATACGACGGGGCGGCCATGGTTGAAGGGGTCGAGGCGCGACTGATAACCCAGCCCGAACAAGCGGCGCTGGTCTTAGCCGACAACCAGATTCCCGTCATTGTCGATCCGGCAGCCGAGCTGGTGCAAGTACTGCAACCGCAAATCGTCGTTGATGCGATCATGGCAAAAAGGAATCTGGGAACCGGGAAAAAGGACGCGAACCTCGTCGTCGGATTGGGCCCCGGTTTTGTCGCCGGCCGCGATTGTCATGCGGTTATTGAGACGAAGCGCGGCCCGGCTTTAGGCAGAGCAATATGGGCCGGCGCGGCCGAACCGGATACTGCCGTGCCGGGTTCCGTGAACGGGTACACGGTGGAGCGGGTGTTCCGGAGCCCGGCGACAGGGCTGATCAAAACATTATGCGATATTGGCGACACCCTGCGGCAAGGCGATATCGCAGCGCAGATAGAGAAAGACAAGGCACGCGTACCGGTATTGGCGCCCTTCGACGGAGTGATCAGAGGATTGCTCCGCAATGATTCGCCTGTTTTTTCAGGCATGAAAATCGGCGACATCGACCCGCGCCTGGACAGCGATCTCTATTATCGTATATCGGACAAGGCCCTGGCTATAGCCGGCGGCGTACTCGAAGCGATATTGACGGCTAAGAGTATAATTAAAGAGGTTGAGTGATGACAAATGCTTATGACGATGTACTTCGGCTTCTGGGCAGCGGAAGCAAAACGCTGCTCATAACCGATTTCAAAGAAAGCCGGAAATGGGCCCTGGATTATGAAACAGTGATGGCGGGACAATTGCCGACCGGGCTCCCACCCGCCCTGGCCGCCTCAGCGGTGGAAGTCTTACGAACCGGGTATTTGAAGTATATCGATTATTCTGAATTTTCGCCGACGGAACCGTGCGGCGTTCAATATTTGCTGGAACCTTTTTTCCCGCGTTTAAGCATGGTGATTCTCGGGGGCGGCCATATTGCCTTGCCGCTCCATGAACTCGGCGCGCGCGTCGGGTTTGAAGTGACTGTAGTGGACGATCGCCCCTCCTTTGCCAATCCCAGTCGCTTCCCCCGGGCGAAGGCAGTGCTGTGCGAGAGTTTTGAGCGCTGTTTCGACTTGCTGACTGTCAATGAATCGACTTATGTGATCCTGGTGACAAGAGGCCATCGCTATGATCTCGATTGTCTGAGACAAGTACTGAAATATGAAACAGGGTACTTGGGCATGATCGGATCGCGGCGCCGGGTAGCGGCCCTGCGGGAAATAGTTTTGGCGGAAGGGTTTGACGCGGAGAAAATCGCCAGGCTGCACGCGCCGATCGGGCTGGAGATTGGCGCGGTCACACCGGAGGAAATCGCCGTCTCAATCATAGCCGAAGTCATTCAATCCAAACGAATGATCAGGCCGCAGGGCAAGGAGAGCCGGCAGCTCAAAATTAAATGGGCGGACTGGGAAGCAGATGTCCTCGAGACTTTGGCCACCGGCGCCGGGGGGCCGGTCGCCCTGGCCACCGTCGTCTCCACCATAGGCTCCACCCCCCATGAAGCCGGCACTAAAATGATTGTCTACCCGGACAGACGGGTCATTGGCACGATAGGCGGCGGTTGCCTGGAAGCGGAAATCATCAGTAAAGCTATGGACATCGCTGACCGGGGCGGGCACAAAATCGTCGAAGCAGATCTGTCCGGAGAGGCGGAAGATGAAGGGATGGTTTGCGGCGGCAGCATGAAGATATTACTGGAAAAGCTTACGAACACAGCCATCAAAGCAGAGCATCTCCCCCTGGCAGCCGGTGTGCCGGTGAAGGCAATGCCGCTTCCTTCGGGATGTTCCCTGCTTCCTCGCTCCGCCAGCGGCGGCTGCGACGCAAAAATCGGCCCCGGCGCCTTATCCTCTCTCTTGGACGGCCTGCCGCCGCCCCAAGACGCCCGACTGCTTGTTGGTTATGCCGGCTCAGACGACGCCGCCGTTTACCAAATAGACGACGAGCAGTCGTTCGTCATGACCGTAGATTTCCTGCCGCCGATGGTCGACGACGCCCGCGCGTTCGGTCGCATTGCTGCCGCCAATGCCCTGAGCGATATTTACGCTATGGGCGGCAGACCGCTTACTGCCCTGAACATTCTTTGTTTTCCTCAAACAATGGACATGCGGGTATTGCGGGAAGTTCTGGCCGGAGGCGCCGAAAAAATCAGGGAAGCCGGCGCGGTTATGGCCGGGGGCCATTCGATCTACGATCAGGAAGCGAAATATGGACTGGCTGTGACCGGACTTGTCCGCAATGACAGTATTATGAGAAACAATACGCCCCGGCCCGGCGATAGACTGATTCTAACAAAACCATTAGGTGTCGGCATTATTATGGCAGCACACAGAGCCGGCGCCGCCGATCCTGATGCTATGCGCCAGGCGGCGGAGTCCATGCAGCGCTTGAACCTCTATGCCGCAGAGAAAATGCGCGATTTTGCCGTCAGCGCCTGTACCGATATCACTGGATTTGGCTTGCTGGCCCACGCTTTGGAAATGGCAGCGGACAAAAGATCCATAGTTTTTTATCCCCGGCGGCTGCCTTATTTTGCGGAGGCGTACGCCTATGCTGCCGACGGCCATATAACGGTCGCGAGCCGGCGGAATCGCGCCCACCTGGAAGGGAAGGCCCGGGTTGACACTTTGCCTTTCCCCTTACAGGAACTGATCTTTGATCCCCAAACCTCAGGAGGCCTGCTTATCAGTGTCGCCGCCCGGCAGGCAGACGAACTGCTGGCGGCTATCCGGCGGGACGACCCGCAGGCGGCTCTCGTTGGAGAAATCTCTTGGCGCAAAGACGATGTCATTATTATGAGCGATCAATGATGCAAACAAAGCAGAATGGCCATAACCTGAGAGTTGCGGTGAATATAGGTGCGGAGCAGGTCGTCAGTTTTGTCGGGGGCGGCGGGAAAACGACTGCCATGTTTTATTTAGCCAATGAACTGGCCCAACTGGGCGCCAAGGTCATTGTCACAACAACAACAAAGATTTTCGTTCCTTCAAGCGAGGAGATCGGATGTCTCGTAACGGGAACGCTGTTACCCGAAGTTGTTTCCGCTATACAAAACTGTTTTTGTTCGCACCGTATTGTCGGGCTCGGTTCTAAAGCTGACGATAACAACAAACTGCATGGCATACCTGCCCATTGGCCGGAAATACTTGTTGCAACGGCGGATTACGTCCTGGTCGAAGCAGACGGGGCCAAAGGGAAACCGTTGAAAGCTCCGGCCGCACACGAACCGGTTCTGCCGACCGGAGGCCATCGGCTGGTCGTCGTCGCCGGGATTGACGCCGTGGGGGAGAGACTCAGTCCGGCAATTGCCCACCGGATAGAGCAGATCGAAGTCATTACCGGTCTTAAAGCAGGTGAAGTCATTAAGCCGGGCGATATAGCGGCCGTAGTCCTCCATCCCCAAGGATTGGCCAAAGGAAAGAGTCTGGCCGAAACAAGCCTCCTCATCAACAAGATCGACAATGCGGTTCATCTGAGCGCGGCCCGGGAGATTGCCCGCCTGGTCCTGGCCGGCGGCATTCCCCGCGTCGTTATTGCCCGGTTACAGGGCGAACCGGCTATTATCGAAACCCATGGGCGGAAATAATGATAAACGACGACTTGCCTTCCCGGATACCGATATCCGCCATTATCCTGGCCGCCGGACAGTCGAGGCGAATGGGAAGATCAAAGCTCTTGCTGCCGCTAGGCGGGCGCAGTATGATCCGGACTGTGGCGCTGCAGGCGCTGCAGGCCGATATCGCTGAAGCGATTTTTGTGCTGGGTAATGACGCTTTAAGGATACGGGCGGAACTGGACGACTTGCCGGCAGAAACAGAGAACGCCGGCGCCAAAATAAAATTTGCCTATAATGAAGCGTTCGCCGCCGGACTGAGCGGCTCGGTGCACAAGGGCCTCGAGGCGGTTGATCCACAAAGCGCAGGCGCTCTGATGCTTATGGGTGATCAGCCTTTTGTCAGCCCGGACATCATCAACTCGTTGCTGCAAGCATTCCGCGAGCAGAAGCCTGCGCTTGTAGTCCCGCTCTATCGCCAAGGCCCGGCTTCCCCGGTTCTTTTCTCCCGTGATCTCTTTCCCGCACTACGGGCGGTAAGAGGTGATAAAGGCGGCCGGGACATTGTGCGCCAGTACCTACAGGATGAGAGAGAGCGGGTCGCCACGGTTCCGGTCGCCTCTGTGGCGGCCGGGATGGATATCGACACCATCGACGACTACAGAAAAGCCCCCGATCCGCTTTAAGCGTTCCGGGGGCTTTTCTCTTACCTGGCAACGACCTATCTTCCCGTCAAGTATTGTCGGCCCTGGAGGTCTTAACTTCCGTGTTCGGGATGGGAA
>JAISWK010000147.1 GCA_031270805.1 Gracilibacteraceae bacterium
GGCGCGCCGGGGTCATTACCGGGGGTCGCGCCTCCGTCGCAGAATCCATTTGCGCCGACAGTGCCCATGTGGATACTGCGATTCGGCTTCGCCGAACGCAGCATGACGGAGGGCGCTGCCTTGGGACTTGTCGCCGCGGGTCACCTATGACGTTATAGCATATAAATAACCATCGCGCAAGCGATTTCGTTCTTCACAATGGGGAGAGGGAAAGTGTAATCCTGAGCGGGATTGCAAACCTCGAATACAGTGTGCCACGTTTTTAAGAAAAAGTCAAGGCATATTACTGCGTTTTTAAGAGGAAAGGTGCGGGAACTCTCTAAGCTCTAAGCTCTAAGCTCTCGTAAGTTCCTGAGACTTGATTTGTCCCGCCCGAAATAGTATAATGAGCGTCGCCGGCCGAAGAACCCGCGCCGGTGAAAACGAGGAGAATTGACATGTGTGTGGCTTTGCCCGGTAAAATAATTTCCATCGAAGATAATATCGGTCAGGCGGATTTCGGCGGCGGTGTCGTCGCCGTCAATCTCGGCCTTGTGCGGGCGGCGGTCGGCGATTATGTCCTGGTTCACGCCGGCTGCGCCCTGGAAGTGCTGCGGCCGGACCTGGCCGCAGATCTGCTGGCTTTGTTTGCGGACGCGGCGGCGGCGGCTCATGCCTGAGCCGGAAATTATCGCTGCTCTGCGCGCCTACGACGGGCCGGAACTGCGCATTATGGAAGTGTGCGGCACGCATACGGCCGCTATTTTCCGCCACGGGATCCGCAGCCTGATTTCGCCGGCCCTGCGCCTGGTTTCCGGACCGGGCTGTCCGGTCTGCGTGACTCCGACCGCCTATATCGACCGCGCTGTGGAACTCGCTTTGACTGCGGGCATAACGCTGGCGACCTTTGGCGATATGATCCGCGTCCCGGGCAGCCGCCTGTCGCTCGGCGATGCCAGGGGCGAGGGAGCGGACGTCCTGCTTATGTATTCGCCCGCTGAGGTACTGGCCCAAGCCCGGGCCCACCCGGAACGGCAATACGTCATCGCCGCCGTGGGTTTTGAGACGACGGCGCCCGTGTACGCCCTGGCCCTGGAGCAAATGCGGCGCGAAGGGATCGGCAACGTGCGGCTGCTGACGGCGCTGCGCCGGGTCATTCCCGTCCTGGACCATATCTGCCGCACGGACGACGGGATTCACGGTTTTTTGGCCCCGGGGCATGTGAGCGCCGTGATCGGGGCGGACGCTTTTCGCCCGCTCGCCCGGAGCTGCGAACGCCCTTTTGTCGTCGGCGGCTTTGGTGGCGACGATATCCTGCGTGCGCTTTACGCCTTGCTGCGGCTGATCCAAAGCGGCCGGGCCGAAGTCTGGAATGCTTATCCCGCCGCCGTTCGGCCGGAGGGTAATCCGCTGGCCCTCGCCTGCGTGGAAAAATATTTCGCCCCCGGAGCGGCCGTCTGGCGCGGTATCGGCGAAATTCCTGCTTCCGGCTACTATTTGCGCCCGGAATACCGGGAATATGAGGCCGGCCCGGCGGAGGCGGGGACTGCAGCGGCAAACGAGGCGGTCGCCGGCTGCAAGTGCGGTGAGATTATCCTAGGCAAACTCCCGCCGCCGGAATGTCCGCTTTTTCGCCGCGCCTGCACCCCCGCCCGTCCGCTGGGACCATGTATGGTTTCCACCGAGGGAACTTGCGGCGTCTGGTACAGACACGCGGCGGGGCAGCCGGAGGCCGGGGCGGTATGAAAAAAATAACGATGGCCCACGGCAGCGGCGGCCAGGAGACAAGGACGCTGGTAACGGAATTGTTTCAAAGCCGGCTGGGAAACGAATACCTGGATCGCCTGGAGGACGCGGCGGTTTTACCCCGCCCCGCCTATCCTATCGCCCTGACGACGGATACGTTCGTCATTACACCGCCGGAATTTCCCGGCGCCGATATCGGCAAACTCGCCGTGTGCGGCACGGTGAACGATCTGTGGATGAGCGGGGCGCGGCCGCTCTATCTCACGGCCGGTTTTGTCCTGGCCGAAGGGCTGGAACTCGCGCTGCTGGAGCGCGTCGTCACTTCTATGGCCCGAGCGGCGCAGGCGGCGGGCGTCCGGATCGTCGCCGGCGATACCAAGGTCGTCGAAAACGCGGGCGCCGCCGGGAGCGGACTTTTTATCAATACGGCCGGCCTCGGCTGTCGCTGCTGGGCTTACCCCTCCGGCCCGGCGACGGTTCGACCGGGCGACGCCGTTATTCTGAGCGGGCCGCTGGGCAATCATCACGCCGCCGTTATTTCCCACCGCCTCGGTATCAGCAACAGTATTTTGAGCGACTGCGCCGACCTCGGCCCGCTGATCAACGCCCTGCTGGAGGGCGGGGTGCGGGTGCGCGCCCTGCGGGACGTGACGCGGGGAGGATTGGCCACCATCCTGAATGAGATCGCGGTTGCGGCGGGGGCGCGGATCACAGCGGAGGAAAAACTCATCCCCGTAGAGGCGGAGGTGGAGGCCCTGTGCGGTTTGCTGGGCCTGGATCCGCTCTACATGGCTAACGAAGGTAAGTTCGTCTGCGTCGTCGCGGCGGAGGAGGGGGAAAAAGCGCTGGGCCTGCTGCGGGCCTTTCCCCTCGGCGCCCGGGCGGTCGCCATCGGCCGGGTCGAGGCCCTGCCCGCGCCGGACGCGGCTTGGCCAGGGGCGGAACCGCCGGTGACGCTGCGCACGACGCTCGGCGGGCGGCGTATCCTGGATCTGCTTTACGGCGAGGGACTGCCGCGCATCTGCTGAACCGGGAGATAAGGAGCTGGAAAACATGACTGAACGCCCGCGGATACTGGCGGTTTTCGGTACGCGGCCGGAAGCCGTAAAACTGGCGCCGGTGATCCGGGCGCTGAGCCTTTATCCGGGCTTGGAAACGCGCATGGCGGTGACGGCCCAGCACCGGGAAATGCTTGATCAAGTGCTGACGGTTTTTGCCCTGACGCCGGAGTACGACCTGAACCTGATGCGCTCCGGGCAGGAACTGCCCGAACTGACGGCGCGGATTCTCCGCGGACTCGAACCGGCTCTGCGCGCGGAGCGTCCGCGCCTGGTCCTCGTCCAAGGCGACACGACGACGGCTTTTGCCGCCGGGCTCGCCGCTTATTACCGCCGCATTCCCGTCGCCCACGTCGAGGCCGGCCTCCGCACGGGCGACAAATACGCTCCCTGGCCGGAGGAAATAAACCGCCGGCTGCTCACGGTTTTGGCCGATTGGCATTTTGCCCCGACGGAAGTCGCCGCCGCCAACCTGCGCCGGGAAGGTCTGCCGGCCGGCCGGATCCATGTCACGGGCAACACGGTGGTTGACGCGTTGCTGACGGCGGTTCGCCCCGATTACCGCTTTTGCTCCCAGGCTCTGAGCGCCTGGCTCGCGGCCCAAGGCAGCCGGCGCCTGCTGCTCGCCACGCTGCACCGGCGCGAAAACTGGGGGGCGCCGCTCGCCGCCGTTTGCCGCGGACTGCGGGAAATCCTGACCGAATTCCCCGAGACCTGCCTGGCCTTGCCCATGCACAGAAACCCCGCCGTCCGCGCCGTTCTGACCAGGGAACTGGGCCCCCCTGCGGCGGCGCCGGAGCGCGTTTTTCTGGGCGAACCGCTCGGTTATCCTGATTTTGTCAATTTGCTGGCCCGCGCTTACTGTGTCGTCACCGATTCCGGCGGCGTGCAGGAGGAAGCGCCTTCGCTCGGCAAGCCCCTCGTCGTCGCCCGGGCCACGACGGAGCGGCCGGAAATCCTCGCCCGGGGCGGCGCCGTCCTGGCCGGCGCGGATCAGGCCGGTATCCGCCGGGAGCTACGCCGGCTGCTGACAGAACCGGACCATTACGCCCGCATGGCCGGCGCCGGCAACCCCTACGGGGACGGACAGGCGGCGGGGCGGATTGCCGCCGTGCTGGCCGCAGAGCTCAGCGCGGAGCCGTAAAGATTTATGCGCCGGAACGACCGAACACTTACGAATGATAAGTCGCTTCAATAATTTGTCGTTCAAAAGACAAAAAAACACTGTTGTACTTTTGGCCTATTGGCGGTATACTTTATTTTAGGCAAGACGATAAAGACCGGGGAGGCGCGTGCGATGACCGACGA
>JAISWK010000172.1 GCA_031270805.1 Gracilibacteraceae bacterium
GTCCAGGATCAGGTCATGACTGCCGACGACGACGAGGGTCTGGCCCACCTCACTGAGAGGCCGGTAGAGACTGACCTCGACTTCCGCGCCCGCCTCCGCGCCCTCGCTCTGCTGCTCAAGCACAAGAAACCCGTCCGCGCGCACCAAAGAAGTCATCGCCGCAGCCCCGCGGGAGAGCGGGGAACAGATCAGACGACCGCCGACCGCGCCCACCTTGACCCGCACGTACTCCCGGTATTTCAGCGACGAAACAAGCCGCTGGGTCAGTACCGCCCGCACCTGTTCCCGGGCGGCGGGCGAGCGGCCGGTAAAACAGGCCAGCACCGGCAGGACGAAATTTTCGAAATTGTAGTAAGCCGCCAGAGGATAGCCCGGCAGTCCGATAACCGCTTTGCCGGCGCAAACGGCTAAAATCACCGGTTTTCCCGGCTTGGTCGCCACCCCGTGTACCAGGACTTCACCCAATTCCCGCAGGATGTGGACCGTATAATCCTCGCTGCCGGCCGAAGACCCGGCATTGATGATGAGGACGTCGCAGCGCGTCAGCGCGTCGCTGATCATCCGTTTCAGCGTCGCATAATCGTCCGGGGCAATCGGCAGACGTTCCGGCGCCCCGCCCGCCTCCCGGATTAAAGCGGCCAGCATCTGACTGTTGCTGTCGATGATGGCGCCCGGAGGCGGCTGCTGCGCCGCCGGCGCTTCCGGATCAAGCAATTCGCTGCCGGTGGGGATAATCGCCGTCCGGGGACTGGCCAGGACTTCAATCGTCGTGACGCCGCCCGCCAGGAGTACGCCGATGTCAATCGCCCGCACCGTATGTCCGCCCGGCAGGATCATTTCTCCGTGGGCAAAGTCTTCCCCCACGGGCCGCACATACTTCCAGGGGGAGACGGCGGCCATGATCTCAATTTCTTCCGCCCCGACTTCGTTGATGTCCTCCGCCATGATCACCGCGTCATAAGGATGGAGTACCGGATCGCCGGTGTCAATCGGTTGAAAATCCTCGTGCAGACGCAGGCGCCGGGGCCGCACTTCGCTGGCGCCGGCCGTATGGGCGGCAATCACGGCGACCCCGTCCATCGCCGCCGCGTTATAAAACGGCGAGGACAAGCGGGCGAAGACTGCCCGGTACGTCGTCCGCCCCAAGGCCTGACTCACCGGCAAGACGACCGGCCGGGGCCTGATCAGCTTTTTCAGTCTTTCCAGATAGATTGCGCGGGCTTCCTCCACCGGTGTGTTCTTCAAATATAGATTTCTTTCCGCCATATTCCGCTCCCTTGTTCCATTAAAACTGATCCTCGCCCGCCAGGCGGCCTGACTCAAACAACAGGACGGTGCGGGCCAGCCGTTGCGCCTGGCCCTGGTCGTGCGAAGCCATGACCAGGGCGCAGCCTTGTCGGGCGCACTCCGCCAAAACCTGCTCCGCCAGGAGAGTGCCCGCCCGATCCAGGGACGATGTGGGTTCGTCGAGCAGCAGCAATTGTCGCGGCCGCACGAGCATACGGGCCAGAGCCAGCCTTTGCTTTTCTCCGCCCGACAGAGTGCCGCCGGGACGGGCGGCCAGATGACCGATCTCCAGCCGCTCCAGGGCCTGAAGTGCGGCCGCGCGCGCCGTTCGCCGCTCCGCTCCGCCCGCGGGCAGAGCGATCAGGACATTCTTCAAAACGGAGAAGCCGAAGATATAAGGAAACTGCGGCATATAACCGATAGCGTCTGCGGCAAGACCTTCGACTCTTATCTCGCCGGCATCCGGGCGGAGAACCCCGGCCAGCAGACGCAGCAGAGTACTCTTGCCGGAGCCGTTAGGGCCCATCAGAGCATAGCGCCCGCCCCGCTCGAAGGTGTAGGCCGCAATACTCAGGGCCGGGCGACCGCGGAAATACTTTTCCACTTGCACAAGTTTGATCATGTCTCTTGCTCCGCCAGCAAAAATTGGGCCAGCGCCGTAATAATAAACGAAATAACCAGCAAAACCAGGCCGAGGGCCAGCGCCTTCTGAAAATGCCCCATATTGGTTTCCTGCACGATCGCCGTCGTCAGAATCCGCGTCTTGAACTGGATATTGCCGCCGACGATCTGGGCCGCGCCCACTTCCGAAATGGCCCGGCCAAAACCGGTAAACAAAACGGAACCGAATTGCCGGCGGCATTCGTAAAGCACATAGCCCAGCAGCCGCGCTCCGCTCAGCCCGATGCCCCGCGCCGTCTCCCTGATCTGCGGGGCTTTGGCCGCGACAATGGACTGAGTGAGACCGGCGGCTATGGGGGTAATCAGCAGGATCTGCGCCAGCACCATCGCCGTCACACTGTAGATCAGCTTGTACTGGCCCAGCGGCCCGGAACGGGAAAGGAGAAAAAAGATCAGCAGGCCCGCCAGCACGGGCGGCAGACCCATCAAAGTATTGCAGAAACGGACGGCCAATTGTTTGCCGGGAAAAGCGAACAAGCCGATCAGGGCCCCCAGAGGAATGCCGATAGCCGTCGCGATCAGCGTCGAGGTAAAACTCATGCGCAGGGTCGTGGCGATAATCAGGCGTAATTCGCCGTCCGCACCGCAGAGCAAATCGATGATCTCTTTAAGCGTTTCCATAATGCTCATACCCTATAGTTATTCGCCATAAAAATCCTCCTTGCGGTTTCCGGTGAACGAACACTGTTCGCTACTGCCTGGAGTAATATTTCTCCGTATGGTATGCAAACAGGCTTTTGAGCATCGAGGTAACATTGGCGGTGGTGACCGTGGCGCCGGTCACGGCGTCCACCTCCACGGCGGCCAGCTGAGAGCCGTAGCCCGCCCAGGCGTCGAACTCGTCCTTGGTACTCCGCACCAAGCGCTGCACAAAGTGCTCGTCCATATACGCCTGAGTGTAGTCGTGGCGGTAGTAGTTGGGATTACTGTCCCCGTAAAGCCCCCTGTTGTCGCCGAAGCTGATGGCGCGGATGGCCGCCTGCCCGGCTGCCGGCTTGTTGTTGAGCAGCTCCACATAGCAGACCGAATAATAGTTGGCCAGTGCCTCACGACCGGCGCAGGAAATAAAGGCCACCTGGTAAGCGGTAAAGGCGGACACGCTCTGCTCAAAGAGGATAATAGCCGGGCACTGTTCCGCTGTGCCGCCGGAGGAGTAGTGCGCGAAGGAAAATCCAGCGAAGGGAAGAGCCGGGCGGCCGCCTGACTGTGGGGCGCAGCCGGTCGGCAGCGCCCACATAAGACAGAGACAGAGCGCCAGAGAGAAAATGCGTTTCGTGGGTTTCCCTCCTTTTCCGTTGACTTTATTGGGCGACGATCTCCGCCACCAGTTTTACAAAGCTGCCGGCGGTCTTTTGGGCGCAGGGGGCCACCCAAACAGTGCCGCCCTCCCCGGTCTCCTTGTCCTTTTCGATGGCCACAAGGGTGTAGTCGCTCGCCACCATATCGGCTGTCAAAGTGGACTCGAATCCGTCGCTGGCGACTGCTTTCACATTAACGCCGGCACCGGCGCCCATGGTCTCCAGCACATCCGCCAGTTTGTAGCCGGTGTAGCCGGATTCAACCGTATCGCCGTTATTGTTGACCGTGGTCGCGGTAATCTTATAGATGCTCAGGCCGGCCAGCGTCTCGTTGGTGACCTCCGTGCCGTTAAATTTAAAGGAATAGGGGGCAAATTCCACCTTGCCCGTGCGGTCAAGGATCTCGGGCAGATCGCCTGAGGATGCCTCCGGGCCGCCGCCGCCAGCCGGTGGAGTAACCTCGATCTCAGGCGCGCCCTCGGTCGTGTTCACCAGGATAGAGGCTGTAGCCATGAGGTAGTTGCCGGTCGTGGTACTTGAGCAAGGGGCAAACCAGGGCGAGGCGGAGAATGGTGAACCGTCCTTGGTCACGGCGAGCAGGGTCGTGTCCTCCATCACGATTCCCTCGCTCAGGGTTACCGCATAGCCATCGCTGGCAATCGCCTGTACCCAGACATAGGCCTCAGTCAGGCCGGCGGCCGCCAGCACATCCTTCATCGCAAAGCCCACGTAGGTGGTATTGGATTCGGTTCCCGAACTGTTGACCGACACCGCCTGAACCGAATACATGGGATAGGCCGCCACCGCGTCCTGATTGACCTCGACGCCGTTTACCAATACGGTAAAAGCGGGGATGGTGACCCCTTTGACCTCTTCGGCCACAGGGGCGGAGGGGGTTGCCGGCTCAGGCTGTCCGGCCGGCGGTTGGGCCGCCGGAGATCCGGACGGTTGGGATGGGGCCGCCGCGGGGGACTGCCCGCAGGCGGAGAGACTGAGCGCCAGCAGCAGAGCCAGCAGCAGGTAAATTACCTTGTTTTTTTTCAGCATGATCTTGACCTCCGATAATATAAATAAATATAACCCGGCCCTTGTTACAGGCTGGGGTAAACGGCGACCTTGCGGCCAATGCTTGCTACATGCTCCAGCCGGATGTCCGCGCCGTACATGTCGGACAGCATCCGTTGGGTTACGATCTCCTCTGTTCGGCCTGAACCGAGCCGGCCGCAGCCGTCCAGCAGCGCGGCTCTTCCGCCCAGCAGCAATGCGTGGTCGGGGTTGTGGGTGGTCATAACTACCGCATAGCCCTTTGCCGCCAGCGCCTTGATGCAGCGCAGCACCCGCATCTGGTTGCCAAAGTCCAGGTGGGCGGTCGGCTCGTCGAACAGAAGCGCCTGGGGCCGGGACACGATGGTGCGGGCGATGATGGCCTGTTGGCGCTCACCGCCGCTGATCCGGGTATAGGGCCGGTCGCGCAGGTGGGAGATATGCAATTCCTCCAGCGCGGCCTCGGCGTCCTCGCGCTCCCGCCGGCCAGGCCGCGAAAAGAATCCGATCCGGGAGGCACAGCCCATCACTACGAAATCCAGTACGGTATAGTCGAAGCCGGGCAGGTGGAACTGGGGGACATAACCTACCGTGGCCGCAATCTCCCGCGCACTCATAGCGCCAATGCTCCGGCCCGTGAGCAGCAGTTCGCCCGCCTGGGGGCGGAGCAAGCCCAGCATGCAGCTGAGCAGGGTGCTTTTGCCCGCGCCGTTGCGGCCCAGCAGGGTGAGGACCTCACCTGCGGCCACAGTCAGGCTCACCCCGTCCAGCACCTTTTTGCCCGCCGCGGTGGGATACGTGTAAACCAAACCGCTGATCCGGTAGATCACCCCAGCGACCTCCTTTGCCGAAACAATAGCCAGCAGTAAAAAGGGGCGCCGATCACTCCGGTGAGGATGCTCACCGGCATTTCGGTGACGCCGATGGTGCGGGTAAGAGTGTCCACCGCCAGCATAAACAGCCCGCCCAGAAGCCCGCAAAGGGGCATGAGGCGGCGGTTGGAAGGATCTGTCAGCATCCGGCCGAAATGCGGCACAATGAGCCCCACCCAACCGATGGTTCCCGCGATGCAGACGCTGCCGGCCGTCAGCAGGGTGGCGCAGGCAATGGTAATTCCCCGCACCAGGTTGACATTGGCCCCCAGGGCGCGGGCCTCGGTTTCCCCCATCGACAGCACGTCGATCCACCAGGAAAGCAGCAGCAGCACCACCGTGGGAACCAGCAGGACGGGCAGCAGGATCATCAGCTCCCCCAGGGTGACGTAGGCGAAGCTGCCCATCGACCAGTAGGTGATGGAGGCCAGCTGGGTTTCAGGATCGGCGATGTATTTGATAAAACCCAGAATCGACGACATGGCAGCGCCGACAATAACCCCCGACAGCACCAGAACCACATTGCTCCGGTTGCCGATCAGAACCGGGATGCTCATGGTCAGGGTCACGGCCGCGATTCCGCCCAGAAAAGCGAACAGGGAGATGCCGGCCGTGGGCAGCGACAGCAGGATGGCCGCCGCCGCTCCGATGCAGGCCCCGCTGGAGATACCCAGCAGGTCGGGGGAAACCAGCGGGTTTTTGAAGCTGCTCTGATAGGCGGCGCCCGAAATCGACAGGGCCGCCCCCACCAGGACGCTGCCAAGAATACGCGGCAGCCGCAGGCCCATCACCACGTTTTGGGTCATGAGCGGGTAGCCGCTGTCCCGGCCCAGAAGCCCGTTGAGAAGGATGCGCAGGCTTTCGGCGGGGGACAGCGGATATTTTCCCGCACACACCGCCAGCACCACCCCCGCCAGCAGCAGCAGGGCACTGGTGAGATAGATCGCGGCAAGGCTTCTCCCTCCTTTTGGCGATTGCTTACGCAAAATCAATCCTCCGGATTGTAGCCAAGATAGTCGCGTTCGAAGGTTTTTCCAAACAGGAAGGTGTAATACTCATCGATCTCCCGCTCCAACTGCCCGGCGCTGAAAAAATCCGGATACATCTTGTGCAGCATGTACATCGTGCCAAGGGCGCAGCTGATACCAGGCATGTCCCAACTGTCGATTTTGGCGGGGATCTGGTGGATGCTGCCGCTTTGGACGGCGCTCATCCCGCTCCAGGTGGGGTCTGCCCGCAACGTGTCCGCCGTATAGTCCAATACGGTGGAACTGGTCAGAAACAGCATGTCGGGATTCCACTCGAAGACGGTTTCCACCCCCACATTGGTCCAGTTGCGGTTGTCGGCTACAGCGGCGGCCAGGCAAATCCCTCCGGCTTGCCCGATCATCCAGCTTTGCAGCATGTCGCCTCCCGCCACCCGCCCCGGCTCCCCGCCCAGCACCAGCGCGGTAACCCGTTGCTCCCGGGGTATTTGGGCGACGATCTCCCCAATCAGGTCGAATTTGCCGTCCAGCCAGTCCGCTACCTCCCGGGCCCGTTCCTCGGCCCCGAAGTAGAGGCCCATTGTGCGCAGCGTTTCCTTGATGTCCGCCACGCTTTCCACCGTGATGCAGAACACCGGGATGCCCAGCTTGCCCTGGACGGCCTCCACGGTTGTCTTGTCGTTGGAGCGGTGAACCAGCACATCCGGGTCAAGCCCGGCCAGAGCTTCCAGATCGACCGCGCCCCGGCCCATCGTTCCGGCTTGGGCCAACGGCTTCACCGCGTCGGTCCAGAAAATGGACTTGACGTTGACCGCTACCACCCGGTCGGACAGATCCAGCGCCACGAAAAAGGGAGCGGCCACCGCGTAAACCGAGGCAATGGTAAGCTCCTCCCGGTTTTCCGGTATGGCCAGCACCGCCCCGGAACCGTCAGTCACGGTGTTTTCCGCCGTGACCTCTGAAGGACTGGTATTGATGACGCACCCCGAAAAGGCGGTGCAGAGCGCCAATAGCAGTACCGGCAGCAGTGCCGGCAGTCTTTTCCTCATCGAATTCCTCCGTTATTCCGCCGGGAAGATCGCCTTGTCGATGTGTTCCTCGATGGAGCCGGCGCCGGGGACGGTGACCACCAGCTTGTTCACTTGCTTCACCGACGCGCCCTGATTACCCTCGGCTACCGTCCGCAGCGGCCCCGCGGTATTTCCGGCCAGACCGGTATAACCCTCGTGGCTTTCGGTGTCCACCAGCGGCAGCCCGTTAATCGCGTAGGCGATGATCAGGGGCTTGCGCTCGCCGTCCTCGCTGACCGCTCCCAGCTCCAGCCCCTCTTTGTAAAAGACGCTGAGCAGGTCGTTTTTGTAGCCGTCCTCAGCGTAAACGATGACCGAGACGGGGTCGTCGATGCCGGGTACGTCCCCCGCGAAGCGCTGAACCAGCTTCCAGATGACGATGCCCTCGCACTCGCCGACGTCCAGCACAGAATAGTTTTCCCTGACGATGAGGTCGCTCATCTCCTCGAGCTGCCCCACCGTGAAGGTGTGACTCCATTCCGCCTCGTCGTTGCGTACTGTAAAGGTGAATTCGTAGGCGAGAAATTCGCCGAACACGTCGCTCATGCGGTGGCCCCAGGCCTCGATTTCGTTGGCACCCACCTCGATGCCCACCACGTTTTTCAGGCAGAGGGCGCCGTTGGCGCTGTCCTCGTCCTCCTGCGGGATGATGAGCCGCAGCGGCCCGCCGTCATTGCCCAATCCCTCATCATAACCCGAGCTGGACTGAGCCGCCACCAGGGGAAGTCCCTGCAGGACATCGCTGTCCGGAGTACCGGCGCCGAAGGCCAGCAGCGCGGACAGAGGCGGCTTTTCCGGGGCCAGGTAATTGAGATAGTTCTTCCGCTTCATCTGGGAGAGGGAAAATGTGTGGCTGCCGCCGTCGGCGGTGTGGACGGTCACATCCCCCGCGTTGCTCTTGATGCCGATCTCAATGAACAGATCATACAGAGCGAGGCCCCGGAAGCGCTGCTCCTTAAGCTCGCCCGCGTTGCTCTGCACACTGTAATCCAGGGTCTTGGCCATGATCTGCTTGCTTTCCAGCTCGCCCACCGAATATGTCTTTTCCGCCTCCAGCCCATCGCCATAAAAACGGATGGAATTTTCTGCGTAGGCGTTGTAGGGGGGCTGAATGTGGGCGTAGGCGTCGGGAACAAGCTGCACCTGGATGGCGGTAAGCCCCTGCAAGGTTATGGCGTCGCGGCTATCCGGGCCGGTACTTGGGATCAGCAGGGCCAGCGGCCCACCGCTGTTATCCACGGAGTAGGAGGACGGCTCGTTCGGCAGCAGGGAATTGAGCGGCAGCCCGGCCACATAGCCGGCGTCCCTATTGGAGGATACCATCGGCGCCCCGTTTTTGGCGAAAGCCAGCACGGCGGGCAGACCGCTCCGCCCCAGCCCGGGGTTGTAGCCGGTGCGGAAGAGCGCGTCGAGATTCACCGTGACCTCGTCCCGGCCATGCGCGAAGGTTGCGGTTCCGCTGGTTCCGGGCAATCCCAGCACATTCATCAGCAGATATTGCAGGCCCACCCCTTCGTAGATAGCGGTGCGGTAAGCGCCGTCAACCTCCACCTCATAGGAATCCTTGACTTGGGCGGCTTGGAAAATATTGCCGCTGACCTCTCCGCCGTAGAGGATGTCCTCGATCTCCCCGACGGTCATTGTCCGCTCAAGAAGCAGCCCGCCGTCCTCGCCGGTCACCCGGATGGCGAGGGTGTTTGCGGCCAGGGCCTGGTGGGCCGCCACGTCGGTGTGGGCGTGAGTGTTGTAGAGCTTGTCCGCGCCCACGATCACATCCTTGAGGTACTGCACCTGATTAGAGCCGTTGGCGTGGTTGTACTGAGTTTTGCCAAAAACCACCCGCAGGGGACCGCCGCTGTTGGCCAGCCCCGACAGATACCCTTCATCCGCCTTGGTGATGGTGTAGGGATAGCGGTTGACGCCATAAGCCAGCAGCACCGGGTAGCCGGTGTCCGCCAGATCGGCGTTGGAGGGCTTGTATGTCCCATCTCCCAGGTCGGCGGCATTCTTCTTGTAAAAGCCGAAAGCGTCGGGGTAGGACAGGGTATCCACCGAAAAGCTTTCGCTGGCGGCAACCCCGTCGGCCGCCACAAAACTGACGAGGGTAGTCCGCGCCGCGGCCAGACCCAGTTCCTCCGCGTCCGCCATGCCCAGGTAGAGCAGCAGCTTGTACAAATCAAGCCCCTCGTATTCGTTGACATACCAGTAAGCGTTGTTGGCCAGGCTGTACTGACCGGAGTAGCCCACGCCGCCCTCCTCAAGCCGCCCCTCTTCATCATAAGCAACCAGCGCTTCCAGCTGCCGCAGGGTAAAGTCCAGCTCGGCGCCCAGAGCCTCGCCCCGGAAGGTGACGATATAGTCGGCATAGCGGCTGGCACTGTAGACACTCTCCTCGCCGGTGTGCTTGAAGCCCGGCTCGCTTTCTTCGCCCAAATAGACATAGGCCGCGTTGGAGAAGGTGGTGTAGTCCGGATTTGCGCCGTAACGCTCCAGGTCGTACACCAGCCGGATACAGCCGTCGTCGTTTTGCAGCTCGGCTACGTAGCCTGCTGACCGTTCTGACGGATTAGCCGCGTCAAAGACAAAGGGAGCGACTAGCGTTTCATCCGCCGTGCCGACTCCATAGGCCAGGAGGATGGGCCGGCCCTCTTCATGGGCTTGGGCCACTTCTGCCAGTTTGAAGACAGCCAGCGTTTCCCGGTTGGCGTTTTTCAGTTGCACGCTGTAGGCGCTGTCGGTGAGGAAAATGCCGTTATCGCCCTCCACCATCCCGCTGAGCAGGTAGTGCAGGTCCAGCCCTTCGTAGACGCGCTCACCCGCGCTGTCGGCATACAGGCCGCGAAACAAGCCGGCGTTGCGGTTTTCCAGCTCCCGCACCGAAAGGGGGATGCTGGAAACCACCCCCGGCCCCTCGACGGTGACGGTGGCCCCGGTGATGGCGTCGACATTGTAGGGCATGACGGGGTCGGCGGTGACGCCGCCGTTGTTGAGGTGCTTATAAGGGCTGGCCTCAAAGTCAACGCCGGAAAAATCCGTAACCCCAGGCCCGGCAGCCGGCTCGGCGCAGGCGCTTAGGGCCAGCGCCAGGGCCAGAACAAACGACAGGGCAACGAGGCGGCGCAGCTTTCGCATAAAAGTCCTCCTTGCCGTTTCCCCCGGGAGCGAACACAGTTCGCTCCCGGGGGAAGTTGGCGGCAGCGGGCGACCAGGATTGGTCGCCCGCTGCACTTACACTATTGTTCTACTTGAGTCCGCCGAAGGCAAAAACCTTGGTTTCCGGGGTGATCGCCCCAAAGTCCGTACCGCTCGGATCATTGCCCGGCGTCAGAACGACGGCCGCTCTGCTCCGGGCCGCCAGAACCGAACCGGTCAGGGCGTCCACCAGTGTCGCTCCGTCTGCGGTGTAAATATTCGTGTACTCAAAGTTCAGGGTATTGCGCACCAGCAGGTTGGTCGCGTAGCGATCCGCTCCGTAAATGCGCGTGAAGCCGGGGATGTCCTTGACCAGGGCCGGGCCGCCGATGATATAGCCCCCCCGGCTCGTATCGCCGCTGAAACTCCCGTCCGGATTGGCCGGCGCCAGCACATAGCCGTTGGCCGCCGCCCAGGAAGCCACGCTGACGGCGTCGGCGATCGCGTTATAACCGATGACGATTGTCCCTTTCGGGTTTTGGGTCTTTGCGTTTACTAGCGCCGCCGTCTCAAACCGGTTCGCCCCGCGCAAAGTCTCAACCGTGAGACCGGGCAGCGCGGCCTTGAGCGCATCGATCACAGCCTCGCTCAAGGCGCCGACGGCATAGACTGATTTCGCGCCCAGACGCTCGATCTCCGCCACCACGGCCGGATCAAGGCTGCCGACGCTGAGTAGAATCGGGGCGTTCTCCTGTCCGGCCAGCGGGGCCACGGCCAGGGCGTCGATCAGGTTGTTCGCCCCGCCCGGGGCGAGAACTACCGCATCGGCGCCGGTCCAGCCCTGGCGGGAGATGGCGACGGAGGTAAGCACCCGGTTCGCGCCGGAGATATAGGTGAAGCTGTCCTTGCTGACGCTGACCGGGACACCGGGCGCCAGCGGCGGCAGAGGATCCGGGATCACGAGCGCCGCGCCGCCGCCTCCGCCGCCCCCGCCTCCGCCGCCGCCGCTGTTGCGCCGCCAGAGCGCGCTCAGCGTGACGTCGGCGTTAACAGGGAAACTCTGCCCGGTCTGATAGGTTTGGTTATCGCCGTCGTGCAGCCAGCCGGCAAAAGTATAACCCCGGCGAACCAGGGCGCCCGGCCCGGCCGCAGTGGCGGTCTCCCCGGCCAGGTAAGCCCGGTCGTCCGCGGGAACGTCGCCGCCGGTCGCGTCGGCGGCCAGGTAAGTGACGGAATAGGTGGGCGGCAAGGGGACGGGATCAACCGTAATTGTAAATTCTTGCCTGAAATCCGTTCCCACCGCCAGACCGTCCGGCACAGTCGCCCGCACCATCGCCGTACCGGGGCTTGCCGCCGTCAGGTCGGCGCCGCTGAGGACCGCACCCGCAGCGCCGGGATCGGCGACAGTCCAGACGATGGTTTGGGCCGTCGCGTCAGGGGGGGCGACCGTCCCGCTCAGGGTGATCGTCCCGCCCGCCATCAGCTCCACCGGGGCCAGGATGATTTCCGTTACCGGCACGTAGCGAGCGCTGATCGTTATTGTTTTCTCGGCGAATATCGCCGGATTGTCCGCCGCAGTCGCCCTGACGACGACTGTCCCGGCGGCGGTGGCGGTCAGCAGGCCGTTCGCGTCTATCCCGGCATACCCGGCCCCGCTGACGACAGACCAGAGTACGCCCTGATTGGTGGCCGCCGCCGGCGTCAGCCCGGCCTCCAACTGCAGGGTTCCGCCCTCTCCCGCCGCGTCGCCGCCCGTTATGGCGATAGCGGCGACGGCGGTATAGATCCGCTCCGGCATGACGGCATCCATGAGCGCGTTATTCATGGATTGCGCGCCCCGCAGAACCGGCAGCCCGCCGGCGCTATAATCCCAGGACTCCGACGGGAAATCCGCCCACACGTCGCTCCAGACATCCGTGCCCAGCAACGCGGCATAGCCGACAGGCGTTCCGTCTTTGTCCGTATATTCTCCGCTCGCCCCGTTCAGCGGCATGGCGTCCCAGCCATAAAGCCGCGCCGCCGAGCTGTCGCTCGTTAATTCCGAGCCCACCACCCGGCCGCTGCCGCCGGCCGGGCCGTTCACAGCCGGGTTCAGGGCTACGACGTTCCTGACGTCGGTCTTGTTGCCGACATGTCCGATGATGCCGCCCGCGAAGCCTTCGCCTTCCGCGCCGGTGGAATTAATTACCGCCGTGCTGTAGCAATTTTCGAGCCGGATATTATCGTAATACTGATTCTCCGCATTCGTTTCACCGGCTATGCCGCCGGCGATTGCCGCGCTGACGCTGCCCGCGCCCGCGCAGTTTTCGATCAGGCCGTATTGTTGCAGCCGACCGGCGACGGCGCCGGCGACGGCGCCGGGCACTGCGCTGACCAGCGTCACCGAGCCGTAACAATCACTGATCCGAGCCGTCGGGGCTGAGGGGGAGCGTTGGTTTTGCCCCGCAACGCCGGTCACGCCGCCCAGAATCGCTCCGTTGAAAGTGTCGCCCGCGATCTCAATCCGGCCCGTGACATAGCAATTCTCTATCCCGCCGTTGTAAAGCGCGCTGGCGACGCCGCCCGCGACAGCACCATAAATGTTTAAAGTGCTGAACGAGTGCAGATCATAATCAATATCCTCCAGGCCCAGGTTTTTGATCGTCCCGCCGAGAACGACGCCGAACAGACCATAACCATAACCATAACCGCCTGTCCCGGGGAGAAGGTCATGAATGGCGGATGCAGCCGGCGTCGCCTCCAGCCGCAGCCCTCTGATCACATGGCCGCCGCCGTCAAAAACGCCCCGGAAGGCGCCCGCCGGCGAATAAACATACGTGGGGTTGCTGCCGATGGGGATAAAACCACTGACACCGGTCATGTCGATATCGTTCGCCAGCGCGTAGTAAGCTTCGCCGTACGTGCCGTCGTCTTCGCCGTACGTGCCGTCGTCCCCCTTGTCATTGATCATCTGGGCCATCCAAAACAGATGCCCCGGAATCTCTATCCGGTATGGATCTTCCGCCGTCCCTCCGCCCGCCGCCGGCACCGGATTGTGCTGACCGCTGATAGTGACGGTTATACTGTCATTAATGTCGAGGTCGTTAAAGGCGGAGGCTTTGATAACGATTGTGCCGTTCGCCCGGGCGGTCAGAACTCCCGCGCTGCTCAGCTCGGCGACGCCGCCGCCGCTCTCTATCGTCCAGACGACGGCGGCTGAGGCGTCGCCCGGCTCCAGCGCGACCATAAGCTGCACCGCGGCGCCCTGAACGGTGATCTCCTCCACGGGACTCAGGGTCAGTCCGGTGATGGGCACATAGGCGACCGGGTTGGCGCTCAAATAATCGCTCAGATGGGCCGGAGCTTTGGCCATGAGATTATCGCTGTAAAGCTGTATCAGCTCAAGTACCGGCAACTGACCTATCGTGTACACCCAGGGAGCATTGAACATCGGACTCCAATTGACCGGGGCCTGCAAAGCCGCGGCGTCCAGGCCCAGACCGTTCTTATCCGCCGCCGGGTCGTCGCCGGTATCATCTTCAAGCGGCTCACCGTTGAGCGGCATCGCCCCCCAGGCGTACAGGCGGGCGCGTGTACTCGTCGCCGGCGGCGTCAGGCCCAGTACCCGCCCGGCCGAAGCAAGTTCGGCCCCGGCCTCCACCGACGGATTCAGCGCCAGCACATTGTCGATTTCAACAGTTGTGAGAATCGCGGCGGCGATGCCGCCGGCGCCGGGATTAGGGTTGCCGGCGGTGCCGGCGGTGCTTCCGTTTGATCTCACCGCCGCCAGGCTGTAGCAATTCTCAATATAACCCTTGCCGCTGGCGCTGCCGACTATCCCGCCGGCCAGGTAGGCTTCAACCGAGCCGGCGCCGACGCAATCTTCTATCCTGCCGCCGCCCATATAACCTGCGATGGCGCCGCTGCGGTCGAGAGGCGTTTCGCAGGACAGAGCCATATTGCTGTAACAACCGCCCACAAAACCGGTAAGATTACCGGCGACGCCTCCCAGCGAGTTCACCGTAGTAGGGTAACCGTACAAAACCTTTATCTCCCCCGTGACATAACAGTTCTCTATCCTGCCCTTAGAGTCACCGGCTATGCCGCCCGCCGTCGCGCTGGCTGATCGCTGGGGGGCCTCCGGGCTGCTTCTCATCCGCAGCGTGAAGTCAATATCTTCCAGTCCGAGATTTTTGATCACCCCGGCTGGATTTACCTCGCCGAACAGGCCGAATTTCATACTCACATCCGTGGCAATATCCGCCCGCAGTCCCCGGATCACATGCCCCCGGCCATCGAAGACGCCGCGGAAGGCGTTGAGATTCATCGTGCCGATGGGGTTGACCCAGGCGGACGTCAACGTAATATCATTCGTCAGGATATAGTGCTTGTCATAATAATCGACCCGAAGCTCTAAGTGCCCCACCGCCGCGGCCAGATAGAGCAGATCTCCCGCGGTCGCGATTCGATAGGGGTCCTCGGCGCTGCCCGCGCCAAGCGGAGCGCTCAGGGACGTCGGTTCCGGCAGGTTTGGCTCCAAATAATCCGGAAAATCCGCCGCCATAACATCGCCCGGCAACTCCGCCAGTATCGGCAATTTACCCTCGCTATACTCCCAGGGCGCCGCCTTGAAGGCCGCCGGCCAGGATTCCTCCTGCCGCAAGGCGGCGCGGCTCAGCCCGACGCCGTCCCTCTTGCCGGCCAGGAGCAGCGGCGCGCCGTTCACCGGCAAGCCGGCCCAGGCTAACAACTGCTCAACTGAACTTGAAGGATCCAAACTCTGCTGCGACCCAGCGAATACCCGCCCGGTTTGACGCACGTTGCTGTAATCCTCCGCAATACAGACCGACGGATTCAGCGCCAACACGCTCTTAATCTGCGTATTGCGCCCGACACAGCCAACCACACCGCCGGCATAATTGCCGGTCTGGCCATGGGGTAGCACCGCCGCCAGGCTGTAGCAGTTTTCCAGCGTACTCACCGATGTTCTGCCCGCGGTGGCAGTCGCTTCGCCGACCAGCCCCCCGGCATAGGCGGCGACGATCTCGCCCGCTCCCACCGAGTCGGCTATCCGGGCATTGGGCTTCAAAGAACCGGCCAGCGCGCCGCCGCGCCCGCTGCCCGTCAGAGAAACTTCGCTGTAACAGGCGGCGACTGTCGCTCCGAAATCTCGTGGTTGCAAGTCCAAGCCGACTTCTCCCGCGACGCCGCCCAAATAGCGAGTTCCGCTTATGGTGGTAACGTTGGCGGTAATTGCTCCCGTCACATAGCAATTCTCAATCCGTCCGGCCTGCAGTAAGGCGGCGATACCCCCGGCGTATTTATTCCCGCTGGCACTATAGTCGAGGGCAAAAGCAAAATCCGCCAGGCCCAAGTTCCTGATTGCGGCCTCGTTCTCCGCGTTCGCGCTCCTGACGACTCCGAAAAGACCGTAGTGAGCGGGATTGCTTACCGTAACGTCAAAGCCCGTGATTATATGACCGGCGCCGTCGAAAACCCCGGCAAAATCGGTGTAGATGAAATTAGGGGAAGTGCCGCCGATTATCGTATGATTGCCGATCGGCGCCGGCCAGTCGATGCCGCTGAAATCTATGTCGCTCGTCAGTTCATAATGGGCGCCGCCAAAACTAGCCCAGGTGGAGGCGCTGTTGACCGCAGCCGCCAGCCACACCATATCCGTATCGTCCGTGATGAGGTACGGGTAGACCGCCGTGCCCGCCCCCGCCGGAGTCTGCCCGCTGATAGTAATCTCCAGCTCGGCCCAGATGGCGGGATTTTCCACGGAGACCGCCTTTACGGTTACCTGACCGTCCAATCTGGCCTTCAGCAATCCGTTCTGATCAATAACGGCAAAATCCGGCCCGGCCGTCACCGACCAGGTGACGGCCGGGTTGGTCGCATCCTCCGGCGTCACTGCCGCCTGGAGCTGCAAGGTTCCGGCCCTTGCGCTGATGGCTGTTGCGCTGTCGTCAATTGTTATGCTTGTCACCGCCACCGGGTCGTCCGCCGCCACCGGGTCGTCCGCCCACAGGGGCAAAAAGGGCAGCGCGAGCAGCAGCAGACTGAGCAGCAGCAACAGGCGCGGCTTACTTGTTTTTTTGTCTGGCAAAATAATCGGCCTCCTCTTAGTAGGGTTATTTGTTTTTCCGGGGGCGGCGGATCGCTCCGCCGCCCCCGGTACGGTCTGCTGTCAGTCGGTCATTATTGTTCGGCGCAATTTCCGTGTGAACGGAGAGTCTGGTTCATCCTCGTCGGCGTTGTAGGTGAAAAGCGCTGTGTTGAAAAACGTATAAGTGTTGATCGACTCCTTGCCCTCCGCCGAGAGCAGCCATGTCACAAAGGCCTCGGCGCCGGTCAGGTCAATCGGGCTTGGCGGAGCGGGATTGAAGGGATAAGCCGGATCAATGGTCGTGACCGCGTACTGGTTCAAGCCCCAGGGATCAGGCGACTGGCTGAGTACCTGCAGATTAGCCGCCAAATCCGAATGTTCATCCTGGAACTTCAGCCAGGTGCCGTTATCGGTCAAGGTGTAATAGATCAATCCGTTCGGATTACGCTCGGAGTCGCCGCCGCCGGCCAATATCAGCGTGGCCATCATGCCTCTGTCTTCATCTTCCTCCTCCAGCGGATAATAGCCGGCGACCAGGTTGGGATCTACCGGCGGATCCAGATGATCCCAGATGTCCAGTTCTCTGATATTTGTGCCGGAGCTGTCGTGGCGGGAGACAAAGCGCAGCGGGGCGGCGGCGGTGCCGGCGGCGATCTGGCCGAAAGCGTCTTCCAGAGAGCTGGCGGGCGTGATCTGGCCGGCAGGCCCGACCAGGAGGAATTCGTTGTACATCAGGTGCGTCCGGACCAGGCCGGCGCCGGACGTGACAAAAGCCTCCTCCTGGACGCGGGCGTGGGTGAGCAGCACGTCGACCAGACCGGCCTGCCCCAGGGCGATGGCGGCGCCGGTGCCGACAGATTCCCAACCGGCGATATCATAGTCATAGTATGCGGAGTCTAAGAAGTCCTGCCGAAGCTTAGACAATAAACCGGTATCATTGGTGCTGGTGGTGGTAGCGAGTCTTAACGGGGTGGACATAGTTCTTGCCTCCATTCAAATTTGATTTTTGCACATCGGTACTGGCAATTTATTCCCGTTTTCCCTCCTTTCCCGGGGTTTCGCCTCAGGACTGTCTGCTCCGCTTATAGCGGAACAGGCCGCCGGCGGCGATAACCGCCGCAACGAGCAGGGCCGCGAAGGCCGAAATCAGCGGATTGTCCTGGACTGAGCGGCTGACAATCTCAAAAAAAGTGAGATCAGGCTCTATGGCCGCCGTGATCGGTTCTTCCGTCGCCACCAGCGGTGGGATCGGAGTTTGGGCGATCCGTGTTTCCGGCGCGGCCTCAGGCTCAGGCTCAGGCTCAGGCTCAGGCTCAGGCTCAGGTTCAGGTTCCGGCGCGCGTTCCGGTTCGGGGGCGGGCGCCGCAGCCGGTTCTGCCGCGGCGGGCGGTAATTGCTCGGGAATCAGCTGCGTTTCCGCGGCGCTGCCGGAATCGGCGCTGGGCTCACTTGCTGCTTCGGCCTCGGCGACCGGATCTTCCGCCGGGCTTGGCGCCGGCGCCTGTTCGGGTTCACCCGGCGCCCCGGTTTCCGGTTCCCCCGTTCCCGGAGTGGGAGCGCCCGAACCCGGATCGCCCGGAGCGGGATCAATCGGCTCGGGAGCGCCCGAACCCGGATCGCCCGGAGCGGGATCAATCGGCTCGGGAGTACCCGAACCCGGATCGCCCGGAGCGGGATCAGTCGGCTCGGGAGCACCCGAACCCGGATCGCCCTGACTCTGGCGCATCAACGGTATGCTCCCCAGGACGGGCCAGCCATTTTCCCAGACCCAGGGTTCCTGGCGGAAGCTTTCCCAGGCGTCGGAGTCAACCGCCACATAACCCCACTCCTCGGTTTTAACACCTCCTCCGACTAAATACAGCTTATGCAATAACACCTCATGAAAAGGCGCCGGCAGCGCGGTGTTCCCGTTGATAAAGGATAAGACATTATTACTGATGGTAGCGGGGCCATAAGATCCGATGACGCCGTCGCCGTCCCCGTTTATGACCGTCGCGGTGCTATAACTGTTTTTAATATAGGCGTAATAGGCTTCGCTCTTGACGTAGCCGCCCGGCTGCCAGTCGAGCTCAATGTCCCAACCGACGCCGTTCACACTGCCCACCAGGGCGCCCACCGTCAGCCGGTCACTTGCGTGCCAGCTGGTGCTGCTTGTGGTAAAGCCGTTCACAACGCCGGCGCTGACACAATTCTCCAAAGTTCCGATTCCGAAACGGCCGGCTATGCCCCCCATGACGTGATCGCCGATACTGACGTCAGCATTGATGGAAACCGTCACCTCGCTGTAACAGCCGCTGACCCGTCCCCCCAGGTGCCCGAACAAACCGCCCGTGTCGCCGTAACCGCCGTATACGCTGCCGCTGGCGTAGCAATTCTCCACCACCGCGGTGCCTGAGCCGATAAGGGCGCCGGTAGAAGTGTAGTCATTGGATCTGCCGCTAGCGGTCTGGCGGACATCGCAATTGACCAGACCCAGGTTCCTGATCACCGCTCCTATGGTATATTCAAAGAACCCCACATTGTGCCTGTTGCTGCGGATATTCAGATTGCTGACGACGTGCCCCTGCCCGTCGAATACGCCGGTAAAGGGCACGGGCAGATATTGTCCGATCGGGTCGAAGCCCGTTACGCCCGCCATATCGATGTCCTGGGTCATGACATAGTGCGCCCCGGCGTATTCGGCGCTATTGCTCATCACCGACAGCCAAAGCAGATCCGCCGTCGTCGCCAGCTGATAGGGATCGGCCGCCGTGCCGCTGCCGGCCGGCCGGCTGCCCAGGTGCGGCGGCAGCTCCGCGCTCATCGGCCTACCCGGCAAAGCGGACAGAACAGGTAAGCGCCCTTTCTCGTACAGCCAGGGCGCGGCGCGAAACTTGAGCCAGACGTCGCTCCAGATATCGGCGCCCAGGAGATCCGCTTCTTCAATGTTGCGGCCGTCCTTGCCCCCGCCCTCGACAGTCGCCCCGTTCGAAGGAATATTTTTCCAGGCGTAAAGATCCGCCGCCCGGCCGCCTTCGCCCGGCTCTGTCCCGAGAACCCGGCCCGTACTTCCCTCCGGCCCGGAAACCGCAGGATTGAGAGCCAGGACACTGTTCACCTGTATATACGCGCCGATAAACCCGACTATACCACCGGCACCGCCGTCCGCCGCGCCGGAATTGACGCCGGCCAGGCTGTAACAGTTCAGGATCGCGCCCGGTTTTTCCTGAGCGGCGTGGGCGTAACCGGCAATACCCCCGCTGTAGGCGGCTTCGATCCAGCCGGCCCCGGCGCAGTTTTCGACGCGGGCGTCAGCGGTTATACTGCCGGCAATGCCTCCGGCCCGGGCCCCCTCCGCTTCGGCGTGGACGGTCATTTGGCTGAAGCAGGCGGAGATGAGGGTCCCGGCCGCGCCGCCGGCCGTTCCCGTCAGCCCGCCCGCGGAAACCGCCGCCCCCGCGCCGGTGACGCTGATCCCGCCGTCGGCATAGCAGTTTTCGATCCGGCCGCCGTCCGTCACGCCGGCCAGGGCGCCGATCGTCACATTATGCCCGTCCGCCGCCACGGTAAAATTCACATCAGGCAGAGCCAGATTTTGCAGGATGGCGCCCCGGGTATAGCCGAACAAGCCGAAATCCAGGGCCGCCCCGGCGCTCAGATCGGCGGCCAGACCGCTGATCACATAACCCCGGCCGTCAAAGACGCCGCGGAACGGGAGATCCCGGCTGCCGATCCCCTCCGCCCAGACCGCCGAAAGCGTTATATCCGCCTCCAGAGCGTAATGCCGGCCGGCGTAGATATCGTGCGTCAGCGGATCGTTGACCGCCGCCGCCAGCCGGAAAAGATCGGTATCCGTCGCGACCAGGTAAGGGTCGTCCGCCGTGCCGGCCCCGGCCGGCTCAAACCCGGACGCCGGGACTTCCTGCGCCCTGAGTAGGCCGGGCGCCGCCGTGTCCGCCCCGACCGCGTACGGCGCGGCGGGAGCAGCCTCCGCTCCGCCGCCGGCGGTCAGACCCAGCGGCAGCGTCAGCAGGAGCAGCGCCGCCAAAAAACAGACCGCGCCTTTTCTATGTTTGCTGTTACTCATGCCTTTTCCCTCCGTCTATTATTCCGGGACGACATACATCCGCCCCGTGACCGGATCTGTATATATACGGCCGGCGGACTCATAATCCCCCGCGCCGCTCCCGTCCTGAAGCAGTTGTTCCAGATCGTCCGCCGGTATCAGTTCCCTCTCGTCCAGAACGGTCATCCCCCGCAAATCCACGTGCCAGAGCAGGACGACGGCGACCATAAGGGCCACGGCGAACACGAGCATCAGGTCAGCCAGGTTGGTCAACCCGCCGAGCGGGTTGGACGCCGCTGTTCCGTGCTGTCGCCGCCTGCCGCCGCCTCTGCCCCGGCGCAACCTGGTGTTCATGCTTGTTCCTCCGCCGCGCGTTGTTCTTCGAGTACACATTCCAACAAGGTCTCCGTCGCCTGCAGGTAGGCCTCATACCAGCGGAGGCGGATACGCGAAATCAAAAAGCAAATCGCCGCCGCCAGCAGCCCGGCGATCGTCGTGTCAAAAGCGAGCCCGAGCGAAGCAGCCAGCGCGGTCGTGTCGCCCTGGCCGAGGGCCACGATTCCGGGGCCGAGCGGAATCAACGTGCCGAGCAAGCCAAACATCGGTCCCAATTTAGCGATGGAGTCAGTCAAAAAAGTGCTTCGATCGTAGTGCCGTTCTTCCGCCGCCAGCAGGTCCTGGGCCAGCGCCGTCCGCTCCGCGCCGGGCAGTTCCGCCGCCAGCACGGCGAGAATTGCCCGCCGCTGCCGCGGCAGCAGGGCGCTCCGCTCAATCAGTTCCGCCGCCTGCGCCGCCCCGCCCGCGTGCAGTTCCCGCAGGAGGGCCGGCATATCAATGCGCACCCGCCGCCTTTCCCAAAAATACTCAATGAGTACGCTGCCGATTTCCCAGAGGGTCAACAAGAGAAACAGGAGCAAGACGAGTATACAGGGAAGTAAAAAGGCCTGTCCCGTATTGTGCAAAAAATCCTTGATAATATCCAATCTGAAACCTCCCGCCACAGGACCGGCAGACTGTGTGGAAAAGCATTGGCGGCAACCCCCGGGTATCGTAGGGGCGCGCAGTGCGCGCCCGTGTCCCCCATTTTGTTCTGCGGGCGCGCAATGCGCGCCCCTACGACTCCCTTTCTCACACAGTCTGCCGCGCCCAATGGCGACGGAAAATAGGAATGACGGAGGAGGACAAAAGGCTGGCAGCGAAGTCCTTACAAATTGTAAGGGGTTCAAAATCATGGCGCCCGATGGCAAACGGCGCATGACAGATTGCCTGACCAACGATGGCGTTACTATGCTGGCCAAAGAATTCCCCGGCAAGAAGGCCAATCATTTCATCGAATGGTTCACTTACTCCGATGATACCGTCGACGGCAAGAGCAAGTCGAAGGCTTATGCGCTCTTTGATAGTTCCCTGCTTGATACCATTGAGGTCGGCACCGTCAAAGGATTACAGCAGGTTCACGGCTATCTGTTTGGCGGGCTGTACGACTTCGCCGGACAGATAAGGACGCTCAACATAGCAAAGGGTAGTTTCCTGGTCGTTCCTCCCCCTTTGGATTTTTTCTGCGGTTATTGTTGAATATCTCCGGCGACAGTGGTATAATGATTTCGGTGTTACGGGCCTTTAGCTCAGTTGGTTAGAGCCTCCGGCTCATAACCGGGTGGTCGCAGGTTCAAGTCCTGCAAGGCCCACCATTTAGGAACAAAGGCGAACTCTGGCCGATGGTATTTCGTTGGTGAGATGTTCGCTTTTTCCATTTTACCATTAGCCGCCGGGAAATACAATGTCTCCCGCAGCAATTTCCAATATTTAGATTGCGGTTTGCTGCCATGTATGTTAAGGTAAAACAAAAAGGATCTGCTAAAATGAGCGAAACAGGCTACGCGGCCTTCATCAGCTACCGCCATAAGCCCCTCGACACCGGCGTGGCCAAGGCCGTCCACCGCCAGATTGAGGCCTACCGCGTCCCGCCCCACATCGCCAAAACTTCCGGCAGGAAGCGCCTGGGCAAGGTGTTCCGCGACCAAGAGGAGCTTCCGCTTCTGGCCGACCTGGGCGAGGGCATCCGCCAGGCGCTGGTCAAGAGCGAGTGGTTGATCCTGATCTGTTCGCCGGACTTGCCCAAGTCCAAGTGGTGCATGGCTGAGGTGGATTATTTCATTGAGCTGGGCAGGCGGGACCGGATATTGACCGTCCTCGTCGATGGCGAGCCTGTGGACAGTTTCCCACCGCAGTTGCGCTTTCAGGACATCGGCGGCGAGACCGTAGAGATCGAGCCGCTGGCGGCGGACGTGCGGGCGGGGAGCGCGGGCGCGTCCGTGGGCAAGGTTCGGAGCGAAAAACTGCGCTTGCTGGCGCCCATGCTGGGCGTGGGCTACGACGACCTGCGCCGCCGGCAAAGGGAGCGCTTTTTGCGGCGCTTCGCCGTGATCAGCGCCTGCGTCGCGGCTTTCTCCCTGGCGGCGGGCGCTTATGTACTGAACCAGAACGCCCTCATCGCCCGGCAGCGCAACGAGGCGCTGACCAGCCAATCCAAATTTCTGTCCGGCATATCGGCAGAACTGCTGGCGGCGGGGGATCCTGCCACTGCGGTCCTTCTCGCCCTGGAAGCGCTGCCGGAGGATTTGGGCGATCCCGACCGCCCGCTGGTGGACGCGGCGGTTGCTGCCCTGCGCAACGCACGCGCCTCCCGGGCCCAAGGCGAATATACGCTGACGGGCGGCGTGTCCGCCGCGTTCCATAATGTTTGGGATTATTTGGAAAAAGATCGCGTGCTGACCTTCAGCGACGACGGGCAGCAGTTTTTTTACCACATGCCCAGCGGCCGGCTGCTGGGCGAAGCGCCGGGGACGCTTGAGGCAAGCTGCCCGGAGCGTTCCCTGGTCGCGATGTCGCAAGTCGTTGACGGCAAGAAGCGCGTCGCCCTGTACGACTTGGGCGACCTCGCCCGACCGCTGATTGAGCTTACGGGGCCGGACAGCTACTACCGCGCCTCCTTTGCGGGGGCTGGGCAGTACTTGGTTCGCTCCCTGACCGGCAGCGCCTCCGCCGAGAACTTCGCCGAGCTGCTCGAGACGGACAGCGGCGAAAGCGTCTTTAAGCTGACGGAGGGCGAACTGCTTCCCGGCGTGGATTTGCAGGAAATGTTCCATCCGTATATGTCCGTCGCGGCGGTGAGTCCGGACGGGAAAGCCCTGGCCGTCGCCATCGGCCGCGCGCAAGCGGGCATGGCGTCGCTGAAGCTCTATGGCCTGCCGTCTGGGGCGGAAGGCCCGGCGCTGGAATACGAGATTTCCGACGGCACGCAGGGCTACTGGCAGGAACAGGGGGCGGATCAATTGGCTTTCAGCCCGGACGGGCGGTTTTTGAGCGTGGTGGGGGGAAATAGCGCGACGCACATCTTCCTGGCCGCGTCAGGGGAGCGCGTCTTCTCGCTTCCGCCGCCCGACGGGGTGTCCGAGTCGTATGAGGTTCGCACCGAATTTTCGCCGGACAGCCGCTGGATCGTGCTGTGGGCGGCGGATCTTGGCCTGGCGGCCTACCGCGCTGAGACAGGCGAGCGTGCGGTTCTGCCCGAGGCGGCGCCGGCTTCCGTGGATTACGCGGGTTTTACCGGCGAGTGTACCCTCGTGCTGCATCGCGCCGCAGCTTCCGACGAATTGGCCATCCTTCCCCTGGACGCGCCGGAACGCCAATATACAGTCACTATCCCGGAACTGTACTCGGATCCCGGTGTCGGCCTGACGGTGGCCCTCGCGCATCGCGGCCTTACGGCCCATGCCGACGGGTTCACGGCTTTCGGCGGGCGCGGCGCCTACCAGCTTTGGGAGCATGCGCCGGGGGCGGGCTCGTTTGCGGCAGAGGCCGGCGCCGCAAACGACCTGCGTCGATTCGCCCACGCACGTTACAACAGCGACGCCGCCCGCGCCTTCAGCCCGGACGGGCGGCGTTTCGCGGTTTCCATCGAGGGCGTCGTCCGGATTTTTGACGCGGACACGCTGGCCGAACTGGCCGCCGCAGAAGCGGAGGCCAACGGGAATCGCACGCGACAGCTGCTTTGGCTGCCGGACGGGGAACGGCTCCTCACCATCAGCTATGACGGCGGGGCTCGCGTGCTGGACGCCGGAAGCGGGGCTGTCCTGCGCGCCTGGGCCTCCAAGTACGTTTATTCGCCCTTCCCGACGGTCGCCGCCCTCTCGCCGGACGGGCGGTTCTTCGCGCTGAACAACCCCTCGCAGATCGGCGGCATGTATGACCTGGATAATTATGAAAGACTCTATGATTTTGCGGAGCTGTTCGAAGACGACTCCGGGAACAAATCCTTGAACTTCACGGACACCTACGCTTTTTCCCCGGACGGGGCGTTTTACCTTGAGATTCCGCCCGAATCCGGTGAGCAGCCCTTCGAGCTGGCCGCCATTGATCCCCGAACCGGCGACGTCCTGAAAAGGTTCCCGTATAATTTGGAATTCGGCATGACAGTCTCGCCGGACGGCCGACGCGTCGCGTTCGGGGGCAAGGCCGGGCATGATTCGTCCGCGCCGTATGGTTTTTTTATGATAGACACGGAGACGGGCGCCGAACTCTGGCATGTGGATATAGAGGTGGGCATTCGGGGAATCGCCGCCTTCAGCCCGGACGGCGCTTTTGTCGCCGCCAGCGACACAAACGACGGCCGGACGGCGGTGTGGGACGCCGCCACCGGGGAAAGCCTGTGGCTTTTCGAGGGCTATGACCCTATGTTCAGCCCGGATTCCCGCTCTTTGCTCCTTGCCGGCGCGCCCGCCCTGAACCTCTATCCATTTGACGACTGGAGCGGGAACGTCGTCTACGACCTGCAAAGCGGGCTGGCGACCGTGAAGCTGCCACGCTCCGGCACATTCAGCCCTGATGGGGGCGCCGTACTCACGCAGGACAGGATTTGGCTGAGCAAGCCGCTGGAAACGCTGATGCGGGAGGCGCGGGAACAGCTCAGCGGGCGCCGGCTCACAGACGCCGAGCGCCGGCGGTTTTACTTGGACTGAGCGGGACTTTACTCTTTCCTATTCACTCTTTCCTCCCTATTGTCGTGTTTTGCCAAACAAATTATATCGCCCATACCGGCACAAGCATCGCGCCTTTGTTAAGTGCTGACAGTTCTTTTCTCGTGCAAATTATGGCCCCGGCGCCTCTGGGAACACTCGCTTTGTCCAATACCTTGAATGAACGCGCGAGTTCCGGCGACGGCGACGCGGTTTTCTTGATTTCAATGGGATGAAGCCGCCCGTCGCTCTCCACAACGATATCTATCTCTTTTCTGTCAGTATCGCGGTAATAATGCGCGTAATACTCCAAACCGTTGTTTGTGTAGGTTTTAATAATTTCGGACACCACATAATTTTCTAAAACAGAACCGTTGATCGCTCCATTCATTAGAATTTCCGGCGAGGAATATTTAGTGAGATACGCCACCAAACCTGTATCGAAAAAATATAGCTTGGGCGTTTTTTTAATTGTGCGGTTTAAAAGATTATTGGAAAACGGACGCAGATAGAAGATAACCCCCGACTTTTCCATATAAGAGAGCCATGTTTTTGCTGTTTCATCCGAAACGCCCACATCGGTGGCAATAGCGTGGATGTTCAGCATTTCCCCTGCACGGCAAGCGGCGGCGCGAACAAAATCACGGAACAAAAACTCATCCTTCAAATCGACCATATCT
>JAISWK010000044.1 GCA_031270805.1 Gracilibacteraceae bacterium
GCGCGCCCGTGTCCCCCATTTTGTTCTGCGGGCGCGCAATGCGCGCCCCTACGACTCCCTTTTTCACACAGTCTGCCGCTCCCGCCGGCGCGAAAACTTTGCGCCGAAATGATTTTGCCCATAATCAGCACTTTACAAGAAGCCCGCTGTCTTGTATAATTTAGCAGTAAAATAAGACGGTTCAGGCTGTTTTGAAAGCAAAGGCGCTTTGGAATAGGGTCTTTTTGTTTTGCCACCGCCGCCGGCGCGCCCGCCGGAACCGCCAATCATCGACAAAAGGGGGAAACGCCATGAGAGTAGCAACGGACATCGGCGGCACGTTCACCGATCTCGTCGCTCTGGCTCGTGACGGCGGTATGGTGATCGCCAAAGGCGACACGACGCCGCCAAATTTTGAGGAAGGCGTCATGCGGCTGCTGGCGCAAAGCGGGGTCAAGGCGGAAGAAACGATCGCTTTTATCCACGGCACGACGACGATCATCAACGCTCTCACTGAGCGCAAAGGCGCGAAGACCGGACTCATCACCACGCGGGGGTTCCGGGACGTGCTGGAAATTGCCCGTTGCAACCGCCCTGATCTTTTTAACCTGGTGTTTGCCAAGCCTACTCCGTTTATTCCGCGCTATCTGCGCTACGAGGTCGATGAGCGCGTCGCTTTCGACGGCTCGGTGATCACGGCCTTAAGCGAGGACGACGTCAAAAAAGCGGTGACGGCCCTGCGCCGGGACGGCGCCGAAGCAATAGCCATCTGTTTTATTAACGCTTACGCCAACGACGCCCACGAGCGCCAGGCGGCGGCTCTGGCCCGGGAGCTGTGGCCGGAAGCCTTTGTCACCGCCTCTTACGAAGTAACACGGGAATGGCGCGAGTATGAGCGCACATCCACCATCGCCCTGAACGCCTATGTGGGGCCGGTCGCCTCCCGCTACATTTATAATCTGGAAAAAAGTCTTGACGCCGCCCGGATTTCCTGCGGCAAATTTTTTATGCAGTCGAACGGCGGAGTCACACCCTTTGCCGCCGCCAGGACGACGCCGATCCAAATGGTGGAATCCGGCCCGGTGGCCGGAGTATTCGGCGCTCTGACCCTCGGCCGGATCATCGGGGAAAAACAGCTCATTTCCTTTGATGTCGGCGGCACCACGGCCAAATGCTCGCTGATCGACGGCGGCGAAGTGAAAATCGTCACCAATTACCGGATTGAGCGCACAGATCGTTACGCCGGCTATCCGATCATGGCGCCGGTCGTCGATATAGTGGAAATCGGCAGCGGCGGCGGCTCCATCGCCTGGATGGACGACACGGGCTCTCTGCGCGTCGGCCCGCAGTCCGCCGGGGCTCTGCCCGGCCCGGTCGCTTACGGCAAGGGCGGAACGCGGCCCACCACGACCGACGCCTGTTTGCTGGCCGGGCGTCTCTCGCCGCATAATTTCGCCGGCCGGGTTGATTTGGCGGCGGTGGAAAAAGCCCTGCGGGAAGAAGTCGGCCGCCCGCTGAATATGGACGCCCGGGAAGCGGCCGTCGGCATTATCCGCGTGGCCGAGGCCAATATGTACAATGCCCTGAAACTGGTTTCGGTGCGCCGCGGCTACGACCCGCGCGAGTTTACCCTCGTGGCCTTCGGCGGCGGCGGCCCTATGCACGCTTCCTCTCTGGCCCGGGAACTCGGGATCCGGCGCGTTATCGTCCCCGTCGCCGCCGCCGTTTTTTCGGCTTGGGGCATGCTGATGACCGACGTCCGGCACGATTACCTGCAGACCAGGATCCGCCTGTTGAGCGACGCAGCGGCGGAAGAAACGGCTGCTCTGTGGCGGGATCTGGAAGCAAGGGCGGCGGCGGATTTGCGGGCTCAGCATATCGGCGACGGGGACGCGGCCTATTTTTATTACGCCGACATGCGTTACGCCGGACAAGAGCATACCGTCAAGGTACAGACGCCGGCCCCGCCCTGGGACGAGGCGGGCAAAGCGGAAATCGCCCGCCGTTTCCACGAAACGCACGAACACTACTACACGTTCAAGCTGGAGCAGGCGCCGATTGAGATCGTGAACCTGCATCTCGCCGTACACGGGCGGATGGAGAAACCGGAACTCCCCCGCCTGACCGCCCCGCGGATCCCGCTCATGGAAGCGGTGAAAGAAATCCGTTCCGTCTATTTTACCGGCGACGGCTTCCGCGAAACCCCGATCTACGACCGCGACCGTCTCTTTGCCGGGGCGGAAATCACCGGCCCCGCCCTGGTGGAGGAAAAAGACGCCGCGACCCTGGTCGGCGCGGGGCAAAAACTGACGGTGGATATTTACGGCGGCCTGATTTTGGAAACGGAGGTGCGATAAGATGGGGCATACTGATATTGTTACGCTGGATATAGTCAAAGACGCCCTGATCGCCATCGGGGACGAGGTATTCTACGGTTTTGCCCAGACGGCCATGAGTCCGATCATCTACGAAACCCTGGACTATGCCAGCGGCATCGCCACGAGCGACGGGGAACTGCTGACGCAGGGCAACGGGGCCTGCGGCTTCATCGGCCTGATTGCGCCGATGATCAGCGAGATCATCCAAAAATTCGGCAAAGATTCCATGCGCCCGGGCGACGTGTTTTTGATCAATGATCCCTACATGGGCGGCGGCACTCATCTTTCCGACGTCGGCATGGTCATGCCTGTGTTCTATGACGGCAAGATCGTGGCTTTCATCGGCAACAAGGCCCATTGGGCCGACGTGGGCGGCATGGCGGTCGGCTCGTTCACCACCGACAGCGCCGAAGTGTTTCAGGAGGGTCTGCGTTTTTCCGGCGTCAAACTGGTGGAGGGCGGCGAACTCAATCAGACGCTGGCCGACGTTCTTTTCGCCAATATCCGCTTCCCCGACGCCTCGACCGGCGATATGTGGGGACAGATTTCCTCGCTGCGCACGGGGTATAACCGCATCGGCGATCTTTGCGCCAAGTACGGTCGGGACACGGTGCTGAGTTCCATGCGCCGCCTGATCGACCAGGGTGAAATGGCCGCCCGCGCCCGGCTGCGGGAAATGCCGCGAGGCGTCTGGGAGGCCGAAAACTACATGGACGACGACGGGCACGGCAATCTCGTGCGCATCCAAGTCAAGGTGACAATCAGTGAAAACGAGTTTGTCGCCGATTTCACCGGCTCCAGCCCCCAGGTGGCCAGTCCGGTCAACACGGGCTACAGCTCGCTCTGCGCCGGCGTGCGCGTGGCCTTTATGTCGATTATCAATCCCGGCCTGAGCGTGAACGACGGGGTTTTCCGCGCCCTGCGCGTTATCGCCGAGCCCGGTTCGGTTCTGATGTGCGACAAGCCGGCCCCTACCTCCTGTTATTATGAAAGCATGATTTACTCCTGCGACACCATCTGGAAGGCGCTGGCCCCCGTTTTTCCCGATTACCTGGGCGCCGGGCACATGCTGAGCGTCTGCGCCGCCGTCATGACGGGAGCGCACCATGTGACGGGGCAGCCTTTTCTCATCGTCGAGCCCACGGGCGGCGGTTGGGGAGCTTCCCGGGGCAAGGACGGCGAAGTCGGTCAATTCTGCGTCGGCGACGGCGAGACTTACAACGTGCCGGTGGAAATGGCGGAAACGCGCTACGGCATCCGCATCGACGAATACAGTCTGCACACGGACGGCAAGGGCGCGGGCGAGTTCCGGGGCGGCTCGGGCGCCGTCCGCACTTACCGGGCGCTGACGGACGGTCAGCTCTTTTCCGGCAGCTTCGGGCGCAACAAGTTCCCGGCCTGGGGCGCCGCCGGCGGGCAGGACGGCAGCTATAACTATTTTGAATTTCACCGCGCCGACGGGACGGTGGACGGCCCTTACGGGGTCTGCGCCCGCTATGTCCTGAACCGGGGGGATTGCGTGCGCATGGTCACCTGTACGGGCGGCGGCTACGGCGACCCGAAAAAGCGGGCCCCGGAACGCGTGGCCTCCGACCTGCGTAACGGATACATTTCCCCGGCGCAGGCGGCGGAGGATTACGGCGTGGTCGTGGATCCGGATACTTTTGCCGTCAAGAAACTATCCTGACGCCGGGTCACGGCCCGGCGAGCGCGGAATGGAGGAAAAAGGGAATATGCTTGTCACGGATTACGCGACGGCGCCGCACACGCTGCGCCCGGACGGGGTGGAAATGACCGAGTTCTTCGCTCCGGCGCCGGGGCCTCCGGGCGGGGGAAAAGTCACCATGGGCTTCGCGGTTTTTCCGCCCGGAATGGAAGCGCCGCCGGCGGTACATGGCGCGGATGAGTACGCTTACATCCTGGCGGGCGAGGTAAAAGCGCGCGTCGGCGACCGGGTTTTTGCCGCCCGGGCCGGGGCGGCCACTTTTATCCCCGCCGGGGAAGAACATGTCAGTTTTAATGATTCCGCCGCCGAATGCCGTCTCCTCTGGATGCTGGTGGAAAAATAACTGTTCCTGCACGAAAAAAAAAGGAGGAAAAATCTATGTCCAAATCCATCGCGGCCCGGTTATTGACCGTCTTGGCCTGTCTGCTCCTGCTGCTTACGACTGCCTGCGGCGGCGGCGCGCCGCCCGCCGCCAATCCGCCCGCGGCTAATACGCCTCAGGCTGACCCGCCGGCAGCGGATGATTCCGCGGAACGCGTCGTCCGCATGACCCATGCCGGCGGTTACGCCGTCGATCCGCACCTGGGCACGGACTCCGCCGGAACAATGCTTTCGGTCAACCTGTACGACAGCCTCGTCTTTCCCGAACTGGACGGCTCGGTCTCGCCCTGTCTGGCTACGGAATGGACTGTTTCCGCCGACGGCCTGACTTGGGACTTCACGCTGCGCGAGGACGTCAAATTCCATGACGGCGCCGATCTCACCGCCAGCGACGTTGTTTACAGTATGAACCGCATACTGGCTCTCGGGCAGGGTTATTCCTACCTTTTCAGCGGTTACATCCAGTCCGTCGAGGCGACGGGTGATTACGGCGTGCGTTTTACCCTGGGCAAGCCCTTCGCTCCTTTCCTGCGGATTCTGCCCCGGCTTTACGTGCTGAACGAGGATCTCGTCCGCGCCAATCAGACTGCGGGGTCATACGGCGATAACGGCGACTACGGCCTGGCCTACCTGGCCGAACACGACGCGGGCAGCGGCGCTTACTTCATCGAGGAAGTGCGCGTTCAGGACCGGGTGACGATGAAACGGTTTGACGAATATTTCGGGGAGTTTGCCAATAACGCTCCCACCAGCGCCGAGGTTATCACCGGCACCGAAGCGGCGACGGTGCGCACGCTGATGACAAATAAGCAGCTGGAAATCAGCGATCAGTGGCAGACGAGCGAAGCCTACGAGGCCTTGGCCCGCCTGGATGGAGTCACGCTCGGCAGTTTTGCTTCCGGCCAGATGCTCTTTGTCATGCTCAACACAAAAAAAGCTCCGACAGACGATGTGCATGTGCGCCGCGCTCTGGCTCACCTGATTGATTACGCGCAAGTGTGCGAAAGCTTGTTCCCCGGCTTCGAACCTCCGGACTCCCCGCTGCCGGCCGATCTGCCCGGGCACACTCTGACCCCGGTCTATGAGTTTAGCCTGGAAAAAGCGAGGGAGGAACTGGCTCAGTCCGCCTACGCCTCCGATCTCGGCGCCGTGACGGTCGATCTCGCCTGGATTGCCGAAGTGCCGGACGAAGAAAAGCTGTCTCTGCTGATCCAGGCCAACGCCAGTCAAATCGGCCTCAAAGTAAATGTGATCAAAGTCCCCTGGAGCGCCTACGTCGAACAGGTGGGGCAAGTGGACACGACGCCGAACGCCGGTATCTGTTTCATGGCTTCGGACTATGACGAGGCCGGTTCCCTGCTGTACCAGCGCTACCACTCGGACACGGCCGGCACCTGGCAGCAGATTGAGTGGCTGGAGGATCCCGCCATCGACGCCAAAATCGATGAGGCGCTGACGACGATAGATCAGGAGGCCCGTTACGCTGTTTATGCGGATCTGCAGAACGAAATCATGGACCAGGTCTACGGCATAAGCGTCGCCAACCAGATCCAGAAATACGCCTACAGCGATTCTTTAGTCTGGCCGGCAATGGACGCCGCCGCAGCGGGCAAGCCTGTTTCCACGCTGCTCGGTTATAATCTTGTTCTGAGAACATTTGAAGTAAACAAATAATGAATCTCTCGGACTTTATTCTCAAGCGCGCGGTCATGAGCGTGATCGTGCTGGCGGGCCTGTCCGTCGTCATTTTTGTCGTCGCCCGGATTGTCCCGGGCGACCCGGCCCGCCTCGCGCTGGGATCGACGGCCTCGGAGACGGCATTGGAAACCTTCCGCACGGAAAACCACCTGCTCGAGCCCCTGCCGGTACAGTACGCCTATTGGATCGGCGGCGTCCTGCAGGGGAATTTTGGCCTGTCCACCGGAACCAAACGGCCCGTGGCCAAGGATATACTGGAATTTCTGCCGGCCACTCTCGAAATGGCCCTGCTCGCGGCCTTGATGCTGATTGTCTTTTCCATCGCGATCGGCGCCCTGGCCGCCCGACGACGAAACAGTTTTATCGACGGGGCGGTACGGGTTTTGAGCTATATCGGCATCGCCCTGCCCGGCTTTGTCGTCGCCACGCTGCTGCTCCTGCTTTTTGGCAGCCTCTGGCCCGTGATCCCCGTCCTGGGCCGTCTGAGTCCCGGTCTGACGCCGCCGCAGGCGATTACCGGCTTTTACACCATCGACAGCCTTATCCGCCTCAACCTGCCGCTTTTCTGGAACGCCTTCCTCCACCTGCTTGTGCCGGCGGCGGCCCTTTGCCTCGGCGGTCTCTGCCAGGAAGCGCGCCTGGTGCGCAGCGCCATGATCGAAAACAGCGGCCGCGATTTTCTGACGGCCATGCGCGGGTATGGCGTGCCGGAACGGGTGCTGGCCGGCAAGTACTTGCTGAAACCGTCGCTGATTCCGGCCGTCTCCTGCATGGGCATGGACGTGGCCGCCCTGATGAGCAACGCTTTTTTGATCGAAGTGATCTTTGACTGGCCGGGAATTTCCCGTTATGGCATGACGGCGATGCTGGCAAAGGACCTGAACGCCATCTCCGGCGTAATTTTGATCTTCGGCGCTATCTTCGTTATCGTCAATATCATCGTGGACATCGTCGTCGCCTGGCTTGATCCGCGCATACGGCTGGGAGGCGCGTAAAGCATGGGCACACCGGAAAAAAATCCGGTCGGAGAAACCGCTCCGGCCGGCGACGGTCGGGAGCGGCGGACCGACACTCTGAAAAAAGCCTGGTATCGCTTCTCCCGCAACAAACTTTCTGTTGTGGGCTTGGCTGTGGTTACGCTTGTCGTCTTGCTGGCCCTCCTGGCGCCCGTCGTCTCGCCTCATCCGCAACACGCTTCCGCTTATACCGATTTCGCCAATTCCTGCGCGCCGCCTTCGGCCGAATTTCCGCTCGGCGCCGACAATATGGGGCGCGATATTCTCACCCGCGTGATCTTCTCGCTCCGGGGCGCTCTGTACATGGCGGTCATCGTCCTGGCCATCTCCGTCCCCGTGGGCTCCTTCCTCGGCATCATGGCCGGCTATATGAAAAACAGCTGGGTCGACTACTTAATTATGCGCGTAACCGACGTTTTTCTCTCAGTGCCGGCCCTTCTGCTCGCCCTGGCCGTGGCTTCCCTGCTCGAGCCCAACCTGACCAACGCCATGATCGCGGTCACTATTATGTGGTGGCCCTGGTACGCGCGTCTGGTATACGGCATGGCCTCCTCCTGCCGCAACGAATACTATGTGATCAGCGCCGAACTGATCGGCGCCGGGCGTCTGCACATCATTTTCCGCGAAATCCTGCCCAACTGCCTCGCGCCTGTTTTTACCAAAATGGCTCTCGACGTCGGCTGGGTCATTCTGATCGGCGCCACGCTGAGTTACGTCGGTCTGGGCGAACAGCCGCCCACGCCCTCGCTGGGGCAGATGGTGGCCGACGGCGCCCGTTACATGCCGGAAGCCTGGTGGATGACGATATTTCCTTCGCTGGCTATAGTAGTCGTCATCCTCGGTTTTAATTTTCTCGGTGACGGCATCGGCGACATGCTGGCCAGGGGGGAAAACCGCCATGACTGAATCCACTCCGGCGCTCCTGCAAATCGAGGGCCTGAAACTTTGGTACAAAGTTTACAAAAACCGAGCCAAAGTGCTGGACGGCGTCGATCTGAGCGTAGCGCCCGGCCAGAAGGTCGGTCTTGTCGGTGAAGCCGGCTGCGGCAAGACGACCACCGTCAAGTCGGTACTCGGTCTCCTGCCCCGGGGCGGCTGCGAGATTCCCGCCGGGCGAATCCTCTATGAAGGAGAGGATATACTCGGTCTGACGGAAAAAGAACTGACCCGCATCCGCAACAGTCAAATTGCCATGATACACCAGGAGCCGGCGGCCGCTCTGAACCCCGTGTTCACGGTCGGGGAACAGATGATGGACGTGGTGCGTTACTCCGCCCAGGGGCGCGGTTATGGCAAAAAAGAACGCCGGGAAATCGTACTCGGGGCGATCCGCGACGTCTTGATCCCTGACCCGGAACGCATATTCCATTTTTACCCAAATCAACTGTCCGGCGGCATGAAGCAGCGCATCTGTATCGCTATGGCCGTCATGACCGAGCGTCGCCTGCTCATAGCCGATGAGCCGGGGACGGCGCTGGATGTTACGATCCAGAGCCAGATCCACGCCATGCTGGAAGAAATGGTGGCGCAGCGCGGCATGGCCCTCGTCATGATCACCCACTCTCTCGGCGTCGCCCGGGAAATGACCGACGTTATCAATATTATGTATGCGGGAACGATCGTCGAGTCGGCGGTCAGCGCGGAGGTGTTCGCCCATCCGCTGCACCCTTATACCCAGGGTCTGATGGAAGCCGTGCCGCGGCTGAGAGGCGGGGGAATTCAGGCCGGCATCTACGGTTCGCTGCCGGATTACCTGGCCCCGCCTCCCGGCTGCCGCTTCGCGCCGCGTTGCCCGCGGGCCGGCGACCGTTGCCGGGCGGAAAAACCGGCGCTCGCTGATCTGAGCGGCCACCGCGTCGCCTGCTTCCATGTCGGAACCGACGGGAGTGCAAAATGTCAATAGCGCAAATAAACAGTAACGCTGCCGATCCCATCCTGCAGATCCGCAGCCTGAAACAATATTTCCCGCTCGGCAAAAAGGGCGGTCAGCGCCTCTTTGTCAAAGCGGTGGACGACGTAAGCCTGGACATCGGGCGCGGGGAAATCCTCGGCCTGGTCGGCGAGAGCGGTTCCGGGAAAAGCACCCTCGCCTACTCCGTCGTCGGTCTCTACCGGCCCAGCGCCGGGCAAATCCTGTTCGAGGGCGAGAAAATCGGCGCCCGGCGTCCGCTGCCTCTGCGCAAAGACATCCAGATCGTGTTTCAGGACCCCGGCTCTTCGCTCAATCCGCGTCAAACCATCGGCGAGATTCTGGAGCTTCCGCTCAAAGTGCATTTTCCCGCCCTGAAAAGCGGCGAGCGGCAAAAGCGGGTGCGCGAACTGTTGCAAATGGTGGAACTGCCGGCCGCCTACGCCTGGAAAACCCCCGGCGCCATCGGCAGCGGCGAAAAACAGATGGCCGCCATTGCCCGCGCTCTCGCTCCCGGCCCCAAATTTATCATCCTGGATGAACCGACCTCCGCCCTGGACGTGTCGATCCAGGCCAAAATCATCAACATGCTGCTGCGCCTGCGCCGGGAACATAACCTGACCTACCTGTTCATCACCCACGACCTCAGCCTCATGCGCAATATCGCCACCCGCGTCATTATCCTCTACCTCGGGCGCGTGGCGGAGATCGCCGGGACGGAGGATTTTTTCCGCCGCCCCACCCATCCCTATACGCAGATGCTGCTTTCCTCCATCCCGGTACTCGGCGCTGAGGACGAAGCCCTGAAACCAGCCCGGATCCTGTCTCAGGGCGAGATACCCTCACCGGTGAACCTGCCCACGGGCTGCAGCTTTCACCAGCGCTGCCACGCCGTCCTGGATCGCTGCCCGGGAGATGACCCGAGCCTGCGGCAAATCGGCGCGGAACATTGGGTACGCTGCCACCGGCAGTGAGCAGTGGGCAGTGGGCAGTGGGCAGTGGGCAGTGGGCAGTGGACAGCAACCCAGGACATCGTAGGGGCGGATGGCAGTTCGGCTCCAACGGCTCGGAGACTCGCCGGGAGCCTGTTGCAGAGGGCTTACCAACAGCTCGGAGACTCGCTGGGTAAGTCTCTCGCAATCCGCTCGTTGGTTTTCGGGACGATTGCCATCGTCCCCTACGGCAATACCGCCCGATTCGGCGTTTCGGGACGATTGCCATCGTCCCCTACGCTCTCCCAATTGTGAATTGTGAATTGTGCATTGTATAGAACCGGCAGACTGTGTGAGAAAGGGAGTCGTAGGGGCGCGCAACCCAGGACATCGTAGGGGCGGATGGCAATCCGCCCGTTGGTTTTCGGGACGATTGCCATCGTCCCCTACGGCAATACCGCCCGATTCGGCGTATACGGGACGATTGCCATCGTCCCCTACGGCAATCCGCCCGATTCGGCGTATACGGGACGATTGCCATCGTCCCCTACGGCAATCCGCCCGTTGGTTTTCGGGACGATTGCCATCGTCCCCTACGCTCTCCCAATTGTGAATTGTGAATCACTCACCGCTCACCAATTGCGGCGGCCGCGCCAAAAGCCCGGCTGAATCAGCACGAGCAGCGTCAGCACTTCCAGGCGGCCGAGCAGCATACAGAGCGTAAGAATCAACTGGCACAGGGCGCCGAGGCCGGCAAAATGCCCGGCGGCGCCGATGGAACCTAGGCCCATGCCCACATTGCCGAGCGAGGCCAGGACGGCGCCCATAGCCTCCAGCGGCGGCAGGCCCGCGGCGGTCAGGAGCCAGACGGCCATGGTAAAAACGCCGACATAGATCGTAAAAAACAAAAAAACGCCGCGCTGCACTGTTTCCGGCGCCGGCTGTCCGTCCATACGCACTTCCGCGACCAGCTGGGGCTGTACCATCTGCTTCAAATGCGCCTCGCTCATGCGGGCCAAAATCACGATCCGCGCCACCTTGAGCCCGCCGCTGGTGGAACCGGCGCAACCGCCGATGAACATGAGAATGACGCCCGTCATGACGGCAAAATAGGGCCAGTCGGCGTAGTTCGTCCAGGCAAAGCCCGTCGTCGTCATCATGGCCGTAACCTGGCAGATCGCCTCCGGCAGCGCCGCGCCCGGCGTCCGCCCACCCGCCAGCACAAGGCTGAAGGAGACGAAGCCCCAGCCGGCGGCCAGGAGAAGGAAATAAATCCGCAGTTCCGTGCTGCGGATAACCTCGCGGATATTGCGGCGCAGCAGGTAGATGTAGAGGCTGAAATTAACGCCGCCCAGGACCATGAACACCACGGTGATGATTTCCGCCGCCGCCGAATCGTAGGCCCGCACGCCCGCATTGCGCACGTGAAAGCCCCCGGTGGCCACGTTGGACATGGCGTGGTTCACGGCGTCGAACAGCGGCAGCCGGGCGACGAATTTGAGCAGGACGATTTCCAGCAGAGTAAAAGAGAGGTAAATCCACCAGATAATGAAAGCCGCATCCTTGAAGCGGGGCATGGCCTTGCTTTTTTCCGGCCCGCTCGCCTCGGCCCGGAACAAGTTGGCCGAAGAACCGGTCTTGGGCATGAAGAGGACAAAAAAGACCAGAATCCCCATGCCGCCGAGAAAATGAGTCAGACTGCGCCAGAGCAGGACGCTGCGCGGCAGCGCCTCCACATCGGCAAAAATCGTCGCCCCCGTGCAGGTCAGGCCGGAGACGCCCTCAAACATGGCGTTCATAAAGGAGGTGTTCCCGCTCAGCCAGAACGGCAGCCCGGCCAGGGAACCGGCGATGATCCAGGTAAGCGTGACGACGGCAAAACTTTCCCGCATACTCCACTTGCCGTCCGCGCTGCCCGTCAGGATACACAGGCCGCCGAAGCTGAAAGCGGCGAAAGCGGCGGCGGCGAAGCCCCAGGCCGTCTCACCCAGGATGAGCGCGGCGACAAAGGGAATCAGCATCGTCCCGGCGAAAGCGAGGAACAGTTTCCCCATTAAATAGCGGACTGCGGCGATATCCATCCCGGCCTCTAAAAAATCTTTTCTACGGCGGCGATGGTATCAGGCAGGGCGAAAATAATGGCCCGGTCGCCGGGGTGCAGTATGGTTTCGCCGTCGGGGACAAAAGCCTCTCCCTCGTGCACCACGGCGCCCACAAGGCAGTTTTTCGGCAGCCGGGCCTCTTTGAGTTTTTTCCCCGCGATCGTCGTATCCGTCGAAACCAGCACTTCCATCGCCTGGGCCCGCGCTCCCTCCACGAGCGAGACGGAGAGAAATTTTCCCCGCCGTACCTGGCTCAGGATCACGCCGGCCGTGATCAGGCGCGGGGAAACCACGATGTCCACGCCGAGTTTTTCCATCAGGGGCATGTATTCTGTCCGGCTCAGACGGGCGATGGTCTTGTGCCCGCCGTACTCTTTCGCCAAAAGGGCCACGAGCAGGTTCAGTTTGTCGTCCTCGGTCAGGCAGACCACGGTGTCGGCCTCCGAGACGCCTTCTTCCTGCAGCAGTTCCAGATCCGTCCCGTCCCCGCATAGCACGCGCCCGCGCTTCAGCGCCTGGGACAGGGCCCGGCAGCGCTCGATCTGCTTGTCCACCACCTTGACGTTCAGACCGCGTTCCTCCAGCATGACCGCCAGGTGAAACCCGATCCGCCCCGCGCCGATAATGAGTACGTTACGGGCCCGGCGCGCTTCTTTGGTGCCGGTTTCCAGGCGGGAGAGCGTTTCCGGCGCGCCGATAAAAAAAGCGTGGTCGTGGGGCAGCAGCTTGTCCTCCCCGTGCGGAATGATCATTTCCCCGCCGCGAAAAATCCCGGCTACGAGGACATGGGCCGGCAGGGCCAGCGAATGGAGCGGCGCGCCGATGAGGGGCGAGCGGGTGCGGATGCGCATTTCCTGCAACCGAACCTTGCCGTCGGCGAATTCGCCCACCTCCAGCGCGTTCGGAATCATCAGCACCCGGCAGATCTCGGCGGCGGTGGCGTACTCCGGGCTGATGATCAGATCGATGCCGAGCGTGCGGTGAAAATCACCCTCCAGGTGGGGGCCGATATATTCCAGGTTGCGGATGCGGGCCGCCGTCTGCGGGATGCCGAACTGTTTGGCCGCCATGCAGACAATCATATTTACTTCGTCGCTGTCCGTCACGGCCACGACCAGGTCCGCCGAACGCACATCGGGATTCATCAGGACTTTCGGACTGGCGCCATTGCCCGGCAGCGTCAGCACGTCCAGTTTGTCGGCGACGATGCCGCGCCGCTCCTCGTTCGGTTCAATGACCACGACGTCGTGTTCCTCGCCCACCAGGCATTCCGCCAGGTAGAACCCGAGTTTCCCGGCGCCGACAATGACCACGCGCATGGGAGAAGCCTCTTTCTCCGCCGGGGGCGGGATTCAGGGAATCGGTACGCCGCTGGCGATGATTCTGATGAGCGTAGTGGCAGGATAGACCAAGATGTCGGCAAAGCCGGGTATGGTCACTGCGCCGGTGGCGGAGTCATAACTATAAGCCGTACCGGGCAGCGGGGTGTTATTACTGGTTACGGTCACAGAGGCGGGCAAGGTATAGCCGGAGCGAGGCTGCAAGGTGACGACCAGCGGGCTGGTCTCGTCGACGATGGGAGTGGGCGTACCGGTGAGATGCGACAGATCCGTCGTATAGGAGGCTATCGGTTGGCCCGCGATAGTTATTTCCAGATCTCCGGTCACATCACCGATCTCCAAGATGCCAATAGGCTTATTTTCGCTATCCGTCGTCCGGGAGTAAATACTGTTGCTGATCAGTGTATTGCCGTCCATTGTTACCGTTATCATCGCGGAACTCGGCAAGATATATCCGTCGCGCGGTTGAAAAGTTATCGTAAACTGACGGTGCTCAATCGGTCTGTTCGAAGAAACGCGGTAGGTCAAGCCCACAGGCGACGGGGAGGGATAGAATGTGTAGTTGTAAGTGGGTACGGCCCGGCCCTGGGCCGATATTTCGATATTGTTGTTCACATTGGGCACGGTAAGAGTCGCCGTATTCGCGAGAGAGTCATAGCTGAGCATGGACGGGCTGAAAATTTCGCTGCCCACGCCGCCGATAATCTCCGTGACAAACACATCTTGATTAGGCGGGGTGTTGTCGCTGGACGGCAGCTGGTAACCGGTTTTGGGCCGCAGGAGAACTTCTATGTCCTGCCCCAATCCGGTGATGGGCGACGAAGTAACCGTGTAGGTCAGGTTGGTGACGCTTATTCTGTAAGTCGGCAGCTTGTAACCCTGCGCCGTAACGGCGACGGCGCCGTTCACAAAACTGGCCGGATTTTTGGGGATGGTTATGACGACATTGTTGTCGCTGATGTTATATGTGTAGGCGAATTCAACCGGTGAACCGCCCATTGTCGCCGTCACATAATCCGTCAATTCGCTTTCCGGCGGCAGCGCATAGCCTGTGGCCGGCCGCAATTGGATGATCGCTTTATCCACTCCCTCGGTCAGCGTGGTCTTTTCTGCCGTGTATTTCAGTCCCGTCGGCCTGACCGTCAGTTTATAGGTCGGCACCTTGACGCCCGGTACCGTCAATTTCAGATCCGCGTCGACATTGTTTACGAGTATTGCCATATCTGTGGTTGGCAGGGCCGGTGTTATAGTATACCCAATGCCGGATAATAGATTGGAACCGCCCATCGTGATCAGGATATCGCTCGGATCGGGCAGACGGTAGCCTGTTTTCACCGTAAAGTTAAAAGTCATAGGAGCGCCGACCGTGGTCGGTTGGAGCGGGGTGGAGGTGTAATTCAGCCCCGTCGCCTTGACGGAGACGGTGGGGATCTTCCGGCCGTTGACCGTGACGACGATATTGCCCGTGACGCCCGTCGCCGGCAGCGTAAGCGTGGCGGAAGCGGCACTGGTGACAAGCGTATAGTCAGAGGGCGAGAGGGTGTTGTTTCCCATCTGGACGCTGTAATCAGTGGAAGCAGCCGGCATCACGTAGCCCTTTTTCGGCGTGAGGAGGACATTGAGCGGGTCGCCGTGGGTCGGACTCTTCGGGGTAAAGACGGCCGCGAGTCCGGTCCCCGAGTACTTGGTCGAGTAGATGGCTACTTTCGTGGCGTTGGCCGTGACGACGACATTGCCTGTTACGCCCAGGGGAGTGGTCAAGGTAATAATATAAGCGTTGCCCGTTAGTGACGGGTCGATGGTGTAATCGGTTCCCTGGGAGAGAACATTGCTGCCCATCTGCACCATGACGTCACTCGGGATGGGCATCTGATAACCGGCCTTGAGCGTCAGGAGGGCATGGAGCGGATCGCCATGGACCGGAGTCGCCGGGGTAAAGAGGGCCGAAAAACCGGAGCCGGAATACTTGGTCGTATATACGGGTATTTTGTCGCCATTGGCGGTGATCGTGACATTGGCCGTGACGGTCTCAATAATCAGCGTGGCTGTGCCGCCGCTCTTATTATAGTAAAACTCTGTGGGGCCGGGTGGGTTCAGCGCCGTGTGCGTCAGATTGGTCGAACCCATGACGACGCTGAGATAGGCCGGGTCCGGCAGTTCATAGCCGGCTTTGGCCGTGAAGACCACGGTCAGCTTATAATTCGGGGCCGTCGGGGTTTCCGGCGTCGCCTGGTAAGTCAGGCCCGCGGCTTTTATCGTATAGGTCGGCAGTTTGACCCCCGGCATGGAGACGGAGACATTGCCGGTGACGGACGGAATAACGACGTTCAGGAGGTTCAGCGCCGGCACTCTCGTCAGCAGGTACTGACCCGGGCCGGGAGTACCGGACGTTACCGCCGTCAGCGGCGAGCCGCTCATGGAGACCACGATAGCGGCGTCCGCGGGCAGAGCGTAGCCGCTCTTGGGCGTAAAATCCAGACTCAGGCGCTGGTTCTCGGAAGCGGTCTTGACCGAGGGCAAGTTGATCCCCACGCCGGTCATCGTGACAGCGTAAGTGGGAATTTTCACCCCGCTGGCCACGACCGTGATATTGTCGTTCACATTCTCCACGACCAGCGTGGCTACAGTGTTATTGGCATTGATCACATACTGGTATGTGGACGGATCCTGCATCCGCCCGCCCATCTGGACGGAAACGAAACCGGGTAGCACATAACCCGTTTTCGGGGTGAAGGTCACGCGCAGCGTGTCGTCGATGGCGATGAGCTGGGTAAACTCAAAGTCCAGGCCCGGGGCCTTCACGGTCGCCACGGGCACTTTCTGGCCCGGGGCGGAGATGAAGATATCGCCTTTCACATACTCGATGATGATGGACAGCGTATCGTTATCGATCTCATAGCTGCGGTTCAGGTGAAAATCCGTGCCGGGGATCAGGTTGACTCCGCCCATATTGACCATGACGATCTCGTCCTTCGGCAGGTAGTAACCGCTCTTGGCCGTGAAGACGATATCCACGGGCTCCCCTTCGACCGGAGCTTTGGGCACGGCCGAATATGTGAGACCGGTGGCGCTGATCGTGAGTTTGTAAGTAGGCTTGACCTTGCCGTTGGCCGTGACGGTCACGTCGCCCATGATCGTGCCGGCCGGAATCATCAGCTGCGCGCCGTTGCCGACCGGAGTGTAGGTGAACTCGGACAGGGAGAGGAAGGCGGCGCCCACCTGCACCATGAGTTCATTCTGGTTCGGGAGGAAATAACCGGCCTGCGGGGTGAAGGCTATCGTCAGCGGCTGGCCGAAATCGGTGAATACCGGGGGAGCGAGGGTGTAGTCGATCCCTTTGGCGTTGACCTTGATCGTCGGGAGCTTACGCCCCTGGGCGCTGATGGTCACGTCGCCGCTGATATTCGGGATGAGCAGTTCCAGCGTGTAGGGGTTGACGAGGACCAGCGTGTAATCCGTACCCTGGACGAGCATGGTGCTGCCCATTTTGACCGAAAAAGCGGCGGCCGGGCTGGCAGGCAAAAGGTAGCCTTCCTGCGGCGTAAAACTCACGCTGAAGGGACGATCGACGACGGGAGCGCGCGGAGCGGCTATATAATCCAGGCCCGGAGTTTTGATACTCAGCTTGGTCGTGGGCACTTTAACCCCGAAAACATTGACGACGACATTGTCGATAATATTCGGGACGCGCAGCTCCGCCGCAAAATCATTGTTTTTGATATAGGTGTACCCCACGCCTTCTTCCAGCGTCCGCACCCCCATCGTCACGGTGACGCCGCTGGATTCGGGCAGGTCATAGCCCTCACCCGGGGTAAAGGCCAAGGCGAGACTCTGGCCCATCACGGTCAGCTGCGGCGGGGTAGCCACATATTCCAGCCCGGGGGCGTTGACCGTGAATGTGGGCAGACTGCGGGCGGAGGCGGTGATGGTGACGCTGTCCGTGACGCGGTGAATCGACACTTCCACCGCGTCGTTGGCGACGCGGTATATCCGGTAGTCGCCGGTCACGCCGCCCTGGTCCGGGGTGAGGCGATGGCCGCCCATATCGACGGCGACGCTGTCTTCCGCCGGCGGGAAAGCGCCCGGTTTTGAGGTAAAGAGGACATTCAGGGGCAGGCCGTACTCAGGCGTGGCCGGCGTCGCCGCGTAAGTCAGGCCGGTGGCTTTCACCGTCAGTTTCAGCGGGCCGATTTTCTGGCCGGGCGCGGTCAGGGTGACCGGCCCCGTCAAGGCCGGAATATACACCACCGCTTCCTCTTCGCTGCGCACCGTGTAGGTATAGCCGCCGCCCGTACCCTGGGAAATGCTGAGCCCGTCCATCGTCAGCGCCACGTTCAGGGGCACGGGGAGGCGATAACCGTTTTCCGGCGTCAGGTGGACTTCCAGCGTCTGCCCGTCTTTGCCCAGCGCGCCCGGCTCCACGACGCGGTCGTTCAGGATGAGCGTGTATTTAATCCCCGTGGCTTTGACGGTGATCTTGTAGTCGGTGGCTTTTTTGGCGGAGGCCGTAATGGTCAAATGGTCGGTGATACGGTAGACCTCCAATTTGGCCTCCGGGCGGTCATAATTATAATACTCCGGCCCCACGGCGGAAGAACCCAGCTGCACCTTGACGGCGCTGGGCAGGGCGTAGTCGTCGTCCGGGAAAAAGAAGGCCGTAACCATCTCCCCGTCCTCAATCACGGGCGGAGCGTCGTAGTCCATGTTTTTCACATCGACCGTGACGAGGTGGGCGGGAATGAAGTCGAAAGTTTCGTAGCGGTTATCGCTCACGTCGCGGATGTCGGCGCCTCGCACGACGCGCACTTTGATTTTATCGGGCTTCGTGGCCAGAAAACGGTAGATCTTCCCCTTGCCGGCCAGAGTCAGTTTTGTGCCGTCCGTGGCCAGCGTTTCCACCAGGGCTTTCGTGCCGTTCAGCGTCACTGTCGCGTCCTCGGAGACGAGCAGCAGGCCGATATCATCCCGCACCGTTATTTTCGGGCTTTTGACCTCTACGTCGTACACAACCTGAAAAGCGGGGGCCATGACGACGACTTCGTCGGCGGTGGTGATATTGATCCGGCCCAGCGTCGGCACGGTGGCGTAACTCTCAATGATCGCCTTGGATTTCACGGTGATGCGCCAGGGGGGGATCGTATTGCGGCCGAAATAGACGCGCACGCCTATGGCGCCGCTCTTGGCCATCTTTTTTTCCACGGTCATTTTTCCGAGAAAGGTGCAATTGACAAACTTGATCGAGTGTTCGCCCCCGCCCTTGATCAGCACGTCGCCTTCAATAATCATATCGGTGATGGTGACGGTGCCGTTGAGGACGGCCGCGTCAATGGTCAGCGTCCGGATCGTTTCCTCAAAAGCGTTGATGCGGGCCGGCGTGTAATTGCCGCCGTTGTATATGATCAAATCCTCGCCGTCTTTCAGGAGAAAGGCCGTTTTGCCGGATGAGCCGCCGCCGGAAGACGAACCGCCGGAGGAAGAGGAGGAACCGCCGCTGATAGCCGTGTTCCCAAGGGATTTGAGGATTTCGTCCGAAACGACGGCCGTACCGCCCAGGGCCGTGGCCGTGGCGATGGTGTGGCCGGCCAGAAAAGTCAGCGCCGGTCGGGTCACGCGGATATTATCCACCATCAGGAGCGGATGGCCGGCGATATAGCTGGAAGCGACCAGGGAGTCCACGAGGTGGCTGTTCAGCCCGTTGGCGACATACAGACTCTGAAAGTCCATGTCGTTTTCAAATCGCTTGAGCACTTCCAGGTTCGTGGCGTAGCGATCCTCTCCGCCCAGGCGCTCCGGGCTTTTCAGGGTGCTGAGTACCTGATCGTTTATGACGCCGCTGCCGCCGATGACATAGGTCTTGGTGATATTGGTATTGTCAATGAAAACGCGGGAATCCGAAGGAAGCCCCTCCGGCGCGCTGAGCAGGATGGGCCAGCCGTTCTGGGCGGCGATGGAGGAAGCCGAAAGGGCGTCCACATTGGAATAACCCGTCGAGACGAGGACGGTGGACACGGGGCGGAAACGGTCGATTTCCTTCGCGATGTTCAGGGCGGTTTCATAGCGGTTCTGCCCGCCGAGCGCTATGACGCGCACGCCGATACGTTCCAATTGGCTGCGCACGCGCTGAGTGATAACGCCCAGACCGCTCGCGACATAGACGGTGTCCGTGTTCAGGCGGAGCAGTTCCTGCGCCGTGGCTTCCGTCAGATCCGAGCCGTTCGTGAGCAGGATGGGGGCGTTCATAATCCGGGCCAGCGGCGCGATGGTCAAAGCGTCGACCAGGTTGGCGTCGGCGCCGGAGGCAATAACGGCGACGGCGGCGTCCTTCCAGCCGGCCTGGGCTACCTGGATGGCTGTTTCGTAACGGGTTTCGCCCGATATGCGCGCGATCTTCATGCCGGAAGAAGAGGCCGCCTGCAAATCCGGCGGCCGGAACAGACAAAGGGCGTTTAACAGTAGAGTGCAAGCGAGAAAAACAGCAATCCGGCCTTTAGTATTTTTATTTATCATGGCTAACTCAACTCCTTCGTTTTGGCGGCCGCGAAAACACTGCGACTCATTATATATTTCGGACGGCGCCGGGGAAAAACAAGCGCCGCCGCCGAATATCTTCCTACCCGGAGTATATCGTAGCACCAATAGTCCCAAAAGTAAAGGGGGCAAATTGTCCGCCCCCCTTTTCTCCGAGCGCAAATCGCGCTATAATAAAGGAAATATCGTGCCGCGCCCGGACTACGGGGCCGGCAGACTGTGTGAGAAAGGGAGTCGAAAACCAACGGGCGGATTGCGAGAGACTTACCCAGCGAGTCACCGAGCCGTTGGTAAGCCCTCTGCAACTGAGACTGGCCGCCTCGGAGACTTACCCGGCGAGTCACCGAGCCGTTGGTAAGTCACGTGCAACAGGCGCCCAATCCAGCAAGCCCTGCAAGGGCGTAGCTGAATTGTTGGCGCCGAACTGCCAGCGGCCTTAGTCGAAGGGAATGGAGTCCGACCGCGTCCAGTGGACGAAGAAGGAAGGGCTCCATTCGGCAGTCACTCGACATGCCGCCAGAACCGAATTGATAACAAC
>JAISWK010000083.1 GCA_031270805.1 Gracilibacteraceae bacterium
TCCTCAAATAACTTATACATTTGACTTGCCCTTTTGCACCCTGGCTGCGTTGCCAGAACCCGCAAATACAGCCAGTATTAGCGGAACCTGGCGCCTTGCCAGAGCACAAAATTGCTGCGCCAACTGCACAAGTTATTTGAGGGCAGTTCCTAAGTCCTGTTTGGCAACAGCAGTTTGGTCAATATTCGGCTTTACGGTTTTTATACTCATGTAATGGTCAATCCCGCCCTTAATCCACCATAGGTCTGAAATAATTCGAATGGTAAGAATATCTCCCGAATGTGTAGTTTTAGATATTTCTTCAATGGTTGTCTCCCACCTTGTTGCCCTTTTGCCTGTCCTTAGTGAATTCAGGTGTGTCTTGATAGCCCCATCAACTGCGGAATCAATACCGATATTTGTAACTTTCTGGCGGCTAGAATCTGAGGCTCCGCCGGCAACGGCAACAACCTTTGAGATTTCCTCTATTGCCCGCTGTCCAAAAGACGTGCTGAAAGACCTCTCAAAACGGCTCCAAAAGAGAGCTTCATCAGATAATAAAGCCGCATGAAACGGACGGTTGGTTTCCGCATTGTCCAACCTGCGAACCGTGTTAAGAACCCAGTCACGAAATTCCTTAGCGATAATATCGCGGTATCGTTTATCCATAATTACACTCATCACTCTACATAAAAACATTCCGTCCCGCAGGGTCAACAACTATCGTCTGCATGGTGAAATACAAGAAGACGAGCAGGAGTCCGAAGAGGATTAAAGCGCCCCATAAGTTCACCCCGCCGTGGTTTTTGATATACAGAGCCTTTTCCTGCCGGTCACCGGTCGCCCGGGCCGCTCTCAGCTTGGCTTGCACATGCAGCATGTAAAGGTAATTGGCGCTTAACCCCAGCACCACCGGCAGTATAAACATACCGCCGGCAAAGTTGGCCGGCAGGAACCGACCGAGGATATAGGAAATGGCGGTGAATATCAGGGTATACTTATACATTTTCCGGTATATAAGCCACACGGTTCCCAGGAAAAAAGCCGGCCAATTCCAGGTTAATTTATTCCGCCAGCCCATATACTCAAACTTGTCCATGTAATAAGACTGGCGCTTGGCGATAAATGCCTCCATATCCGCCTCCCAATCCGCCGATTGATCGTCTGATTCTTTTTCACTCGGAGTCGGGAGTGGATCCGGGCAGGCGGAGTTATCCATCCCCTCCGGCGCAATAAGCTCCGTGTCACAGGCGGCGCAGTATTTACGCTCATCGCTGTTCGCGGCGCCGCAATTCGGACAATCCATGGCATACTCCCTTCAATAAACAGGCTTGGCTATTTCCAGCCGGAGTGGCAGAGCCGCAAGCAGTTCGCGGAGTTCCGATTCCAGACTGCGCGTGGTCTGGATCAGTACCTCGCCCGCCTGCTGATCCACTGTGGTGACGAGGCCGAGATGCCCCATGCTCTCCACGTATTTGACCAGCAGCTGAATATCGGCCCGCGTCACCCGCGCCCGGATCAAGTAGTCGCTATCGGCGAACAGCGGTTCAGACTTCACTTGTCCCGCCTCGCTTCCGCCCCGCGGCGGCGCAGTTCTGCCGCCTGCGCCGGCGGCACCATCTCCCCCACCGTCGCCACACTGTCGGCGCCGGCCAGACTGGCGACGTAGGCGTCCCGCATTTTTTGATTGATAGTGACCATTTTCACGTTCTCCCGAATTCCGCGCAATTCCGGCGAGCGTTCTGTCAGGTCTTTTTCCTCAATGAGCGCGCCCTGGGCCGGCTGCGGGCGGCCGCTCAAGCGACGGGCCGGCGGCTGGGGCGAATCACTGCGGCTCGCGTCCACGAGCGCAGCCCATTCCCGCACCAATTCCGGGTATTCCGTCACGACAAACACTTCCTGGACGGCGCCTCCGCCTTTCAGGAGCAGTTTGCAGCCCGTTTCCGTTTCATATTGGTAAGCGGCGCTTTTTTCCCGCGCGCGCGTAACGCTGATAACGCCGGGGATAATATCCGTCACGACGTCTAAATCGCTCAGAGATTCCAAAAGCTCCAGCGCGCCGTCGATCAGGTGATGCTCCCTTTTTATTTTATTGTGCCGATATTTCATATTATTAACGCCCCGTACAATCCGCGCCTCAAGCAGCGGAAAAATGTCTGCTATCTCCCCCAGATTATACCACGTTCATGGGGCGGATTCAATTGAAAATTTTTCTACCTGTGCGGATGAAAGGTTCACCCCTCACCCGCCAATTCCCCTCCTTTGGAGGGGTGCCGCGAAGCGGCGGGGTGGTTCAATTCCCCTCCTTTGGAGGGGTGCCGCGAAGCGGCGGGGTGGTCGTTCTCCCGCAAAGTAGGGAACTTATCGCTAATAACGGCGGCATATCGTTAGTGGCAACGAGGCGCCAAGCCGAACGCCATCCGCGCCCACAACACCGGGTGTCATTCTGCGCGCCGGGGCGCGCCCGATCTTATCATCGGGGCTTTCGCGTCCCGGCGTCGCAGAATCCACAAGGATTGTAGCAACCGAAAATTTCCTGAAAAAAAGCTGAGAAAAACTTAGAAAAAGCCTTGATTTTATTTTCTGGCTGTGGTAAAAAGCTTAGAGATGAGAGCTTAGAGATGAGAATATCTGTGTATGGCGCAAGACTTTTTTTTCAAACCGCGAAAAGCGCGAAAAGCACGAAATTTGTTCAATTCCCCTTTGGAGGGGTGCCGCGAAGCGGCGGGGTGGTTCCCCTTCAAAGGAAAGAGTGAATAGGAAAGAGTAAAGAGTGAGACGAGAACTCTCTTTCCTACTAAGGCGGGGTGGTTCCCTCCTTTGGAGGGGCGTAATCAGCCCATCCGCATAGGTAGAAATTTTTCTTGCATATCATTATGGCATATGCTATAATGCTGAATTGCAGATGCTATATTTGCTCGGTGAGGAGGAACAATTAATTATGGATTTCCCTGAATTTATGAAAAGAGTCAGAAAGGAATTAGATCTCAGCCAAACTGATTTAGCGAAGGCGCTTAATGTGAATTTCACAACTATAAATCGATGGGAGAACAGCCATGTTGTTCCCAGTAACTTAGCCATGAAGAGCTTTATCGATTTTTGTCAGGATAATTTTATTGAAATTCCTGCTGATTTGCAGAAGTAGGAATAATGTGTTGCGAGCAGAGTACCTGCCAAGGCACCTGAATACTCCTGTAAAGAACGGAAATGGCGAAGCAAATATTGGAGGGATTGGGAATGGCGTACAGCGAGCTAATCAAGGATGTGTCGCGCATACGGATATATATGCGGGAGTTCTTTGTCTACGGCTTCAAGAGCCGCGACGAAGTCGGCCCAAAGAGCCTGCGCAGCTATGACAACGAGAAACGCCGGATTGAGAGTTGGCTCGGTAACTTCATGTCGTTTCGCCAAGATTCCTCCGGAAAGGCGGTTTTTCTGTCTGTAGATAGCCGCCACATTCCCTACAATCCGCTGTACAAAGCGTGGAAAGCCGCCAGTTTCACCAAGAACGACATTGGCTTACATTTTATCCTGCTTGACATACTCGCTGACGGCAAACCACGTAGCCTCACGGAGCTGCTTGAAGTCATAGACGGCGAATATTTGTCGTCGCTTGACTACACCGAGCCGATAGACGAATCCACCCTGCGGAAAAAGCTGAAGGAATATACAGACGAAGGGCTGCTCCTAACCGTCAAGAGCGGTAAGCAGTATCTCTACGCTTTACCGACCGATTCCGTCGAACTGCAATCTTGGCGCGATGCTGTCGCCTTTTTCTCCGAAGGCTGTCCGCTCGGCGTAGTCGGCAGTTTCATCCTCGATAAATACAAGGCGCCGACACCGACCATATTCTCGTTCAAACATAGGTATGTGGTATTTGCTTTGGATAACGGTATCCTTTTGGATTTGCTTGCTGCTATCCACGCTCACCAAAATGTCGAACTTGAACTGGCTGCCGACCGTCACGGCGGCAGAAAGCAAGGCCTTATTGCGCCATTGAAAATCTACATCAGCACACAGGGCGGCCGGCAGTATCTTGCGGCGTATGGCGCCGGGAAAAAGAAAATCACCTTTTTCCGCTTGGACGCAATAGCCAAAGTGACGCCTGGGGAAACCGAACCTGAATACAACGCATTTCAAGATCTACTCAAAGCAGAGCAGCCGTACATTTGGGGAGTGTCCTGCGGACAGTACAGACTTGAGCATATTGAGATGGTGCTTGCGGTCGACCCTAAAGATGTACATATCATTCACCGTCTGGAGCGGGAAAAGCGTTGTGGGAGTGTCAGGCAAACCGCAGAGAAGGAATGGAGGTTCACAGCCGATGTGTACGACGCTGGGGAACTGATTCCGTGGCTGAGGACTTTTATCGGTCGGATATCCTCCTTGACTTGCTCGAACAAAAAGGTCGAGCGGCAGTTTTGGGCAGACTTCGCCGCACTGACCGAAATGTACAAAGGAGGCGGAAATGCTGTTTAGCGAGATCTATTCCGCTTACTTTAATGCCGTCGCCGCCATCATAACCGAGGCCCTGCAAGGCGAACTGACTGTAAAGCGAATCGATGAAATAATCCGGGAGCAGGCGTTTTCAGAAAGCGTCCTGTCGATTATGCCCGCACTGAAAAACGGCGAGTGGGCGGTACTGGACAAGGATTTCCAAACGCCGATAAAGCGAGTGCCGAAAATGCCGCTGACGACTTTGCAGAGACGATGGCTGAAAGCAATCTCGCTCGACCCGCGAGTCTGCCTCTTCGGCGTTTCCCCTGTAGGCTTAGACGGTATCGAGCCGCTTTTTACATCTGACGATTTCGTTTTCTTTGACCGATATACGGATAGCGACCCGTTTGCAGACGAGAATTATATTGTTCGATTCAAGACAATAGTGACGGCTATGCGCGAGAAACGTCATCTGCAGATCGAATACCGCAACCGGCAGGGCCGCCTTATGCATGGTCGGTTTATTCCGTACCGTTTGGAGTATTCATCAAAGGACGACAAGTTTCGACTTGAAACGGCGGGTGGAAGTTATGCCGCATACATTAACCTCAAACGCATCGAACGCTGTGAACTGCTTGAGGAGTACGTTGACGAGCGCCTAATCGCGCCGAAACGCCGCAATGCCTCGGTTCTCTTTACCCTGAAAAACGAGCGAAACGCCCTTGAACGTGTAATGCTCCACTTCTCCGATTGCCGCAAGGAAACGCGGCGGCTCGACAATGGAATGTATGATGTGAAACTGTGGTATGAGGCGCAAGACGAATCGGAAATCCTAGTGCGAATCCTATCATTCGGTCCCATGCTGAGGGTAACCGCCCCGGACAGTTTCATTTCGCTGATAAAGAACCGAATCTCAATGCAAGAATCACTTTAGGGGCTGTTGATAAATAACTTGTGCGGACTCTTAAAACGAGTTCGCAACTTTTTTTCCACGATTTATATCATTCCGCAGCATATAATCACTCTTGCAAGGTCGCTTTTGCGCGGATGTCAGTAGCTAAAACGCCGTAACCCTCACGTTCGCGTTTGGGAAGAAGGCAATGCAAACATCCCGCGGTGCCGGAAAGCTCTGCTTTCAGGGTATACCAAGCGAAGCTTGCTCACATTACGCGGGTTCGAATCCCGCCTGACGTTAGAGTCAGCCAGTTGGATGGTAATACCTCACGCGAGGAGCTAGGGCCGAGTTAACAAACTCGCCCCACTAACAAGTGGCGTCGTGGATTGCCGCGCTGACCGCTCTCCGCAAGGGGAAAGGAAAGCAATACCGCTTTTGCCCTGCCGGTAAAGGATACCGCATAGGCACGGCGGCCATCAGAGCATTAGCTTCCGTGGTCGTCGATGAGATGCTTAATTTATCCGCCGCAAATATCGGTATAGGCAATCCGCACAAACGCCATAATTTAAGGGAGGAAGGCGCAATGAAAACAATTATCAGCGAAAACCAGAGAGGGCTTCTCTTTAAGAACGGCAAATTTGTCGAATACCTGAAACCCGGCAAGCACACCAGGCTTGGGTTTGCTCACAGCGTGAAAGTGTTACACACGGGTTCTGAGTTCAAAGTGGATGGCTACGACCTTGACGTATTCCTTAAAAACTCCGAACTCGCCAGTGAAGTGGAAACCGCTGATGTCGCCGATGAAACCCTTGCCTTTCATTTTGTGAACGGCAAATACTGTGAGACCTTAGTCAGTGGCAAGTATGCCTTTTTCAAAATCTACGACAAGCACGAGTTTAAGGTTGTGAGCATTAAAACGCCCGAAGTGTCTGAGGATGTGCCGAAGTATCTGTTTGCCCACATTCCCAAATCGCGTTATATGCAGTTCACCGTTGAGTATTACCAGAAGGCTCGGCTGTGCTATGACGGAGTGTTTGTGCGGCTGCTCGAACCGGGTACTTACTACTTCTGGAAAAATGGCGCAAATGTCTCTTTGTATCCCGTTGACACCCGTGCCTTGCAGATGGACATTACCGGCCAGGAAATGATGACGCTCGACAAGGTGGCTCTCCGCATAAATTTTGTCTGCAACTATAAGATCGCGGACTATGTGAAGATACACACCGAAATAGACGACTATGAAAAGCAGATTCATATCCTGTTGCAATTGGCTCTGCGCGAGTATGTCGGTAGATATCGCCTCGACGAGATTCTCGAAAACAAAGAGCAGCTGTCGAAAGCAATGCTCACCCGCCTGAAAGAAAAGGAAGCGGAGTATTTTGTGACTTTCTCCGAGGCGGGAGTCAAAGACATTATCTTGCCGGGCGAAATCCGCAACATTATGAACACCGTTCTGATTGCGGAAAAGAAAGCCCAGGCCAATGTCATCACGCGCCGCGAGGAAGTCGCTTCCACCAGAAGCCTACTGAACACCGCCAAGCTGATGGACGAAAACCAGACGCTATACAAACTGAAAGAACTGGAGTATCTGGAGAAAATCTGTGACAACGTGGGAAGCATATCCGTAACCGGTGGCACAGACCTCTTGACTCAATTGACCCAAATTTTGAAAGGCGCTTGATTTCCTCAAAAGACCCTCAGCTCTTGATTTTTCCCCCGCTGTCAGGTATAATTCAGTTTGCTGCGGGAAAGAGCCGCCGTGAAGAGAGAGGGAGAAAAATGTGGCAAGGCGCGCCGAAAAAACATGTCATTATCGTAACATTTCTTTTCCTGTTCGTCATAACGCTCGGCCTGGGTGATTTCCGCGCTCAACAGCTGGCCGTCGACCTGGTGGCGGAGCGGGCCGCCAACGCGGTGCGCCTCTTGGGCGCGGAGCTGGAGCCGGCGGAAATAGCGCGGCTCACGCGGGAAGCGGACGAGCGGGATCCGTATTTTTTGGCCTTGCGGGAGCGGATGGGCGCGATCCTGGCGGAACATGAACTGCGCGGTTTATATATCACAGCGAAAAACGAGGATTCTTACTGGTACTACGTCGCCGACGGGCGCGGGCCGGAAAACCCGCAGTATTTTCCCAGCGGAACCGTGGACGAAAATATTGACGACGCAATGACCGAGCGGGCGGTGCGCGGTCTGGAGGCGCGGCGCTACGCGGCCGGATGGAGCAGCGCCCGCGTTTCTGTTTATGAAGGGATACAGAGCGCCGGCGGTGAATATATCGCCGTCGTGGGGGCGGATTACGACGCCGTGGGTATGACGAGATTTTTATATATGACAAAATACAGCCAGATTTTTGTCGCCGGCGTGGGCCTCTTGCTGCTGGCCTTGTACAAGTCGGCGGCGGAGCGGCTGGATGAGAGCGGGCGCCGGCCAGGCAGGGGCGCGGACAGATGAAAATGGTTACGGTAGCGGGGCCGCCTTCCTCCGGCAAAACATCGGTTATTTTGCGTTTGGCCGCCGGCATGGAGGAAAAACTGGGCGTCGTCAAATTCGACTGCCTGACTTCCTTCGACCGCCAGCGCTACGCCGAGGCCGGCGTGCCGGTGCAAATCGGGTTTTCCGGCAAATTCTGCCCGGATCATTTTTTTGTCAACAATGTCGAAGGCGGACTCCACTGGGGGCGCCGACAGGGGCTGGACATCCTGGTCACGGAGAGCGCCGGCTTGTGCAACCGCTGTTCGCCCCATATCACGGGCGTTCTCGGCGTTTGCGTCATCGACTGCCTTTCCGGCGTCCACACGCCGCGCAAAATCGGCCCGATGCTGAAACTGGCCGACGTGGTCGCGGTGACCAAAGGGGACGTCGTTTCTCAGGCCGAGCGGGAGGTTTTTGCCTTTAACATCCGCCAGGTAAACGGAAAGGCCCGGATTATTTTTATCAACGGCATCACTGGGCAGGGCGCTTTTTTGCTGGGTAAAAAAATCCTCGCCGCCGAAGACACGGACGCGCTGACCGACCGGCGCCTGCGTTTTACGACCCCGGCCGCGGCCTGCTCCTATTGCACGGGCGAGATCCGGATAGGAAAAAATTACCAAATGGGGATGATGCGCAAGATGGAGTACGGCGAGTGAGCGATTACCGGTCGTCGATCGCCGCATGGCCCCTCAGGCGCCTGACTGCAGCCTGGCCGCTCGTGGATGATTTTTTACTCAATCTCAATTTGCCCGCCCTGGACGGGCGGAAAACTCTGGCGGCGGCCCTGGGGGACGTGAGCGGCGAGCGGCTGGAAGAATTCGGTCTGCGGGCGGAGGATCTGCCGGAGCAACTGGCCCTTTTCCTGGAAGCCATGACGCGGGAAACGGCGGAAACCCGCGCCGTAGAGCGCCTGACCCTCCTGGCCGGGCGGGACAAGTCCGGACAGCCGGAAGCGGTGGGGCTGGACATTCGGGCCGGCGAGGTCGTCAGTATCGTCGGGCCGACCGGTTCCGGCAAAAGCCGTCTGCTGGCCGATATCGAGTGTCTGGCCCAGGCGGATACACCGACGGGGCGGCAGGTTTTGATCAATGGCGCCGCCGTCGGGGAAGACGAGCGTTTTCGCCTGGAAGGCAAAATCGTGGCCCAATTGTCCCAGAATATGAACTTTGTCATGGACCTCACCGTGGCCGAATTCCTGGAAATGCACGCCCGCAGCCGGGCGATTCCCTTTACGGCCGGCGCCTGGCCGGGGCGGGCCGGGGGCGGCGTACTCGAACTGTGTTTTGTCTGCGCCAACGCCCTGGCCGGAGAAAAATTCCAGCCGGACACGAAAGTGACCCAGCTTTCCGGCGGCCAGTCCCGGGCGCTCATGATTGCGGACACGGCCTATATGAGCCGCTCGCCGATCGTCCTGATCGACGAGATCGAAAACGCGGGCGTCAACCGGCGGGAAGCCGTCGCCCTTTTGACGCGACAGGAAAAAATCGTCCTGATTTCGACCCATGATCCACTTTTGGCCCTGAGCGCGGACAAACGCGTCGTGATCAGGAACGGCGGCGTCGCCCAAGTGCTGGAAACGACGGCGGCCGAAAAAGAAAGTCTGAAAGCACTGGAGGAACTGGATCAGACCTTGCAGACGGCGCGGGACAGGCTGCGGAGCGGCGGGCGCCTCACCCCGGATTTGCTTTGACTAGCTGGGCCCCGGGCCTTTTTCTTCAAAATAATGCAAATAATTGCGAGATTGTTGTCTGCGCTACAATTCACCGGCGGATTTTTGTAGTATAATGCTACCAGGCACAGGTTTCAAACGGCTCCTCAAGATATATCCTGCACAAGTTCGACTAACCATATATTATCTATATTCTTTTTTTAGCAAAATGTACTCGTGGGTTGCCATATGCTTATTGTTCTGAATATTCAAACATTATATGTAATTTGTGGAAATGGAGGTGTTTCATATGTTCCGGATTGACGACTCGCCTTGGATTAAAGGCAGGGCGCAGCGCTTTGAAAGCATTTTTCAGAAATACGAAATCGGGAGATCGAAGCAGTACGGCGCGGGGGAGATTGTCTACAGTCAGTATGAAATCGGCGATACATGCTATTATGTAAAAAAAGGGCGGGTCAAGGTATATTTGATTCAGGGGGACGACGCGGGTTTCGGGTCGGAAAAAATCCTTTCCATCCACGAAGCCGGCAGTTTTTTCGGGGAGGCCTCGGCCATAGACTCCCAGCCCCGGCCCTGCGACGCCGTGACCATGATGAAGTCGGAACTCATCGTGCTGAATCAGCGCGAGATCATCCGTCTCATGCAATTGGACTCGGAAACCGGTCTGGCCATCCTCCAATCGCTGACGCGCAAGATCCGGATGTTGAGCTACCAGATCGCCGATATGGCTTTCAGCGACGCGGAGAAGCGGATTGTGCATATTCTGTTGAAACTCGCTTTAGACTTTGGCGTTAACACGGAAAAAGGGCTCGACTTGTCCGTTCATTTTTCTGACCAGGAGTTGGCCGGCATAGTGGGAGTCTGCCGCGTCACCGTGACCAAGGCCCTGAACAACCTGAAACGGAAAGGCTGGATTGAGAAAAATTACCGCAGCATCCGGATTTGTGCGCCGATGGAACTATGCAAATATTTATACGACGATAACAGTCAGATTTTTGGCGCGATGCTTAAAACGGTGAACGGCTGAGATGGGCGATTTAGGGATTAGGGATTAGGGATTCCCCTCCTTTGGAGGGGTGCCGCGAAGCGGCGGGGTGGTTAGTGGTTAGGGATTAGGACGGGACAAAATGGGGACGGCAGACTGTGTGAAAAAGCATTGACAGCAACCCAGGACATCGTAGGGGCGGATGGCAGTTCGGCTTGGGCGGCATAGGAGACTCCATTCGGCCTCGCCGAATGGTTAGTCGAACTTGTGC
>JAISWK010000106.1 GCA_031270805.1 Gracilibacteraceae bacterium
GGGGAGTGGGGAGTGGGGAGTGGGGAGTGGGGAGTGGGGAGTGGGGAGTGGGGAGTGGGGAGTGGGGAGTGGGGAGTGGGGAGTGGGGAGTGGGCAGTGTGCAAACTTGAATTCTGTAACAAATTCTGTTATAGTTGGGATGGCGCAGGGAGCTTTGATGTCGTATACGCAGAACAGGCGGAACGGCGATCCTTCTCTGCCTGTCGATCCCGAAGATGCCGCAGGAGGTGTCGCGGAGCGGGGCAGGGCGGTTGCACAAGGCCAACCCGACGCCGTGGAGGACAATGGGCAAGGACGAATAACTGGAGTTTCAAAAGAGAAATACGCTCAATTGCCCAAAAGGACTCCATCACAGGAAGTACGAGATTCTGTAAATCCAGAAGGGACAAAAGTTGATCCAGTATATGGTTACAGTGTTGAACGTTTGGAAGCGGATCACATTGCATCTAGGAAATCAATTACAGAAATGGATGGCTTTAACCAATTGACTACTGATCAGCAAGTAGAAGTTTTAAATTTGTCTGACATTGATTCCACTGTAAAAAGTCCCTCCATTTAACTTGCAGCCAACAATGCGGCGATTTGGGATCCGCCTGAGCCGCGAATCAGGTCATTGAAAACCGAACAGCGCATGAAATTTATTGAATTTCTGCTTTTGTTAGTGACAAAATGTCTACTTTTTTGGTATTAATGAATACATCTGGGAATAGTACGGATATGGGAAAAGGTTTGGCCGTCAATGTCAGAGGGTTTTTACAGTGGAATCATAATTAATATTTTCCAAAACAAATCCCCAGGCATGTTTTAGATTGTTTATAGCGATGATATCATCAATTTTCATATTTGAAATACTTAGCCCATTATAAATTGCTTCCGTATCGGGATAAGTAACAGAAATCCCTTCTAAATTTGCGCTTTTCCATATATAGTCAATGATATTTCTTTTTGCAACAAAAATATTTTCTTCAACCGTCATTTTAAATTTATCTTGCAATTAATTTGCCTCCTGACTATGATCAGGGCGCCGCGCTCGCGGGTCATGGTTCCGCATCTGCCCGGGCCGCCGCTTCCGGGTCTTCACGCTGAAAATGGGCCCACGCCGCCCGGGCGACGCGCGGGGGCAGACCGGCAGCGCGCAGTTCTTCCTCTGTTGCGGCGGCTACTCCTTCCGCCGAGCCGAATTTTGTCAGCAGCAGGCGCCGTCTGGCCACGCCGATGCCGGGGATTTCGTCCAGCTGAGAGAGGGTCATCTGCCGCAGACGCTGGCGGCGGTGGTAGGCGACGGCGAAGCGGTGCGCTTCGTCCTGCATCTGCTCCAAAAAACGGAACACGTCACGGTGGCGGTCGTCGAGCGGTACTTCGCACCCGGCGGCGTTCAGGAGGGCGTGGGTGCGGTGGCGATCGTTTTTGACCAGGCCGGCTACGGGCAGGTCAAGTTCCAGGCGGCGGAGCGCGGATAGGGCGGCCTTGATCTGTCCCCGCCCGCCGTCCACGAGGATCAGGTCGGGAAAGGGGCTGTTTTCGCGTTTGAGCCGTCCGTAGCGGCGGTGGATCACCTCGCGCATACAGGCCGTGTCGTCCGGGTTTTTATGGGAATCCAGGCGGAATTTGCGGTAGGCGGCGCGGTTGGGCCGGGCGCCGGCAAATTGCACCATGCCCCCGACCACGTTGGTTCCGGCCAGGTTGGATATATCGAAAACCTCGATCGTCCGGGCGGCGGGAATGGACAGCAGCACCGCCAGTTCCGCCAGCACGGATTCGCGTTCGGCGGCCTTTTTTTCCTCCAGCCGCTCTTTTTCGCTCAAGGCCGTTTCGGCGTTCGTTTGGGCCAGGCGCACGAGATCGGCCGCCTTGCCCCTCTTGGGGATCACCAGCGGCAGTATTTCCAGTACGGGCGAGGGCGCGAGGGGCGGGATGCAGATTTCCGGCGGCGCGGCGCTGTTATCCCCGTAATATTGCATTAAAAAAGAGACGAAGGCTTCTTCGGGTAATTCGTAATAGGGCAGCAAAAAACTGCCGCGCTGAATCAGGTTGCCGCGGCGGTAATAAAGAATTTGCACGCTGAGCAGCGCCTCATTGCAGGCCCAAGCCACGACGTCCCGGTCGCGCTCGTCGCTCAGGGCCGCGCTTTGTTTTTCGCGCAAATGCCGCAATTCACCGATCAAGTCCCGAAATTCGGCGGCCTGCTCGAAGCGCAATTCCTCCGAAGCCAGCCGCATCTTCTCTTTCAGCCAGCGAAGGATTTCCTGCTGCTCACCCTTGAGAAAAAGAGCGGCTTTGGCCAGGATGTCCCGGTACTCCGTTTCCGGCACTTTGTTCACGCAGGGCGCCAGGCACTGTCCGATGTGGCTGTACAGGCAGGCTTTGTCCGGCAGGGTTTTGCATTTGCGCAATGGCAGCAGACGATTGAGCAGACGGGCCGCTTCCCACGCCGCCGTGACATTGGGATAAGGCCCGTAGTAGCGCCCGGCTTTTTGCTTCGGTGTGCGCGAAACCAGGATGCGCGGATGCTTTTCCGCCGTTATGAGCAGGTAGGGATAGGATTTGTCGTCCTTGAGCATGATATTGTAAGGGGGCGCGTGTTCCTTGATCAGGTTGGCTTCAAGGATAAAGGCTTCCATTTCCGACGCGGTGACGACATACTCCAAATCGGCGATCCGGGCGACGAGGGCCTGGGTTTTTGCGTCATGCGAACCGGTAAAGTAAGAGCGCACCCGGTTTTTCAGCGATTTGGCCTTGCCGATGTAGAGGATGGCCCCGGAGGCGTTTTTCATGAGGTATACGCCGGGCCGGGCCGGCAAGAGGCTCAGTTTTTCGCTGATCAGAGGCTCCATCCTGTTCTCCTTCGATACCCCGGCTGGCGGACGTCGGCCCGCAAGAGTTTCCAAGCCCGATTCTTTCGTATTGGTACTCATAACGCAGCTCCCGTCGGTTCCGGAATCCAACCTTGCTTTACAAGGCGCTCCACGGCCAGGTTGAGTTGCCGTTCACTGAATTTGCGTTTTTCCCGTCCCCAGGCATACACAGTTCTGACGATTTCTAGCATAGTTTCAGCTTCATTTTTCGCTGCCCAATGCACGGTGGCCAGCAATTCCATTCCGAATGGCGTCTCATAGCCGCTGGTCAATTCGGCTACGCGGTTTACACGTTCTGCTGTGTCAGAATTCCGGGAAAGAAATGCGTTTGCGTCACGCTGGGCCCCTGGTATGATTCGGATTTGCTTATCCGGTTCGTCGCCGCCATCGGCATAGCCGGAGAGCAGATGCCCTTCCACTGCGTTCAGGACATGAGAAAGATTTTCTGCATAAGGCCCATGCGGTGCTTTTACATAGCGCAGGCGCAGCGGCTCGCCGCATTCCTGCAAGAAATAAATCAGTTTATGCAACTCAAGCAGTGTCACAAATGGGTCGAGCAAGCCGCCAAGATACCGATAGGCAAGGATAACCAAGGCGGCGCGTCCCGCAGTCATATTGGGGACTGCTTTATTACGGACTACTTCATCTGCGGCAGGCGCTCCACCTGGTTCAAAAACTTCAATATCCACATCCGCAAGAGGCGCAAGAGCGGCTTCAATCTTTGACTTAACCAGTTTCCAGTCAAGACCGCCGAGACCGGCTCCAAGCGGCGGTACCGCAAGAGATGCAATATGGCGCTCGTTGACGACTTCGACCAAATCGGCAAGCCCGTCTTGAATATCCTCAATCCGGCTTGCGCCGCGCCAATGCCGTTTTGTCGGGAAGTTAATGATGTACTTTGGGTTCACCAGGGAGGTCAATTCAAAGATAAACATCCTGCCGGGAACAACCTCCCCCCGCTTGCAGGCCAACTCATATGCCTTGAAATTGTCCGGGTACTGCTTCTTGAATTGCAGCGCGATCCCACGCCCCATAACCCCGACGCAGTTTATTGTATTCACGACAGCTTCAGCTTTGCTGTCAAACAGATTGCCTGTTACAAATCTTAGCATGATTTCACCCCCGTGCTTAATAATACCATTCGGGTTTCGGTTTGACAGGCGGCTTGTAACTGCTGCCGGCAAGCATCTGATTCACTTTGTCTCTCCACTCGAAAGAACATACGCCGATGCCCTCCACCAGTTCCCAGGGAAATCTGTTTTCAATCAGAAACTCCGCCTGCTTTTTATCCTGATGTCCACTCCACCGGGTAGACAGGATAGCGTCCCAATCCAGCTTGTTCAGGTCGTTCACATCTGTAAAATCATCGAAGTAACGTGATCCGGCATTGGAGTTGGTGAACGCCCAGCGCAAACCATGCTGATTCGCCCATTCCACTGTCCGGTTGAAGTCCGCCATCAGGTGAAGAATCGGTTCCTGCCCGCCCTTGTACTCAATGTCAGGATGGTTGCGCATATGGAACATATACAGCATCACCGAACGCGGACAGAAATAAAACGGAACGCACTCACCGACATGCAGACCGGGGTGGCTGGAAAGTGTCAATTCCTCCAAGCGCCGCCGCTTAATCTCTTTCATGCCTATGGTTTCGCCCACAGGAACACGGCGCTGCACCTCCGCATCGGAAATCAGGTGATTTTCCGCAAGGATGGCGGACAGCTTGCTGATGTGGATGATATGATATAACTTGACAACTTTCGGCATTGCAGCACCGGATTGGGGCTGAGGTTCATACGTTTTCGCCTTTAGTGAGTTTGGAGCAGTTTCCACAGCTTCTTATAGCTCATTCCCATGAGATTCCCTCCGTTTGGCGCTTCACTTACCCGATTACCGATATACTATCACGTATTGGGCTTATTTTCAAGATACTATTACCGCATGAAAAAGAAAAGAGAGTTATTTTCCTTCTCCACCCTCCACTCTTTCCTCTTTTCACGCCCTGCTTCTGCCATTGATTTTTCCCGGTGGAAGGCGTATAATATGTTTCGGGCGGGGGCAAGTATTTACTCAGCTAATTATTTATAAAACTGCCGCAGGAGAATGTATATGGAATTAGGACTGAAGCGGAAAGTGGCTATCATCACCGGTGTGGACAATCCCCGGGGCATCGGTGCGGCTGCGGCTTTCGCCCTGGCCCGCGAAGGCGTGCGCCTGGTGCTGGTATATAAGGATCGGGAAGATTATGAGAGCAAGGCTGTCCGGGGCCGCGCTTTCAGGGTACACAAGCGGGACACGGTTGATCTGCGCTTGCTGAACGCGAGCTTCCTGGTTTTGGAGGAAAATGTTTCCAACGAGCGCGGCGTGAAGAGTATTTTTGACCGCGCCTTTGACCGCTACGAACGGGTGGATATTCTCGTGAACGCCCTCGTCCACAGCGACGACGATTCGATCGAAACCCTGACGGCTGGCACGCTCGGTCTTACATTTCAGACAAATGTCACCGGCACGCTTCTGATGGCACAGGAGTTTGTCGAGCGCCGCGGCGACTATGGCAGAATCATCAATATTGCCTCTGATGCAGTGCAATGTTGCACCGGGCGGATAACCTACGGCGTGAACCGGGCGGCGGTGGAAGGGCTTACCCGCCGGTTGGCGGCGGAAATCGGCCGGTATGGCATCACGGTCAATTGTATCGCCCCGGGCCCGACGCAGACCGGGTGGTCTGATGAAGAGCTGGCCCTGGATTTAATCCCGCAAATTCCCCTCGGCAAACTGGTTCAGCCGGAGGATATCGCCGATACTATCGTATTCCTGGCCAGTGCGCGCTCCGCGCTATTGACGGGGCAGGTCGTCGAGATTTCGGGCGGATACGGGCTGCCCGTTGTATGAAACGTTTTTTTCTCGATTCAATTCAGGGGAAGATAGTCGCCTTGCTCCTGCTTTTTATGACGGTTTCTCTGGGCGCGTCCTGGTTTACGATCCACTATACCTCCCAGACGATCATGACCAAAGAAAAAGAGGAAAAGCTTATGGCTTTTGCCACTTTTCTGGACATTGACCTGGGGGAGCGGGACTACAATGATATCCTCGCCGCCCACGGCGCCCTGCACGCTTCGCGGGAGGAAAAGATCGCCGTCTTGAACGAGGAATTGCTCGACGTGACCGACGAGGTGGCCGCCGCCTATCCGGGCCTGGGCGTGGGTTATTATTCGCGCGAATTGGACGCGATCCTGACCTACGGGCCTTCGGCGGAGTTCGGTCATACCGTCGGCACCTCCATCGCGGCGGATCATCCCGGCCGCACCGTTATGGCGGCGAACGAGGCCGTTGTGCGCCAGGGCTCAATGGTGCGCGGTGAGATCATGAACGCCATGCATCCCCTCGAACGCCAGGGCGAGGTCATAGGCTACATCTGGGCCAACGAACTGACGACGGAAATCGAAACCCAATTCAACAATGTCACGAACGGCATCCTCTCCGTCCTCTTTCTCTTTTACGCCGTTGCCGTCTGGGCCGCGTTCGCCTTTTCCCGGCGCACGATGCGCGACATCAACTATGTGGTCAAGGGCGTGCGCGAACTGCGCCACGATCTGACGAAGACGCTCGTTAGCACGGGCGGCGACCTGGGGGACATCGTGGACAGCATCAACGCGATGGCCGCGGCGATACTGAAAGCGAACGAAGAACGCAAGGCCCTGCTGCTCGCCGAAGCCGCGAACCAGGCCCAGAGGGATTTTCTCGCCCGCATGAGCCATGAGCTGCGCACCCCCATGAACGGCGTCATCGGGATGACCATCCTGGCCCGAGCCGCTCCCGGCGAAGAACAGCGCATGGAATACATTGACAAGATCCATCTCTCGGCTTCGCTCCTGCTCGGCATCATCAACGATATTCTGGACTTTTCCAAGATTGAGGCCGGGAAGATGGAGATTGAGACCGCGCCCTTCAATATCAGGAAAATCGTGCGCAATGTCTGCGATCTCGTCAAAACCAAGGTGGATGAAAAGGGCCTGCGCCTGGACGTTCTCGTGGACGCCGCCGTGCCGGAAATGCTGAACGGCGACGGGCTGCGCCTCTCCCAGATCCTGCTCAACCTGCTCGGCAACGCGGTGAAATTCACTCTGCATGGCTCCATCACCCTGGAAATTGAGGCGGAACCCGCCGCGGGCGACCTGCTCCGTTTGCGCTGCGCCGTGCGCGACACCGGGATCGGCATGAGCGAACAGCAGCTGGCCGGCATCCTCAAGCCCTTCACCCAGGCGGACAGCTCCACGGCCCGCAAGTTCGGCGGCACGGGCCTCGGTCTCTCCATCAGCAAGGCGCTGGTGGAACTGATGGGCGGGAACCTGACGGTGACGAGCGCGCCGGACGTGGGCAGTGCTTTTAGCTTCTCCGTCCTGCTGGCCCCGTATGAAGGAGACGAGGCGGAGGCGGAGGCCGGGGATGAGGGCGCGGAGCGGCGCTATGACGGTTATACCCTGCTCGTGGTGGAAGACATTGAGATCAACCGGGTCATCGCCGAGACGCTGCTGGCGGATATGGGCTTCGCGGTGGACCTCGCGGAAAACGGGCGGGAAGGCGTAGAGGCCTTTGTCCGCAAAGCCTACGACCTGATTTTTATGGACATCCGGATGCCGGTGATGGACGGTCTGACCGCCGCCCGGCAAATCCGCCGAACAGAGGAGGAATGGATCGCTTCCGACGCCCTCGGAGCGCGGCCGCCGCGCGTGCCGATCATCGCCATGACAGCCAACGCCATGCGGGAGGATCGGGAACTCAGCCATGAGGCCGGGATGGACGGCCATGTGTCCAAACCCATCAATATAGCGGAAATACACGCCGCCCTCCGCAGTGTTCTGCCCAAGCCGCAGAGCCGGGACTGAGCGGGCGGAGCGGCATATCGACAGCGGAGGAAGCCATGAACTACATAAGAAGCATCCGCCTGGCCCCGGAAGCCTTCCGCCCCGGCTATCCCTTCGATCTGCCGGTGGCGCGGCATTTGGATTGCCTGGAGCTGAACAGCAGTATCGTTTTTTTTGTCGGGGAAAACGGGATGGGCAAATCGACGCTAATTGAGGCGCTGGCGGTTTGCTGCGGCTTTAACCCGGAAGGCGGCTCCCGCAATTTCAATTTCGCCACCCGGGAGAGCCATTCCGCTCTGCACGAGGCTCTGCGCCTGACCTGGGGCAGCAAGCGGCCGCGCGACGGTTTTTTCCTCCGGGCGGAGAGTTATTATAATGTGGCCACGGAAATCGAGCGCCTGGGGGACCTGGCGAATTTTTACGGCGGGTCGCCGCATGAGCAATCGCACGGGGAGAGTTTTCTGGCCTTGGTGCGCCACCGCTTGAAGGGCGATGGGCTTTACATCTTTGACGAGCCGGAGGCGGCGCTCTCGCCCCTCAGTCAGATGGCGCTCCTGAGCGCTGTCCACCGCCTGGCCTGCGATCGTTCCCAGCTTTTCATCGCGACGCATTCGCCGATCCTGATGGCCTGCCCGGATGCGCAGATATTTGTCCTGACGGAAGACGGGATCAGCGAAACAGCCTATACGGAAACGGAACATTATCAGTTGACAAAGCAGTTTTTGGATAATCCGGCCCGGATGATCCGCCGCCTGCTGGCGCCGTGAAGCGGAACCCAAATATTTCGATTCATCCTGCCAAATAATTCTTATTGACAAAAGGGGGCGGGTTGTTTATAATCCAATACAGTCAAGTCAACACTAGGGTTGATAATTGACAATAGGTTCGTTTGTTGCAGTATAAAATAGGGCATGGGTCAGACATGAAGTGCAATGGGGCACAAATCGTAAGATTTGGGCCTTATTTTTTTTGCACAAACGTGAACCGAAAAAATTTTTTGGAGGTGCAGGGATGAATATCGGCTCTATCTTCTCCTTAAACGGGAAAATCGAAACGGAAACCCTCAGCGTCGTCATGGCGCAAATTTTTCCCGGAAGCGCGGCGAACATGCAGCAGGTGAAAGAAAACACCGACCAGGTGCTGGAGTGGATGGATAAGGCGGCGGCGGGATTCCCCGGCTTTGACCTGTTCCTCTGTCCGGAATGCTGTTTTCAGGGCTACGCGCCCGGTTTTTGGCCCACTGTGGGCATGAAGCTGGACGGCCCGGAGATGAAGCGCGTTCAGGCTAAGTGTCGGGAACTGTCCGTCTGGGGAGTGTTCAATCCTTGGATTAAGCCGGACGATGGCAAATTTATCCAAAACACGGCGGTAATCGTGAATGACCTGGGGGAGATCGTACACAGCTATGTGAAAATGAACCCCTGGCTTCCCGGCGAACCGACTTATCCGGGCTGGCACTGCAATGTAGTGCCCGGGCCGAAAGGCTCCCGGCTGGCGACCATTATCTGCGCGGACGGCGACTACCCCGAAATCTGGCGCGAGGCGGCCTGCAACGGCGCGAATGTCATTGTCCGGGTATCGCATTACATGGCGCCCTACGACCAGGCTTGGGAAATAACGAACAAAGCTGGCGCTTACTGCAACGGCGTATACGTCGTCGCCTGCAACTCGGCCGGGGTCGACGAGACCTACACCTATTTCGGCGACAGCATGGCCCTCAATCCGGATGGGACAATCTTCGCCCGAGCCCCCAAGGGCATACCCTGGCTTTTGAAAGCAGATCTCTACCCCGGCATCATCGACGCGATGCAAAGAAACGAAGGTTCGCAGAACTACCTGTGGCAGTTCAAACACCGCGGCGCGGCCGCACCGGACTTCAACGGCGTGGGCGAAGATCTGTCCAAATACACGCATCTCAGCAATTGAATCGTAGGGGCGACGCCGAGGATATCGTAGGGGCGACGCCGAGGATATCGTAGGGGCGCGCATTGCGCGCCCGTAAAGAAAGGAACAAAAAAATGGCTGTTTACACCTCTGATCTGCATAATTTCCACAAAGCCCTGAGCAAAGCGGGCGTGGTATTCCCGGCGACGAAGGGGGAGATCCTCAAGGCCCTGGGCGACGCGCGGATTCAAGTGGATTTTGACTCGTTCATCCGGGCGGCGGGAAATGTCGAACGGATGCCGGTGGAGAGCTACCCGAACGCCGCCGCTTTCTACAACAGTTATATCGCTTCCGGCTTTGAGGCGCTGAAAAAAACAATCGGCTACTGATTTGCACCGCAAAGGAGAATAAATAATCATGAGAAAAATAATGACGCTGTTGGGAACGCTGATCCTGATCTTCAGCCTGGCGGCCTGTTCGGGCGGCGGGAACGCCCCGGCCGGAGGCGCCGCCGCCGGCGGAGCGGCGACGAGTACCCCGCCCGCCGCCGCAGGCTCTGTCAGCAAGACCCCGGCCGACACGCTGGTTATCGCCGGCTCCGAGATCTGGCAGGCTACGTTCAGCCCGCTGAATCACACTTCGACGTCGATGCTGCACGCCGAAGCCATCGCCCTCGACCATCTGCTGAAGATGAATGAGGCGACCCAGACGGTCGAACCCTGGCTGGCGACCGAGTGGTCTTATGACGAGGCGAAAACGACTTTGACCGTCAAGCTGCGCGAAGGGGTCAAGTTCCACGACGGCACTGATTTTACCGCAGAGGACGCCGCCGCTTCCTGTGTGGCTTACTCGGCGGCGGCCAATGTCTCCGGCTCCTGGTGGCCGGACGAACTCACCTGCGCCGTAATTGACGATTACAGCTTTACGATCACGCCGAAATCAGGCAAACCGATGGGCGCGCTCGTGAACATGCTGACCGCCACCCCGGTCATGTCGGCAGACGACCTGGCCAATCCCACCCAGACCCTTGACCGGGGCTATAATGGCACCGGGCCGTATAAATTCGTGAAATTGGAAAACGAGACCGCCTATTACGACGCCTTCCCGGAATGCTGGAGCGGCGCCCCGCAGATGCCTCACATTGCCTATCAGTACGTGGGCGATTCGCAGACGCGCCTTAACACTCTGCTGGCCGGCGAAGTGGACGTCATAGAGCGGGCGGACTCTGACGCTGTGGCGGTAATGGAAAGTGACCCAAATATCAATGTGGTCACATTCATTACGACCGAGAACAAGCATCTCATTCCGAAATTTCAGAAGGAACCGATGAACAACGCTCTGCTCCGCCGCGCCATCGCTTACGCGATTGACTATGACGGGATCGTGAACTCTATTATGGGCGGCTACGCGGGCAAGGTGGACAGCTTCGTTTCCTCCCGCATTTGGGGCCACGCTGCCGTGCCGGGCGTAGGCGAGTACAATCCGGACCTGGCCCGGCAGCTGCTGGCGGAAGCCGGCTATCCGAACGGCGAAGGTCTGCCGGAGATTGAGATTACCACCTCGGTCGGTTTTTATCCGAAAACAAAAGAATACTACGAGTATATAGTGGCAAACCTGGCCGAGGTCGGCATCCCCGCGAAATGCACGCCGATGGACGCCTCCGCCTGGGGCGACATCCTTTACGACCCCCAGCCCGCCTTTTACGCGACCGACTGCGGCTGGCAGCCGTCCGGGATCGAGCCGGAGCTGAAGCTCAGTTCCTGGTACTACCACGGCCGGATCAGCCATTACGAGCCGACGGCGGAACTGCTGGATGTAATGAAGCGCTTCGCCCAGGAGACGGATGACGCTGCGCGGAGAAGCATACTGCAGAACGAGTACCTGCCGGCCTTGGCCGCAGAAATGCCCGATATCCCCCTGCTGCAGTCCATGGCCATCTACGGCGTGCGCAACAATGTGAAGGGATTGGACTTCACCGCCGGCGCCGACTTCATTCTCGCCAATGTGACCAAGGATTAAATGTCCTCAATTAAGGAATAGGGCCAATGTTAGGAAGCGTGTTGAAAAGACTGGTTCAGGGGTTGCTTGTTACCTTTTGCGTGGTGTTCATCAGTTTTGTCATACTGCGCTCGATTCCCGGCGACCCGGCCAAGGTCATGGCTCCGAACGCAACCCCGGAGCAGCAGCAGGCCATACGCGACGGTATGGGTCTGTCCGAACCCGTCCTGACCCAGTTCCGCATGTATGTGGGGAAGATGCTGGGCGGCGATCTGGGCGAGTCGTATTTCAAAAGCGATAGCGTCCTGAACATCCTCGGGCAGTCCATCCCGCTCTCGGCGATTCTCGTCGTTTTTTCCCTGCTGGTTTCGGTCGTCCTCTCTCTGATCCTCGGCACCATCGCCGGGACGCACAGCGGCACTCTGCTCGACCGGCTCATATCCAGTATAGCGGTTTTGTTCCAGTCGATGCCGAACTATTGGGTTTCGACCATGCTGGTCATTCTGTTCGGGGTCAGGGCGGGTATATTCCCAACGATGGGGTATTCCGGGGCGATGTCCTGCGTCCTGCCGGTCGTCGCCCTGGTCTTGCCGCTGACGGCGGTTCTGACCAAGGTCATCCGCTCCTCCCTGATCGAAAGCTACAGCCAGGAATTTGTCCGGGCGGCCTACGCCCGCGGCGTTTCCCGGGTCGGCGCCTACTTCCGCTACGCCCTCCGCAATTCCCTGATCCCGGTCTGCATATCAATCGGCAGCCAGCTGGGATTTCTGATCGGCAGCATTGTCGTCGTCGAATACGTTTTCAATTTTCCCGGCCTGGGCTACACGGCGCTGAACGCAATCCTCCGCCGCGATTACAACCTCGTCCAGGCGATCATCATCCTGTTTTCCGTCTTTTTCGTCGTCGTAAATATTATCATCGATCTTGGGACGACGCGGCTTGACCCGCGCCTGCGCAAGGCGGAAGGAGAAATTTAGTCATGGGCCAAAACCCGCTGACGCGGCTTGTGGGCAAAATATCCGCCAATATTCTTCTGACCGCCGGTATTATTATCGTAGCGGGGTGCCTGGCGATAGCGATCGCCGCCCCGCTCCTGGCGCCGCACGATTTGTCGCCCAATCCGGCGCTGCGTCTGCTCAAGCCGTTCCGGGAAGCATCTTTCCCCCTCGGCACCGACGCCATCGGGCGTGATATCCTGACCCGCCTGATGTATGGGATCCGGACCTCGGTTCTCATCGCCTTTTCCAGCGTCGTGCTGGCCGCCCTGATCGGCACGGTCGTCGGTGTATTGTCAGGATTTTCCAACCCGGGCCTTTTTGACACGATCCTCATGCGGCTTACGGACGTGCAGATGGGGTTTCCCTTCGTGGTTCTGGCCATGATCGCCCTGACTCTTTTCAACCCGGATAAGACCTCCATCGCCATAGTGCTGAGTCTGTCCCTCTGGCCGGTCTACGCCCGGATGGTGCGCTCCAGCGTCATGCTGCAAAAAGACAGCGACTATATTGCGGCGGCGCGACTGATGGGCGCGGGCCGTTGGCGGATTTACACCCGCTATGTCGGGCGGAACCTCCTGCCCGCGATGCTGCCCCTGTTTCCGCTCGATATCGCCGGGATGGTCATTAACGAAAGCCTGCTCAGCTATATGTCAATTGGGATAAAACCGCCGGAAATATCGATCGGCAATATCATGGCCGACGCCCGGGGCTATATCGCCTCGGATTCGTGGTACATCCTCTTGCCGGGGGTCTTGCTCGTAATCATGGTCCTCGGCCTGAATTTCATCGGCGACAGTCTGCAAACGCTGCTGGATCCGAGTCTGCGCCAAAAGCGGCGCGGATAATCCGGGAGGTGGTAAATTATGAGCGTTGCACCTGTGCCGATCAGCCGCGCGGCGGCGGCGGCGGACGAAGTCATCCTGCGCACGGACGAGTTGCGCACATATTTTAAGGCCGGGCGGGCCGGCGTGGTCAGAGCGGTCGAAGGCGTGAATTTTTCCCTCCGGCGGGGCAAAGTCCTCGGCATAATCGGCGAGAGCGGTTCCGGTAAAAGCGTCACGGCGCGCTCCATCCTGCGGATCATCGAGCCGCCCGGTTATATCGCCGGCGGGCGGGTCTTGTTCAAGGGGGAAGACATCCTCCAAATTCCGGAAAAGAGAATGCGCACCATCCGCGGCAACGAAATATCGATGATATTTCAGGATCCGACGACGTCGCTCAACCCATATATGACGATCGGCGGCCAGCTGACGGAGGCTTACAACTCGCACACGCCCTCCGGCTCCGAAAAAGCCCGCGACGAAGCCGTACGCGTCTTGAAGCTCGTCGGCATCAACAACGGCGGCGAGATAATGAAAAAATACCCCTGCCAGTTTTCCGCCGGTTTTCGCCAGCGTATCTTTATCGCGATGTCCATGATCCTCTATCCGGACGTGCTGATTGCCGACGAACCCACCACCAGCCTGGGCATAACGATTCAGGCGGAGATAATCGAAGCGTTGAGCGAGGTGCAGCGGCAGACGGGCATCTCAATCATCATCATCACCCACGACTTCGGCGTGGCGGCCCAATTTTCCGACGATATTTTCGTCATGTACGCCGGCCGCTGCGTGGAGTTCTCGCCCAAGCGCGATTTGCTGACCCGACCGGCCCACCCTTACACCATCGGCCTGATTCGCTCCGTGCCGCTGCTGGAGGAGCGCAAAACGCGGCGGCTGAAGTCGATTCCCGGTTTTCCGCCGGATATGTCCGCCCTGCCGCCGGGCTGCCCTTTCGCCGAGCGCTGCGAGTTCGTGGGCGAACCCTGCCGCGAAGAGATGCCGGAATTGCGGGCGGTCTCGGGCGCCCACCTCTGCGCCTGCCATTACCCGCAGCAATATAATGTGAGCGAAGATACGGAATTGGGGGTGTTCTGATGCCGACCGGCGAAAACAGCGTCGTCATGTCCTGCGAGAATATATCGAAGTCTTATCCCGTCCGCAAGGGGCTGTTCCGGCGGGTCGCCGGGCAAAAACAGATCGTCCGCGGCGTATCGTTCGAACTGGAGCGCGGCCGAACGCTCGCCCTGGTCGGCGAATCCGGCTGCGGCAAAACCGTACTCCTGCGCGTGCTGCTCGGCATCGAAAAAAACAGCGGCGGCCGGTTCCTCTACCGGGGCCGGAACACGGAGACCATGTCCGCCGCGGAACAGCGGGAAATGCGGCTGAAGGTGCAAATGATCTTCCAGGACACGCTCGGTTCTTTTCACCCCCGGATGAGCGTCCGCGAAGCGCTGGAGGAGCCGCTGATCCTCTCCGGGGTCAAAAGCGGGAGCGAGCGGATGGCCACGATCGAAACCGTCCTGGGCCAGGTCGGCTTGTCGCCGCTCTACTTGACCCGGTATCCGCACCAGCTGTCGGGCGGCCAGCGGCAGCGGGCGGCCATCGCCCGTTGTCTGGCGGTGGCGCCGGAGATCATATTCGCGGACGAGCCGATTTCCGCGCTGGATGTTTCGCTCCAGGCTCAGGTGGTCAACATGCTGATGGATTTGCAGGACGATTACCAACTGTCGATTCTGCTGGTCGCCCATGATCTCGCCGTGGTGCGGCAGATCGCCGACACGATCATGATCATGTACCTGGGGGCGATTGTGGAGTCGGCCCCGGCCCGGGAAATTTACGGCGACGCCCGCCATCCCTACACGCAGGCTCTGCTGCAAGCGGCGCCGAGCATCAAAAAAGGGTTGACGGATGAAAATTTCACCGTCCATCTGAAACCCGGCGATTTGCCCGACCCGGCGAACCCGCCCTCCGGCTGCCTTTTCCGGACGCGCTGCGTCCGCGCCACTGCGCTCTGCGCCGAAGCGGCGCCGGCGCCGCGGGAAGTTTCACCGAAGCATGTGGTTCTCTGCCATTTTGCGCAGGAGTAAGGAGGCGGGGTATGTACAGTCCGGTTGACACTGCCTGGGTACTGTGGGGCGCGGCGCTGGTCTTCTTCATGCAATGCGGCTTCGCGATGCTGGAAACGGGATTTACCCGGGCAAAAAACTCCGGCAATATAATAATGAAAAACCTGATGGATTTTTCCCTCGGCGCGCCGCTGTTCTGGCTGGTCGGATTCGGGCTGATGTTCGGCGGCGGCGGGGTTTTGCTCGGCCGGCTCGGTGGCCCCGCCTCCGAAGCGGCCTACGGGGCCGCGATGCTGCCCGCCGGCATCCCTTTTTGGGCCTTCCTCGTTTTTCAGACCGTGTTTGCCGGCGCCGCCGCGACCATAGTTTCGGGCGCGATGGCGGAGCGGACCAAATTCATCGCCTACTGTATTTCCAGCGCCGGGCTGACGATGCTCATATATCCTGTTTCCGGGCACTGGATCTGGGGCGGCGGTTGGCTGGCCGGTCTCGGCTTCCACGATTTTGCCGGGGGCGCGGTGGTACACCTGGTCGGCGGCGCGGCGGCCCTGGCGGGGGTGATCGTAGTCGGGCCCCGGGTCGGCAAGTTTTCGCGTCAGGGCAAGCCGCGGCCGATTCCCGGGCACAATATTCCCCTGGCCGCGCTGGGCGTGTTTATTCTCTGGTTTTGCTGGTACGGCTTCAACGGCGCTTCGACCTTTGCCCTGAGCGGCGAGGCCATGGCCCGGGCGGGAAAAATTTTCGCCAACACCACGATCGCGCCGGCTCTCGCTGCCGCGACGGCAATGATTCTCAGCTGGCTTATCTACGGGCGCTCGGACGTTCCCCTCTCCCTGAACGGGGCCCTGGCCGGCCTGGTGGCGATCACGGCCGGCTGCGATACCGTAGCGCCCGCTGCCGCCGCCCTGATCGGACTCTTGGCGGGCGGGGCGGTCATCGGCGCCATCCATGTAATGGAAAAAGTCCTGCACTTGGACGATCCGGTCGGCGCGGTCTCGGTTCACGGCGGCGGCGGTATTCTCGGCCTTCTGGCCATCGGGTTTTTTTCCGACGGCAGCGGCACGAATACGCCGGGCCTCTTCTACGGCGGCGGCCCGGCCCTGCTGGGCGTCCAGGCTCTGGGCGCCGTGAGCGTCGCCCTTTTTGTCACGACGGCCGGACTGATTATGTTCGGCGTCCTGAAACGCACGACCGGCGTCCGCTTGAGCGTCGAGGAGGAAATCGATGGGTTGGATTTGCACGAACACAATATTCACAGCTATTCCGATTTTTTGTCCACCGAGGGGGTCAGCGCCCCGAAAGCCAATATCCCCAAGATCGCGGCCGCCAACCTGGACAAACCGCTGGCCCGGGAGGAACCCGGCGGCGTTACCCTGTCGAGCGTGGTCGTCGTCATGCGGCAAAGCAAACTGGACGAGTTGCTGCTGGCTCTGAACAAAATCGGCGTTACGGGGGTAACCGTTTCCCAGGTGACGGGCTACGGCATCCAAAAAGGCAACGCCTACTACCGGGGAGCGGAGGTTGGCATCCAATTATTGCCAAAAGTGAAGCTGGAAATCGTCGTCAGCACGGTGCCCGTCGCCTTGCTGGTGGATACGGTGGAAAAGGTGCTGTACACGGGCCGGTTCGGCGACGGCAAGATCTTTATTTACGATGTGCGCGAAGTGATCAAGGTGCGCACAGGGGAAACAGGGGTCGCCGCCCTGACTGATGCGGAAATTGAAGGCGAGCGGCCGTGAGGAGAAGAGAGATGTTTCGGGTAGCGGTTTACGACGAATCGGAGACGACGGCGCCGGAACTGACGGCGCTCTTGGCCGGCGTCGCTCGCGGGGAGTTTCACCTAATCGGCGTTTCGCGGGGGGATCCGGCCCAATATATGCGAGAAAACAGGGTAGAAATACTATTTTACGCGCTGGATGAGAGGGAAAGGCAAAAAATCGCCCAGTTCGCCGACTTGGTGAAAAAATGCCCCGACTCGTACTTTATCGCCGTCAGCCCCTGCGCCGATTTCCGCTTTGTCCGCTGGGCTTTCCGGGCCGGGGCCTACGATTACCTGGTGCAGCCGCTGCAGAAGCATGATTTGGAAAACGCCCTGAGCAGACTGGCGGAAACCTATTGCCGCCGCTACCTGACTGCGGCCCTCATCCACAAATTCGACGCCCTGATCAGTCATATTTTTCAGGGCGGCGGCGCGGAAAGCGGGATTTGCGCGGCCATCATCAGCGAAATCTTCGCCGGCGCCAATATGGATCCCCTGGCCAAGCAGATCGCCGTCCGCAACGCCAAGGAAAAAATATACTTTGATATAGTTTGCCGTAAGCCCTGGCTGGAGAAATTCACCTGCGCCGGGACATTCAGCGCGCCGGAGGCATTTCAGCCGATGGCGGAATCCGAGATTCTGGCGGAATGGACGCGTGATTTTGCCGAAGTGGGGCTGATAGTAAAAAAATACCAAATCTTGGACAACCAGCTTATCCACCCGATCGGCCAGTATGTCGTCACGCATGTTGACGAGCGGCTTTCCTTAGACGACCTCTCCGAAAGGCTGTACTTGAACAAAACGTATATCAGCCACATTTTCAAGAAAGTGTCCGGCGTCAGCCTGGTCAATTTTCAACTGGAGGTCAAGATCGACCGCGCGAAAATCCTCCTCCGCGACGGGTCGCGCAAAATCTCTGCTATTGCGGAGCAGGTCGGCTACGGCAATGTCAATTATTTCCGCAAAATATTTAAGGATTTTACCGGCATGTCGCCGGGCGAATACCGGGCCGGCATCGGCCTGAAAGGCTAAATTTTACAGAAAGAAGGCACTCCGGATGGATAATTTTTCTGCTATCGACAAACAGCAGGTTTTGAGGGACTCCCTCGCCTGCTGGAACACGGGGAAAACACAGGAATGGTTGGATCTGGGCATCGACATGGTCATGGGGCGGCGGGAAGGGTATTATTTCTGGGATCTGGACGGCAAGCGCCTGATGGACGTTCACATCAACGGCGGCACCTTCAGTCTGGGGCATCGCAACCCGGAGATAATCGCCGCCCTGACGGAAGCGGCGACTCAGTATGACATCGGCAACCACCATTTTCCCTCCCCGCTCAAAGCGGCCCTGGCCCGGGAACTGACGGAGAGCGCCCCCGGCATGACACATGCCGTCTACGGTTCCGGCGGCGGCGAGGCGATAGATCTGGCCCTCAAATCCGCCCGGGCCGCGACGGGTCGGCGGCGGATCATCTCCATTCAAAACTGTTATCACGGACACACGGGTCTCGCCGTGAACACGGGCGCCGCCCGCTTCGCCCAGCCCTTCCTCGCCGGGGAGTCCGCTGAGTTTACCAAGGTTCCTTTCAATGACGCCGGGGCGATGGCCGCCGCCCTCTCCCTGAACGACGCCGCTTGCGTCATTATGGAAACGATCCCCGCCACCTACGGTTTTGTCATGCCGGAGGACGGCTACCTGCCGGCGGTGAAGGCTCTGTGCGAAAAACACGGGGCCTTGTACATCGCGGACGAGGTGCAGACGGGACTGATGCGCAGCGGCGATATGTGGGCGATTTACGGCTACGGGGTCAGGCCGGATATGATCGTGACGGCCAAAGGCCTCTCCGGCGGTATTTACCCGATTACGGCCGTAATAATGAACGACCGGGCGGCGAGCTGGATTTTCCGGGACGGCTCTGCCCATATGGCTACGTTCGGGGGGAGCGAGCTCGGCTGCGCCGTGGCCCTGAAAGTGCTGGAAATCCTCCGGCGGGACAGCACCAGGGCGAATGTGGAGTTCATTTCCTCCTATCTGCGCGGCGGGCTGGAAAAAATCCGGGCCCGGTATCCCGAGTTTTTTGTCCGGATACGGCAGAACGGCGTGATCATGGGGCTGAAATTCGCCGGGGATGAGAGCGCCGTGACCGTGATGCAGCAATTGTACGAAGCCGGGGTCTGGGGGATCTACTCCATGCTCGACCCCTCGGTGCTGCAATTCAAACCCGGGCTGTTGGCGACGCGCGAGTATTGTGACGAATTGCTGGAAAAACTGGAATTTGGCATCGGCCAGGCGGCCGCGCTCTGAGGCGCGGGGACAGAGAAAGGCGGCGAAACAAATGCTCTCCAGAAGCAAGGAATTTTTCGACGAAATGGCGACTGACGCTCTGGGCCTGTTCGGGATCGCCGGCACCCACCGGGCCGAACTGCTGCAGCTGTCTGAGAACCTCACTTATTTAATATCGCGCCGCGGGGGCGAAAGCGACTATGTCATGCGGATCTGCCGCCCGGGCTATCATACGGCGGAAGAACTGGAGTCGGAACTGGTGTGGCTGGGGGAAATAGCCGAGAACACATCGCTGATCACGGCCCAGCCGTTCCGGGGCCTGGACGGTCGGCATATCCAGCGCGTCGCCGTCGCCGGGGAATCGTATAGCCTGACGCTGTTTGAGTTTTTGCCCGGTGCCCCGCCCGGCAATTCCGACGTGCGAACGACGGAACGGGAGTTTGAAATGCTCGGCGCCGTCACCGCCCAGATGCACCGGCAGAGCCGCGCCCGCGACAAGTCGATCCCGCTGCCGCGCTTTACCTGGGACTTTGACACTATTATCGGGCGCCACCCGATCTGGGGCGGCTGGCAGGCGGCGGAGGGCATGAGTGACGATGATTTTCGGCTGCTGACGCTGGCGGCGGCGATCATCAGGGGAAAATTGGAAGATTATGGGAAGAGTCCCTACCGTTTCGGCCTTATCCACGCGGACTTGCGCCTCGCGAACCTGCTGGTGGAGGGGGAAAAAATCAAGGTCATTGATTTCGATGATTGCGGCTACAGCTGGTATATGTATGACCAGGCCTCGGCCGTGAGTTTTATCGAGCATCTGCCGGAAAGGCCGCGCTATGTCGCCGCCTGGGAACGCGGTTACCGGAGCGAACTCCCGCTCTTGCCCGAAGACGCGGCCATGAGCGACACCTTTATCATGATGCGCCGCCTGCAGCTTTTGGCCTGGCTCACCAGTCACAGTGAGAGCACGCCGGCCCGCGCGTTGAGCGTCGGCTACCTGGCCGGAACCGTGGAGTTGGCCCGGAATTATACGGCGAGTGTCCGGCGAGTGTTCGGCGTCAGGCCGGTAGCGTGACTACGATCTCCGTGCCGCGGCCCTGGTCGCTCCGCAGTTCCACATGCCCGCCGTGTACGGCGGCCACATGTTTGACGATGGAAAGGCCCAGTCCCGTACCCCCGGTTTTGGCCGAGCGGGAAGGCTCCCCCCGGTAAAAGCGCTCAAAAATCCGTCCCTGCCGCTCGGGGGGGATACCGGGACCCGTGTCCCGCACTATTACTTCCACGCTCCCCGCCCGCGCGCTTACGTCAACCGCGACTTCCCCGCCCGGGCGGTTGTACTTAATCCCGTTGTCGACGAGATTGTACAACATCTCATAAAGCAAGGAGCGTTTACCGCGCACCGCGCCGCGGCCTGCGGCCCGCAGAGTGACGCCCGCGGCGGCGGCGGCGGCTGTCAGAGCTTCCAGCACCTCGGCCGCTATATCGCCCATATCCGCTTCCTCCGCAGTCGTCAGGCCTGTTTTGCCGCTTTCGTCCAGAGAGGACAGGAGCAGAATATCCTCAATCAGGGCGATGAGCCGCGCGGCTTCCGCCCGAATCCGCCCGGCGAACAGCTGCGTATCCGCGGCGGAGGCCTGACCATCGGCCAGCATCTCCGCATAGCCGGAAATATTGGTCAGCGGCGTGCGCAGTTCGTGCGATACATTGGCCGTAAACTCCCGCCGGAGTCTCTCCGTTCCCGCCTGGGCCGTTATATCCAGGAGCAGGAGCATGGCGCCCCGCCCTTCCACCGGCCGGCCCAGCACCCGCCAGACCGAGCCGCCCCGCGTCAGTTCGCTCTCGCCGCTCGTGCCGGCCAGCGCCGCCCGGACGAGGTCCAGCAAAGGCAAATCCCGCACCAACTCCCGGAAATCGTGCCCGCGCATATCGTCCGCCGCCGCGAAGAGCTTGAGCGCGCTCCGGTTGGCCATGATGATTCCGCCGTCCTCGTCCAGCAGGATCAGACCTTCTTCAATATTGCCCATGATCGCCTCAACTATCTCCGTCCGGGTGCGCAGTTCGCGCAGCCGCTCCCGGAGCTGCTCCCGCTGCCGGGCGATGGTGCGGACAAAAGGCGCCACCTCATCGTAGACCTCCGCCTCCCCGCCCTCCGCCGCCGCGCTGTCCAGCGGCGCAATAATCCGGCGGGTCAGCCGGCCGGCCCAAATATAACTGAGCAGCGTGACCGCGGCGCTGCCACAAACTGCGGCCGGCAGAGCGCCGGCAAAAATCGCGGTCAACCCGGCGGAAGTCTTGGCCAGCCGCAGCACTGCCCCGTCCGGCAGGCGAACGGCATAGTAATAGGTCTCCTCCCGCAGCGTAGCGGAATAGCGCTTGCTTTCCCCCACTCCCTCGGCCAAAGCCGCCCGCACCTCGACCCGGTCGCCGTGGTTGGGCAGGGAAGCGGCGTCCATATCGTCGTCATATATTACCCGGCCGTCCGGGGCGACTAAGGTCAGGCGCGAGTCAGCCAGGCGGACGCGGTAAAGAGCCTCCCGCTCCAGGTTATACAGTCCGGCGGCCCGTTCTTTCAGCTCGGCCCGCGCCGCCCCGGACAGGGAGCGATAATAAACCAGCCCGAGCAAGAGCGACGAGGCCAGGACACAGACGACGGAAAGCAGCACCAGGCTGCGGAATATTTTCCCTTTCACCCGTTTGCCTCCAGCTTGTAGCCGACTCCGCGCACTGTTTTTATAATTTTACCCATATTACCCAATTTTTGCCGCAGAGAGCGGATATGCATGTCCACCGTCCGGCTTTCCCCTTCAAAATCAAAGCCCCAGACCCGCTCCATCAGTATATCCCTGGTCAGAACCAACCCCTCGTTGCGCAGCAAACACTCCAGCAGGGCAAATTCCTTGTTGGTCAGAGCCACCGCCTGCCCGTCCACATGCACGGTATGGCGTTCGGCGGAGAAGGTGAGGGCGCCGTTGCTGAAAACCGCCTCCCGGGGCGTTTCGTCTCCCGCGCGGCGCAGTACGGCCCGGATTCGGGCCAGGAGTTCCATGATGGAAAACGGCTTGGTTACATAATCGTCCGCGCCGAGGTCCAAACCTTTAATCCGATCGTACTCCGCCCCTTTGGCCGTCAGGAGGATAATCGGCAGGTCCTTGGTCGCTTCCAGCCGGCGCAGCGCGCTGAGAACGCTGAGGCCATCCTCCTCCGGCAGCATGATGTCCAACAGAATGAGCCGGGGCAACGTGTTTTTCAAACGCTGCCGCAATTCCTCCGCCCCCGGAAAACCTTCGGATTCAAAACCGGCGTTTTTCAGGGCGTAACACAAAAGTTCCCGTAAATTATCGTCGTCTTCCACTATATAGATTGGGCGCATCCTTCATCCTCTCAACTGCCGCTGTCACCGTCCCGGGCGCGCGTCTCCCCGTCCGGAGCAGGAACCGCCTGCAGCGGCTGTTTATTTTTTCGCCGGCCCGTGAGGAAAAATATCACCCATTCCGCGATATTGCAGGCGTGGTCGCCGATCCGCTCAAAATATTTGGCGATCTGCATCAGGTCGAAAGCCTGCTCACCGTTCGCGGCGTCCGTATGCACCAGGTGGATGAGTTCCGCCCGGATCGCCCGGTAAAGGGCGTCCACCGTGTCGTCGCTCTCTATCACCGCCTGGGCCAGTTCCGCGTCTTTGCGCACGTAGGCGTCGATGCTCAGCGTCACCATGCGCATGGTGGCGGCGGCCATCTGGGGAATATGCTCCAGTTTTTTGATATAAGGCTGGTCGACCAACTGCAAGCAAATTTCGGAAATATCCGCCGCCTGATCGCCGATCCGCTCCATATCCGTGATCATTTTCAGCGCGGTGGAAATCTGGCGGAAATCACGCGCCACCGGCTGCTGCACCAGCAAAAGGCGCAGGCACAGGCTTTCAATCTCCTTCTCCTTATCGTCGATCTGATCGTCTCCCCCCAGCACCGCCTCGGCGACGGTCCGGTTCTGCTCCGTCAGCGCCCGCACGGCGCCGGCGATCGCGTCTTCGATCAGCGCCCCCATTTCTATCAGGCTGCTGTTCAACTTGGCCAGGTCTTCCTCAAAGCGGCGCATCAGCCAAACCTCCCGGTCACATAATCCTCCGTCCGTTTATCCCGCGGCAGGGTAAAAATTTTCTCCGTATCGCCGTATTCCACCATCTCGCCCAGCAGGAAGAAGGCCGTTTTATCACTTATGCGCGTCGCCTGCTGCATATTGTGCGTCACGATGATGATACTGTAATTGTTCTTCAACTCCAGCAAAAGTTCCTCTATTTTGCCGGTGGAAATCGGATCCAGGGCGCTCGTCGGCTCGTCCAGCAGCAAGACCTCGGGCGCCACCGCCAAAGCCCGCGCGATGCAGAGGCGCTGCTGCTGCCCCCCCGAGAGCCCGAGCGCGGATTTGCGCAGCCGATCCTTGACCTCGTCCCATATGGCCGCCTGGCGGAGCGACATTTCCACCGTCTCATCCAGTTCCAGGCGTGATTTGACCCCGTGGGTGCGCGGGCCGAAAGCGATATTGTCGTAGACGCTCATCGGAAAAGGATTCGGTTTTTGAAAAACCATGCCCACCCGTTTGCGCAGCTCGTTGACGTTCATGCCGCCGTAAATATCCTCGCCCCGCAGCAGCACCGAGCCGGTGATCCGACATTCCGGCTCCAGGTCGTTCATCCGGTTCAGGACTTTGAGCAGCGTCGATTTGCCGCAGCCGGAGGGGCCGATCAGAGCGGTGATTTCTCCGTCGGCCGCCGCCAGGCCGACATTTTTCAGCGCCTGAAAACTCCCGTACCAGAGATTAAGTTGGGCGATCTCGAATACGTTCATCAGCTCTCTCTCCGCAGTCGGCCGGCCACAGAGGCCGCCAGGGCGTTCAGACCCGTCACCGCCGCCAAAAGCACCACGGCCGTGGCGTAAGCCTCGTTGGTGTGCAGGCCCTCGCGCGACAGCGCGTACATGTGGACGGACAGGGTGCGGGCGGAGGAAAAAACGTCGACCGGAATCCGCGCCACCGTGCCGGCCGTATAAATAAGCGCGGCGGTCTCGCCCACTACGCGGCCTACGGCCAGGATCACGCCGGCCAGCACGCCCGGAACGGCCGCCGGCAGCACAATCCGCCAGACGGTGCGCAATTTGCCGGCCCCCAAGGCCAGGGCGCCCTCCCGGTAGGCATCGGGCACGGCCAGCAGCGCTTCTTCGCTCGCCCGCAGCAGCAGGGGCAGGATCATGACGGCCAGCGTGCAGGCGCCGGCCAGCAGCGAATAGCCCCAGCCGAGCCAGGTGACAAAGAACAGCATCCCAAAAAGGCCGTAGACAATAGAGGGAATCCCGGCCAGTGTTTCCGCGGCCAGACGGATCAGGAGCACGCCCCGGTGTCCGCGCCGGGCGTATTCCGCCAGGTAGATGGCGGCGCCGATCCCCAGCGGCAGAGCCAGGGCGAGGGAAAGCAGCGTCATATACACCGTGCTGATCAGGGCGGGCAGCAGGGAGACATTGGTGCTGTTGTAGCGGAGGGAAAAAAGGGACGGTTTCAGATAGGGCAGACCGCGGGACAAAATAAATCCGATCAGGTAAAGCAGGACGCCGGCGCTTAAGAGCGCCGCCGCCCAGGTAAGCGCCGCCAAGCAGATTTCGGTGGCGGCGGCGGCGGAATTTTTCCGCCGCCGGGCCGGCAAATTCTTTTTCATATTCATAGGCGTCCCGGCTCCTTCCCTATAAATTTAATTTTTCCGTCGGTTCAAGGCGGAAAAACACAGATTGATCAACAGGATAAAAACAAAGAGCACCACGCCCGTGGCGATCAGGGCTTCGCGGTGCAATTCGGCGGCGTAACCCATCTCCAACACGATATTGGCCGTCATGGTGCGGACGCCCTCAAAAATCGATCCCGGCATCCGGGCCTGGTTGCCGGCCACCATGATCACGGCCATCGTTTCCCCGACGGCCCGACCCAGACCCAGCACCACCGCCGCCAGCACGCCGGAGCGCGCGGCCGGCAGGATGACGCGGAACACGGCGCGGTAATGCCCGGCCCCTAAGGCCAGCGCCCCTTCATAGTATTGCGGCGGAACGCTGCGCAGGGCGCTCTCGGCGATGGCGGTCATGGTCGGCAGGATCATGATGCCGAGCAGGATACCGGCGGAGAGGATGCTGCTGCGAAAATGCGGGACGATGGCCGCCATACCAAAAAAACCGTAAACCACGGACGGAATACCGGCCAGCAGGTCCACCCCCGGTTTCAGCAGGCGATAGAGGCGGGGGGGACAGACGCGAGCCAGAAACACCGCCGTCAGCAGACCGACCGGCGTCCCCAGGACGAGGGCGGTGGCCGTAACGTAAACACTGCCGGCAATCATGGGCAATATGCCAAAGAGCGGCGGCACGTCGGCCGGCGACCATTCCTGCCCGAGGAGGAAGCGCCCCGGCCCGATCTTGAACAGGGCCGGCAGACCGTTGCCGAACAGAAAAAGACAGATGAGCAGCACCGCCAGAACGGAGACAAGCGCCGTCCCAAAAAAGACGGCGCGCATAACAGTCTCTCCGGCGCGTTCCGAGCGGAAGCGTTTATTCCCGCCGCGCATCATCCGGATTATATTTCGCTCCAGCGCAGAGCGTCACCGGTAAAAATCGCTTTAACCTGATCCTTGCTCAGCTCAGCCACGGGATTGCCTTGATTCACTATGACCGCGATGCCGTCGATAGCGATTTTGAGCGGGGTAAGCTCGGCCGCTTCCGTTTCTTTCAGCTCGCGGCTGGCCATGGCGATATCACAGGTCCCCTCGATCGCCGCCGTCAGACCGGCGGAAGAATCGCTCATCTGGATTTCAATGTCGGCGTTCGGGTTGACGGCGTTATAGGCTTCGACCAGTTTTTCCATCACCGGCGTCACGGAGGAAGAACCGGCGATAGTTATTTTGCCGGTCGGCTGGCTGCTCTGGTAAGAGGCGTCCGCCTCCACCGGAATATAGTGGCTGCTCTCCACTATTTCCTGTCCGGCCGGGGAGAGGATATAGCCGGTAAAATCAGCCGCCGGCCCGGAGGGCGCGCCTTTGGTCGCGATGAGGAAGGGGCGGGAAATGCTGTAGGCGCCGCTCTTGACATTGGCGACCGTAGCCGCCGCGCCGTCAATACTGACCGCTTTGACCGTATTGTTCAAGGAACCGAGGGAGACGTAGCCAATGCTGTTCGCTTCTCCGGCCACGCTGACCAGCATGACCTCCGTCTGATTGGCGATGATCGCTTCTTTTGTCGTCAGATCCTTCCGGGAACCGTCCGCTTCCCGCTGCTCAATCCCGAACAGCTCAATGAAAGCGCCGCGCGTGCCCGAGCCGTCTTCCCGGGAGACGACTACGATCGCCGCGTCCGCCGGAGCGGCCGGGGTAGCCGGGGTTCCGCTGGCCGGCGGCGCAGCCGGGGTTCCGCTCCCCGCAGCCGGCGGGGCAGTCGGCGGGGCGGATGTCCCGCAGCCCGCAGCCAGCAGAGCCAGCAGCAGAATGAGCGATACACAGTAAGCAACCTTTTTCATGTTCCATCCTCCTGTTTTTTGTTTTGGGCGACGGGTTCAGTTTAGCGCCGCTTTGTCAACAACAGGCCTGGTTTTTGTAAAGAATACGTAAAATTATCGCCCTCGAGGAAAGTGGGACACTTGGGGACGGTACGATTTTGTCACATCGACTCAGCATCGGCCAACGATACTGCGGGGCACACCCGTGAGCCGCTCCACCTGTCTTATCGAAAATCCATTGGCGCGCAACAACGCAATCGCAACATTGCGTTTCGCCCTTTGCATACCCGCCGCTTTGTTCGGTTCAAACCCCAAAATCCCCAACGCCTCTCGACCACATCGGAAGGAACCGACAACGGCAACGGGCGACCGGACGGACAGGCGTCGCGTAAAAATCATCCGGCGCGCGGGTAAATTACCTCGTGGACACGAATAACTGGAGCGCCCTCACGCTGGCGGAGACGGACGAAAACGAAAAAGATAAAAAGGAGTACAAAAACTACTTGACAAGTTCGTTCTAAAGGTGTAGTATGTTCTGCATAGAAACTTTGCTTGGGGAGGGCTTGAAAAGTGAACCGGAAAATCACGGACTCAGAGCTTGCTGTTATGCGGGTGTTCTGGCGCGAGAAGCGCGTTCTGACA
>JAISWK010000108.1 GCA_031270805.1 Gracilibacteraceae bacterium
TCATTATAGAGGTTAGTCTGTTATAATGTATTAATTATAGGATATAAAAATATTATTCCGATAAAAAGGAGGCTGACTCGTTGACTATCACACGTAATTATATTGGAATCGGAATAAACCCAGAATCGGAATACTCCAAACTATTCCGATATCGGAATAGTGTCGATATGCGGGTAAATAACCGCCCGCGGTTCAGGCAATGCCGCATTAAGTTCAGCTCTGACCGGTTCCGGCGATTTTTCCTGATCGCCGGTGAGCAGTTGGCCGTAATCATTGGCGCCGCAGGCGTACAACTGACCGCTGACCCCTATGAAGTAGCTGTTATGAAATCCTGTAGCGATGTAAATGATATCTTCCGGCATGGACACTTCCATCGGAAACGTCACGTCTTCCGCGCCGCTCAATCCCAACTGGCCATCCGTGTTGTCACCCCAGGCCCATACCCGACTGTCGCGTGTCAGCGCCAGGATATGGTTGGGGCCGACGGTGATATCTTGCAGAGACTCAGTCACGGTTAAGGGCTGTAACTCCGGAACGCCTTGCCTTCTGTTGTCGCCCCGGCCCAATTCGCCGCGCAGATTATCCCCGCCCAAGTACAGCTTGCCGCTTGCGCTCAGCAGCGCGTAAAATCCCCGGCCGACCGATAGTTTAATTATTTCCTCCGGTTGCGGCGCAACCCGTAGTTCTCCATACATCATACCAAAAAACAGGTCTTCTTCATCCAACCCGTAATATATTCCGTCTTTGGCGGCAATCATCTTGAATGTAACCGGCTCATAGCGCTCGTCGGAGTAGGTTGTATATACATGGTTTTGCCGAATTAAAGTTGCTTGATAAATAGGATCGTAGTTGAGATCTGCCAGATTGGTAAGAGCTAATTTGTTACCCCATCCGTATATTTCATTATCCGCAGTCAATACATAGCAGGAAATCCAGCCCAATGAGAACTGCTTGAGTTCTCCCGGCCAATCGTTGCGTGGGAGGGGCGACATGACAGCCGGCATATCGATGTCTGCCACCTGCCGGTAACGGTTGTCTCCCCAGAGATAGAGCCGTTTGTCCGCAGTCAGGGCGTAAGCCGTGTCGTCGCTCACACCGATTTCCGCCGCCGGTTCCGTCAGCAGGACATCGGTCAGCTCATAGCGATCCGCCGTGTCGCCGACACCCAGCTGGCCGGAGGTGTTTTTACCGATGCCCCGGATCTGGCCGGAGTCAAACAGAAAGAGCGTGAAATCTTCGCCGCAGGCGATCTGGATTATGCGCTCATTTGCCAGACTGTCCTGCGGAACGGCGCAACCGGCGCAGGACAGCAACAGCACGGCACAGAGCAGAAAACAAATACAATTTTTCACCCAATGCTCAATATCAACCCCCACCATATCTAACAGGAGTCTGAATCTCCATAGGTGTTTCCCGTTCAGAACATCAAGATATTTTTGAGCGTTCATACAGACGGCATTGACGCTGATGCGGCGTCTGCCTCACTTTGGTACTTGTAGTTGAGTTCCCGGGGAAATTCATCACTGACCATACCTTCCTCCAGCCAGGTGCTGTCTACCCGGTACATGTGCCGCTCGCCGGCGACGTAAAATATCCCTTCTCCCGGGAAAACGGCGATTATTTTTTCGGGGTATGGCAGGGGTGTCGGCAGTAAAAGCCCATTTTCGTCTCTGACTCGATTCCCCCAATAGAAAACATGCCCCTCGCTGGTTAGCGCCAGCATGTCTTCCCCTTGGGCTGAAACAACCATGTCCGCGATGTCATTCATCAGAATCTGCGGCCGGCTCTGCTGTTCCTCCTCAGTAACACCAAGGAAATATTGTGTCCAGCGCCCCCAAACGTACAAATTGCCTGATTCCGCCAGCGCGTAGTCCGCTCCACCCGTCGTCCAGATTTTTATTGATTTTTCCGGCAAGTTCAATTTATGGTAGGCAAGGTCTTCCGGGCGCACATCCGGTTTGTCTTCCTCTTCTTCCCAGCGTGTGCGCGTCGTCCCCCACTGATACACATCCCCCGCTTCTGTCAAACCCAAGAAGCGGGACCAACCGGGCGCGATCTCCACAAAAACCTCTGGCGGCGTTATGATTGAAACAGGGCCGGGCACAAATCCCATGTCACCGGTTCCCAAGGCGCCGTACCTGTTGTCGCCCCACATATACCATCGACCACTTTCTCCTAACGCCGCCGCTCCAAGTGTACCGGAACGTATTTTGACCATTTTTTCAGGCAACGGCAATTTGATTGGAGTGGGATATCCTTTGTCTTCGCCGTGACCCAGCGTGTTGTTGTGGCACCAGCCCCAGTTGTACACTTCTCCCTCTGTTGTGAGTACATGGTACGTCAGATAAGACGCTTCAATCTGCCGGATCACGGCTGGCATCGGTACATTGGTGGGAACATCATGGTTATCCAGCCTTCCCGTACCCAGAGTACCCGTCCAAGCGTCGCCTATGGTGTACACTCGTCCGGACGCCGTGAGAAAGGCGTTCATTGTTTCGGCGACGATTATTTCATCCTCAATGACCGGATACAGGACGGGCGTGGGATTGGGTAATCCGGCGCTCAAATCGGAGGGAACGGGCGCTGCGGCGGGAAGCTGATCGCCAGTCAGCAGTTGGCCGTAGTCGTTGGCGCCGCAGGCGTAAAGCTGACCGCTGGTTCCAAGGAAGTAGCTGTGCCGGAACCCTGTGGCGATGTAAACGATCTCTTCCGGCATGGGTATTTCCGCCGGAAGCAACACATCTTCCGCACCGTTAAGCCCCAACTGATTGGCTGCATTTTCGCCCCAGGCCCACACCCTGCCGGAGCGGGTCAACGCCAGCATGTGGTGGGGGCCGGCGGCGATATCACGGACGGGATCATCCACCCAAGTCAGCAACTCCGGCTCAGTTCGCGATTTTTTGTCGCCGACGCCTACCTCGCCGTAAATATTTTCACCGCCCAAGAACATGTTGCCTTCTGTCGTCAATACGGCATAAAATCCCCAGCCAACCAAAAGTTTGGCCACGCTTTCGGTTAACGGTACAGCCCGTGCATTACCCCCCCATCTCCCAAAAAAAATATTGTTATCCGCTAAACCGTAATAAATACCGCTGCCGGCAGAAATAGTATTGAATTGAACAGGTTTGTAAGTTGCGCCGTCAGCAGTAACATACATGCGTTCCTGACGGAGTGGAGCCGCTTGGTAAATCGGATCATATCCGTAGTCCGAAAGATTAGTGAGAGCCAGTTTATTGCCCCAGCCATACACTTCATCCTTATCTGTAACTATATATGCGGCATGCCAACCTAATGTAAACAGTTTGATTTCCCCCGGCAAATCATCCCGCAAAACCGGGCGTGAAACAACGGGGGCCGCACTATTTTCTGCCTGCCGGTAGCGGTTGTCGCCCCAGAGGTAAAGCCGTTTGTCTGCGGTCAAAGCGTAGGACGTGTCGTCACTCACGCCGATTTCCGCCGCCGGTTCCGGCAGCAGGACATCGGTCAGCTCATAGCGATCCGCCGTGTCGCCGACACCCAGCTGGCCGGAGGTGTTTTTACCGATGCCCCGGATCTGGCCGGAGTCAAACAGAAAGAGCGTAAAGTCTTCACCGCAGGCGATCTGGATTATGCGCTCATTTGCCGGACTGTCCTGCGGAACGGCGCAACCGGCGCAGGACAGCAACAGCACGGCACAGAGCAAAAAACAAATACAATTTTTCATAATGATTACGTTCGTAGTAATGTCTATATCCTCGGGGCGGAGAAAAGGTGATAACTTGATATTGATAAGAAGCGCGGCGCTTGGAGCGCTACCTTGCGGTGGCATGGGACAGCGGCGCGAAGCCTGTAATCGTCCTCACCGAGCCGCTTCTCTTTCGCTGGGCGTGAATGGTACAGACGCGGCTTTTGCAACGGCAATCCCGTATTTCTCCGCGATTTTCCTGCCGCTGTCATTGATCGCGGCTACGGCGTCCTTGTTTCGGAGCGTCTTTGTTTTTTCATAAAGCTCGACGCGAATCTCGTCCAGTCGGTTTTCAAAATCATTCGTCATCATAAACCACCTCCGCCGGTGTGCAGATAAACGGATTGGCTAACCCCTTCATGCGGTGTACGATTTCCGTCGCGGTTTTCGTTTTCAGCTTGTTGATGTGGTGAAAGTTCAGGCTGATGATAAAGTATACTCCAAATCCTTGAAATTTACAATATGAAAAACGGCGACATTATGAAAAACGGCGACTTCTCCATGAAGCCGCCGCCCGTAGGTTGCATCAGTGCCGCTTCTGGGCGGGTGATAAAAACATTTGTCGCTTCTCAAGCGACCAAGTGAAAAGCGATAGCCTGTATACTCCGTTCATAACCAATATGAAACGGAGGAACACGCCATGACAACCAACCAAACTGAAATCGTCTTTATCCTCGACCGCAGCGGGTCGATGGGCGGGCTGGAATCGGACACCATCGGCGGTTTCAACTCAATGCTCGCGAAGCAACAGGCCCAGCCCGGCGATGCGCGGATCACGACCGTGCTGTTCGACGACCACTACGAGGTCTTGCACGACAGGCTCGACCTCAACGCTGTCAGCCCGATTACGGAGAGCGAATACTTCGTGCGCGGCAGTACCGCCTTGCTCGACGCGGTGGGCAGGACGATAGACAAGATCGCGAACGCTCAAAGGCAGTCGAAGCCGGAGTACCGCGCCGATAAGGTCATCTTCGTCATCACTACGGACGGCATGGAGAACGCCAGCCGGGAGTACACTTATGAGAAGGTCAAGGCCCGGATTGAGCATGAGAAAACGAAGCACGGCTGGGAGTTCATTTTCCTTGGCGCTAATATCGACTCGGTTGAGTTCGCCGGACGCTTCGGCATCGACCGCAGCCGCGCCCAGAACTTTCACAACGACGGCGCGGGCGTCGCGCTAAACTACCACGTTCTGAGCGAAGCGGTCGCGTCGTTCAGAGCCGCCCCCAAGGGAAAGACGCTCGCGGAGGATTGGAATAAGGAAATCGAGGAGGACTACAAGGGCCGAGGGGGACGGGAATGATCACTCAGGGAGAGATCGACGTGAAGGTTCTTTTCGGCGCGACGGCGAGGGCGATTATAAGTGCAGTCCCGAAGAAGTGCGGAAATAGATGAATTTCTGTTTCGTTACAATGCACAATTCACAATTCACAATTGGGAGAGCGTAGGGGACGGCAGACTGTGTGGAAAAGCATTGGCAGCAACCCCCGGGTATCGTAGGGGCGCGCAATGCGCGCCCGTGTCCCCCAATTTGTTCTGCGGGCGCGCAATGCGCGCCCCTACGACTCCCTTTTTCACACAGTCTGACGGTGGCAATCGTCCCGAAAACCAACGGGCGGATTGCGAGAGACTTACCCTTAAATAACCATCGCGCAAGCGATTTCGTTCTTCACAGTTGGGGAGGGAGAGGGAAGCGCCGCTATCACAACAAGCACGAGCGCCGCGGGTATCCGGCGAACAAGGACTGGTTCAGCAAGACAGAGGGGAGTGGTGGTGGGGAAAAAGGCTTGCCAAAGAAGGGTGAACCTGATAAACTGAAAACTACTAGAGGTGGAGAGCAGGCTTACAGCGAAAAAGATAGAGGGGATATGCCGGACGATGAGTGGTGAGGCATGGAACTTAAAATGCGCGAATTGTACTGCGCTTATGCTTCTCGTTATGGTGGCGCTGTTTGTTTCTTGCGCATACCAAGCGGATGATTTGGAAATGATGGACTCAATTAGCAAATATTTAGTGGATTTTCTGTCAGAAGACGATTTGATTGTCTCGAACGATCTGATTCAAGCGTACTATTCATTCGACCGCGAATTTCCGTGCGAGTTAAAATTCTTGCCCACATTTACGGAAGAAAACCTTAATTGGGATGAGTTGACTCATTTTGTGATAGCAAATGTCCAGCGTGAAGACCGGGACGCGAACGACAATTCAATTTCTGAGGAAACTTTCGCCGAGTTGGTTTTGGATTATTTCGGTCAAAATGTCGAACCCCGTGATTCAAAGTGGCTTAGATATCTGGATGGTCGATATGTTCCTACCGGTTGGGATGACATTCTCAGCGTTCGCTACCGGCTGACTGACATTAACAAAACTGATGATGGAGAAGTGACCGCGGTATTTGATGGGCTTTATTTCCAAGAAGGAGACTTTATGGGCATCACCTCCTCCCCAAACATGAAAGCGTTCTGTGATTACTACAATGTGACAGATATCCCTGAAGATTTTGACCAAAAAATGTCCGCTTTATTTGCCGCCAACTATAAAAAGCCGCCCGACCCCGAAGGTTTCGCGCCCCATCCCGGGCACATACGACAGGGTTTTTAGCCATATAGGGCTCCCGGCCGGCAAAAAAAGGTGTACAACACCGCAGGCTTATAGTACAATAAAATCGGGCTGCCGCCGCCCCGCTTCGTGCCGGCGGACAGGTTCGCGCCCGGCGGCGGTTTTGGATCCGGACGCGGACAGTGTATCGAAAAAAAGAGGGGGAAAGCAATGTTTCAAATCACAGCAAAAGCGTTTTTGAATCCGACTGTGGTCAAAATGTCGGTTCATGCGCCGGAGGTGGCGGCAAAAGCGCAGCCGGGTCAGTTTATCATCCTGCGCGCGGATGCGGACGGAGAGCGTATACCACTGACTATGGCCGAAGCCGATCGGGCCAAAGGCGACGTAACTGTTATTTTTCAAATTGTCGGAGCGGAGACGACCATACTGAGCAGGAAGAACGCCGGTGATTTCATTGAGGATTTTGTCGGGCCGCTGGGGATACCGTCCCATATCGAAGGTTTGAAAAAGGTCTGTGTTATCGGCGGCGGCGTCGGCTGCGCTATCGCGTATCCCGTCGCGAAAAAATTGCACGAACAGGGCACGATCGTTCACTCGGTTATCGGCTTTCGCAACCGGGAACTGGTTATCCTGGAGGATGAATTCCGCGCGGTCAGCGACTTGCTCCGGCTCATGTCCGACGATGGCAGCGTCGGGGAAAAGGGCCTCGTGACCAACGCCCTGGAAGAACTGATCCTGGCCGGGGAAAAGTATGACGAAGTCATAGCCATCGGGCCTGTAATCATGATGAAATTCGTGTCCGCGCTCACGAAAAAATACAACCAGAAAACCGTCGTCAGCATGAACCCCATTATGATCGACGGCACGGGCATGTGCGGCGGTTGTCGTCTGCTCGTGGACGGCGCGGTTAAATTCGCCTGCGTGGATGGCCCGGATTTTGACGGGCATCTCGTGGATTACGATCTGCTGATGAAAAGAAATTCCATGTACCGGGAACACGAGCAGGCGCATCTCTGCCGCCTGACAGGAGAGGGGGCCGCCGTCGTTGGCAAATAAATCTTTGGTCAAAACGCCTATTCCGGAACTCCAGCCGGAAATCCGCGTAACTAATTTTTCCGAAGTGGCGCTGGGCTACACGCCCGAGCAGGCCAAAGAAGAAGCCGATCGCTGCCTCGGGTGTAAAAAACCGCCTTGCGTGGCCGGATGTCCGGTAGGCGTCCAGATCCCGGAATTTATCGCCAAAATCCAGGAAGACGACATCGAAGGCGCGGCCGAAATTCTGAAAAGCAAAAACCTGCTGCCCGCGATCTGCGGCCGGGTCTGCCCGCAGGAAACCCAGTGTGAAGCGCTTTGTATCCGGACGAAAAAAGGCGAATCCGTCGGCGTCGGCCGGCTGGAGCGTTTCGTGGCCGACGCGACCCTGGACGCCGCTCCGCCGCCCCGGCCCGCCGCTAACGGCTACAAGGTCGCCGTCGTCGGTTCCGGGCCTTCCGGGCTGACCTGCGCCGGGGAACTGGCCGGCAGGGGGTACGCGGTCACGATTTTTGAAGCCCTGCACAAGGCCGGCGGCGTCCTGGTCTACGGGATCCCGGAATTCCGGCTGCCCAAAGCCATTGTGGCCCGCGAGCTCCAGTCGCTGGAAAATCTTGGTGTAGAAATCAAGACCAACAGCATTGTCGGGCGCACTTTTACCGTGGACGAACTGTTCGCTCAGGGATTTGCCGCCGTTTTTATCGGCAGCGGCGCCGGCCTGCCCTCGTTCCTCGGCATCCCCGGCGAAGCTTACAACGGCGTGTATTCGGCCAACGAATACCTGACGCGGATCAATTTGATGAAAGCTTACGAAAAAGACGCGCGCACGCCGGTGCAGCGAGCCAAAAGAGTCTGCGTTATCGGCGGCGGCAACGTGGCGATGGACGCGGCCCGCTGCGCCCGGCGTATCGGCGCGGAGGTGACGATCGTTTACCGGCGCACGGAAAAAGAATTGCCGGCCCGGTTGGAGGAGATCCATCACGCGAAGGAAGAAGGCGTCGTGTTCAAGCTGCTGACGAATCCGCTGCGGATTGAGGCCGACGACAAAGGGTGGGTGAAAAGTCTGCACTGCCAGGCCATGAAGCTCGGCGAGCCGGACGCCTCCGGCCGGGCGCGGCCGATCCCCATCGAGGGCAGCGAATTCGACGTCGAAACCGAATGTGTCGTCATGGCTATCGGCAACTCGCCGAATCCTTTGATCAGCCAGACGACGGAGGGATTGGAAGTAAACCGGCACGGCTGCCTGGTGCTGGCGGACGAGGAATCCATGCTGACCACGCGGCAGGGCGTTTATGCCGGCGGCGACGCCGTGACGGGCGCGGCTACGGTCATTCTGGCCATGGGCGCCGGTAAGACCGCGGCCCAATCCATCGACCAATATATCCGAGCCGACAGGGTTTAGGGGTCGCGCGCCGGATGGCGCGGGAAAGGTTTGTTCCATGCCGGAACGACAGGAAATCACCGCCCTGGTGGAAAATATCGAAAAAGCTATCATCGGCAAGCGCCAGGTTATCCTGCAGGTGGCGGCGGCGCTCTTAGCCGGCGGTCACGTGCTGGTGGAAGACGTACCCGGCGTCGGTAAAACTCAGATGGCCTCCGCTCTTTCCCGTTCGGTGAGCGGAACATTCAACCGTCTGCAGATGACGCCGGACGTCATGCCGGCCGACATTGTGGGCTACATGATGATCCATCCGGAGAGCAAAAAAATTGTTTACCAAAAAGGAGCGGTCTACTGCAATTTTTTTCTCGCGGACGAAATAAACCGGGCGTCCCCCAAAGCTCAGTCCGGCTTGCTCGAAGTGATGGAGGAGCGGCAAATCAGTATCGAAGGGCGGACTATTCCTCTGCCCCGCCCTTTCATGGTGCTGGCCACCCAAAACCCGGTCGAAACTTATGGCACTTATCATCTGCCGGAGGCGCAGATGGATCGCTTTCTGATGCGGATTGTCGTGGGTTATCCGAGTAAAGAAAAAGAAATGCAAATCTTGAGCGACATAGAAGGAGACAACGCGCTGCAAAACGTGGCCGCCGTATTCAGCCTGGCCGAAGTGGAGCGGATGCAGCGCGACGCGGCGGCGGTGACGGCCAATCAGCTGATCAGGGAATATATCTGGGAAATAGTCAACGCCACGCGCCATGACGAAAATATCCGCTTGGGCGTCAGTCCCCGCGGCGCCCTGGCTCTGCAGCGCGCGGCCAAAGCTACGGCTTTTATCAACGGGCGCGACTATGTCATTCCCGACGATGTCAGAACCGTGGCCGCGCCGGTACTGGCGCACCGCCTGATCCTGTCGCCGCGAGGCAAGAGCAGCTGCGCCTCCCAGGAACAGGCCCTGAGTCAGTTGCTGGAGCGGGTGGGCGTGCCGATCGCCGCCGTCTGAGCCAGCCGGTGAAAAGGGCGAAGATTACATTGCCGGAATGACGAGGGGGTTGTTATGAGCGTAACGGCGGTAAAAGAGTATTTCCGGGCTTTCGGCCTGGCCGACCGGGTTATGGAGTTCACGGTTTCCAGCGCTACGGTTGAATTGGCGGCGGCGGCGCTGGGAGTGGCGCCAGCCCGCATAGCGAAAACCTTGTCTCTCAGGCGCGGGGACGGTTGCGTCTTGCTGGTGACCGCCGGCGACGCTAAAATAGACAACCAAAAATTCCGGGAATTTTTTCAGATGAAAGCGCGTCTGTTGACGGCGGACGAGGCTCTGCGCCTGACCGGTCACGCGGTGGGCGGAATTTGCCCCTTCGCCCTGCCGCCCGGGGTCGAGGTCTACGCCGACGAATCGCTGCGCCGTTTTGCCACGGTGTTTCCGGCCTGCGGCAGCGGCAATAGCGCGATAGAACTGACGCCGGACGAACTGACCCGTTACGCAGCGGTCAGACAATGGGTGGATCTTTGCCGGCTGCCCGGAGGTTGAGGCGCGCTGAGGGAAACTGAAAAAAACAGGAAACTGAAAAAAACATTTGACAGGAGAGGCGGGGGGTGGTAAACTCTTTATGTAGGAATTGCCGCTTTTGGACGGCGGCTGGCCCAGAATAAAAACCCTAAACCAGTACCGCCCTCAACAAGGGCGGTACTGGCGTTATTTCTTCGTGTTCATTAACTGAACAGTCAGGCTAACGATACCTACGACAAAGGTTCCGAAGGTAAATACCTCGAGCCATGTCACAGGGCATCACCCCTTTTCACGGAGTGACCAGACCGCCAAGCGGCAATTCCTCGGTCAATAATAGCATAAGAGCAACGGTTTCGCAAGCGCCTTCGCTGTCCCGTAATAGCATAAGAGCAACGGTTTCGCAAGCGCCTTCGCTGTCCCGTCTCCCAATTGTACATTGTACATTGTACTTTGTAATTTGTCGGGACGGGCTTGCCCGTCCCGCAACCCCCGGCGGCTTCGCCGCCACCCCCTTCTGAGAAGGCGCCTGCGCCTACATTCTCCCGCCCCCTTCTTAGAAGGGGGTGCCCCGAAGGGGCGGGGGTTGTCTCCGTAACCAATTCCCCTCCTTTGGAGGGGTGCCCCGAAGGGGCGGGGTGGTCAGACATTTGCTTGCACAGGAGAAATTGCTGCCAGAGCAAAACTTCCGATAAAACATCATGCACGGGGAACGACCATCGCCCCCTGGGAACGCGGGCATCCTGCCCGCATAGAAGGTTCCCTGCTTTGGGCAATTGTTTTGCTCTCTCTTTGGATTTAAGCGCACATGAGATTTTGACGCCCTCAATCATGCGCCCCCTAAGTGCGTCGGAGTCCCATACCCTGAGGCGGGCGCTGTCTGCGTTCTGCTTTGCCGCTCTGAAATAGCCTTCTATATATTCTAAATTCCGCATGAAATTAGCGTATACACTCAAAGGCATTAGTATGCCCCTTCAAAACGCGTCAGTCAAGAGCTCTATTGCGTCATCAATCGCCTGCACGCAAGCATCGGCTGCTTCATAACGCTCTGAGCCGTGCAAATTCTCCGGTATTCGACTCAAATAGCCACTTTCAGCGTCGCGAATCATTACCAGACGCGAAATGATCTCCATTGTGGCCTTGCGCCGTTTTGAACGACTGGCCAGGTTTTGGTCGAGCCTCTGGCTTTCTTGAACACTCATGTCAGAATCTCGATCCTTTAGGACATTGCCGAAACTTGATATCTGCCCCGGTTTTGGTGTGCTTTCCGGCCTGCTATCTGGGAAAAACTCGAAATATCTGGAGTTTGGAATGAGCCTGCCGGTTGCGGAATCCTTCTTACCGATGGACACCTCGTCGCTTGTAGGCTTGCCCCTGCTGTTGCGATAAGCCCTGATAGTGTAGTAGACGTAAACGGCGTCATTCTTGCCTTTTTTGAAAGAGATTTTCTTCTCCGGCATCGGAACGGTTTCTGCTTTGAGAGTCATTTAAGGGTCGCCCCCCTTCATAGCGTTACCCTTTCTTCGTGTCGCCTATGAGTTGCCGGATCTCGCCGTGGGTAATAAATTTGCGCCCTAAATCTATGCCCATTTTTTCTGCCACCGCCTTTGTCACTTCATCAACGTGGTCAAAGAGATACCAATTCTCGTCCATGTGGCTCCCCGATGCCCTCCCCAAGCTCTCCGCGATTCTGCCCACTGAGAATTGGTTGTCCAAAGTGCGGGTAAGAAGCCGGGCAATGACCAGGGCGATAAAGCAAATGAGGAAATGCGCGTCTATGCGCTCCAATCTGGACAAGTATACAGGGCGGGCTTCAAGGTCGCTCTTGCACACCCTGAAAGCCTCCTCGATTTGCCAAAGCCCACGATAGATGTCCAAAATTTTCTCGTCGCTTTCTTTCCATTCGCTGGTGACGATGGCATAGTACCCATCGTATTTTTCTTCCTCCCGAAGTTTTTCTTCATACTTGGAAGGATCCTCGACCAAATCCAGCGCTTTGGCTATCGCAGCGGCGCGCTCGGCCTTTGCCCGCTTGTCATAATGAGTATGCGCGTGACATCCGGCCAACGGTTCGCGTGACATCCGGCCAACGATTCGCGTGACATCCGGCCAACGGTTCGCGTGACATCCGGCCAGCGGTTCGCGTGACATCCGGCCAACGGTTCGCGTGACATCCGGCCAGCGGTTCGCGCGACATCCGGCCAGATAGCGGCACAAGTTTCAGGCGAAGTAACGGCATCTCAAAAATAACACT
>JAISWK010000117.1 GCA_031270805.1 Gracilibacteraceae bacterium
CTGCGGCAAAAGCTCAACTACGGCGATGACAGCGTCGCGCTCCATGTGAAGGACACCATATTGGGCGGCGACGAATTTCCCATTCCGGAACTTGTGAAAATTCTGGCCGAAGGCGCTCCCGACGCCCTGAACTGGATGATCAACGAGGGCGGTTGCAAAATTAAGCCTGTTCTGGCCAAAGCCGGCGGGCATTCGGCCTACCGCACGCACACAAGCGAGGAATACAGTGGCAGCGGCTATGTGGAACCGCTGCACAAAATCGCCCTGAAGTACGGATGTCCGGAACCCCGCCTTCAACACGAAGTGACATGGATATGGCGCGCCCTTGAGGGCGGCCCGGTTCTGGGCGTCGAGGTGAAAAGCGGCGGCGGAGGCCGTAGCGGCGGCAAGGTTTCCAATATCAAGGTGAACCGCGCCCTGGTGCTGGCCTCCGGCGGATTTTCCCGCGATTTGAAGATGCGCATGGAACATTATCCCTACCTGAAGGAGAATTTCCTTTCGACAAACCACAAGGGCGCCACAGGCGAGACAATCCGCTTTGCCCAGAATATCGGGGCGGATACCCTGCAGATGAACTTCATCCAGTTGTATCCCTTTGCGGAACCGGTAAGCGGCGTACTGGACGAACCGGCCGTCTATCCCTTCAACGGCCCCGGGCACGGCGTCGTCTATGTCGCGAAAAACGGAAAGCGATTTGTCAGCGAGCAGGAGCGCCGCGACGTCGTTTCTTTCGCCCAGATCAAACTCGGCGGGGGGAGCAAGCCCACCTATTCCATCTTCAATCTTGAAATGCTTAAGAAAATTGGCGTGGATCAGGAAAAACTGGATGGTTTCGTCGCGAAGAAAAGGATAGTGCTGGCCGACACCGTCGGCGCTCTGGCCGATCAATTGAAAATAAACAGGGCGGCCTTGGAGGAAACCATCAAGAAACATAACGAATACCTCAAAAGCGGGAAGGATCCCGAATTCAACAAGCCCATAACGCCCCAGATGGTGAGCCTGGAAAAAGGACCGTATTACGGCATCCCCCAGTGGCCGTCCATCCACCACACCATGGGCGGGCTGAGGATCAACCCGAAGGCGCAGGTCATTGACGTCTTCGGCGAGGTCATCCCGAAACTCTATGCCGCCGGCGAAGTCTGCGGCGGCGTGCATGGATCGAACCGTCTCGGCTCCAACGCCATACCGGACGCGACTGTTTTCGGCCGTGTCGCCGGGAGAAACGCGGCGGCTGAAAAGGCGTAGCCTCTGAACAAGGGGACGGACGGCGGAAATTTTTTCCGCCGGTGGAGGAAGGAAAGGAGAATTGGCGGTTTTATCAGGCGTCAGATGTTCTTTTACAACCTTTCCATTTACCAAAGGAGCAAGTTATGAGCAAAAAAGTAGCCCGCCGTTCTTTTCTTAAGGGCGCCGCCATCGGCGCCGCGGCCATCGCCTCTTCGCTCGCAATGGATCTCGGCAGAGCGCAGAATGCCGGTGCGGCCGCCAAGGCCCGTGCGCTTCCCACAAAGTGGGATGAAACGTTTGACGTTGTCGTCATCGGTTCCGGTTTCTCCGGGTTCGCCGCCGGCGCCGAGGCAGCGAAAGCCGGGGCGAAGACGGTCATTCTGGAAAAAATGCAGACATACGGCGGCAACTCCATCATCAACGGCGGTCTGTACGCGGCCTGGGATTCCGAACTCCATCTCCGGGAAAAACTCAAATACGGCAATGACAGCGCCGCGCTCCATACGAAAGACACCATACTGGGCGGCGATGAATTCCCCATTCCGGAACTTGCGAAAATTCTGGCTGAAGGCGCCCCCGACGCCCTGAACTGGATGATCAATGAAGGCGGTTGCAAACTGAAACCCGTTCTGGCCAAGGCTGGAGGGCATTCGGCGTACCGCACGCACATTTGCGAGGAATATAATGGCCGCGGCTATGTGGAGCCGTTGCACAAAATCGCTCTGAAGTACGGATGTCCCGAACCTCGTCTGCAAACCGAGGTGACATGGATATGGCGCGCCCTTGAGGGCGGCCCGGTTCTGGGCGTCGAGGTGAAAAGCGGCGGCGGCGGCCGCGGTGCCGGCAAGATTTCCAACATCAAGGTGAACCGCGCCCTGGTGCTGGCATCCGGCGGTTTTTCGCGCGACATGAAAATGCGCACGGATCACTATCCGTACCTGAAGGACAGTTTTCTGTCGACAAACCACAAGGGCGCCACGGGCGAGACAATCCGCTTTGCCCAGAATATCGGGGCGGACACCCTGCAGATGAACTTCATCCAGTTGTACCCATACGCGGAACCGGAAAGCGGCATACTGGACGAAGCGGGACTCTACCCCTTCAACGGCCCGGGGGCCGGCGTCGTCTATGTCACGAAAAACGGAAAGCGATTTGTCAGCGAGCAGGAACGCCGCGACGTCGTTTCCTTCGCCCAGCTCAAGCTCGGCGACGCGAACAAGCCCACCTATTCCATCTTCAATCTTGAAATGCTCCAGAAAATCGGCGCGGAGAAGAAAAAACTGGATGACTTCGTCGCGAAGAAAAGGATAGTGGTGGCCGATACCGTCGGCGGTGTGGCCGATCAGTTGAAAATCAACAAGGCCGCGCTGGAGGAAACCATCAGAAAACACAACGAGTACCTCAAGAGCGGAAAGGATCCGGAATTCAACAAGCCCATAACGCCCCAGATGGTGAGCCTGGAAAAGGGACCGTATTACGGCGTACCCCAGTGGCCGGCCGTGCACCACACCATGGGCGGCCTGAGGATCAACCCGAAGGCCCAGGTCATTGACGTCTTCGGCGAGGTTATCCCGAAATTCTACGCCGCCGGGGAAGTCTGCGGCGGCGTGCACGGATCGAACCGTCTTGGTTCCAACGCCATACCGGACGCGATTGTCTTCGGCCGTGTGGCCGGAAGAAACGCGGCGGCCGAAAAAGCGTAACCTCTGAACAAAGGGACGGACGGCGGAAATTTTTTCCGCCGTCCGTTCCGCTGGACATTGTCGTCATTTTTCCCCCACAGTTTGTTTTGAGCCGCCCCGGCAGCAGAGGTTCCTGGCATGAAATACACCTTCCTGCTTTTCTTTTTGTCTCTGGCGGCCGCCGCTCCGCTGACGGCCGGACTTGCCGCGGCGCAGGAGCCGTCGGGCAAATGCGCGACAGACTGCCATACCGACATACAGGCCGTTTTGCCCAAGAATCATATGACGGTGGAGGGCGAAGACAATATTTCTTCCTGTATGCAGTGCCATCTCCCTTCGTCGGAGACCCGGAGAGATACGCGCGTTTTTTCCGCAAAAGTTCATAAAAGGCATTTTTCGGAAAAGAAACTGCAATGTTCTTACTGTCATATAATTGAAGAAGGAGTTTCGTTCGCCCTGCCCGGCAGGGAGTCCATCGGCATACCCGACGAGCAGACAATGAAATTTTTGCCCGACATAACCGCCGAATGGGCAAAATCGCCGTTTCTGGCCGCAACACACTCCGCGAAGGATGTCGCCTGCTCCTCGTGCCACGGGAACAAGCTGCCGCTTCTTGATGACAAGCCGGCAAACGGAACCTGTTTTGCCTGCCATGGAAGCTACGAACAGCTCACCATCAAGACTCCGGGCAAGGATCACCCTTCAAGAAACGTCCACAACTCCCACCTTGGCCCGATCAACTGCACTGTTTGCCACAAGGCGCATGAAGGTTCCATCAATTACTGTCTGGACTGCCACAAGTTCGACATGAATCCAATCCCGGCGGGGAAGCAATAGCCCCGGCAAGGATGCAAAAGGGGAGCGGGTATCCTCCATGAACCGAAGAAAATTCCTGTCGCTGGCCTCGGCGGGCATCGCCGCCGCGGCCTCGTCCGTCAATGTCCGGGCGGCCTCCGCGGACGTCGCCGAGGGGCGTCCCGAGGCCGTGGGCGTTCTCCACGACTCCACTTTGTGTATTGGCTGCCGTAGCTGCGAAGCCGCCTGTCAGTCAGTTAATTCCTCAATTTTGCCCAGGCCGGAGAATTACAGGACTCCGGAAAAGCCTTTCTACGACCGAAGCGTGCTTGCGGTAAAGCGCCAGACTGATTTTCAGCGATTTACCGTGGTCAACAGATATGCCGTGGAAGGCCGCTATCCTGTACACCGGAAATTTCAGTGCAACCACTGTATGGAACCCGCCTGCGCTTCCGCCTGTTTCGTCAAGGCGTTGTACAAGACGCCCGAAGGGCCGGTTCTGTACCGCTCCGAACTCTGCGTCGGGTGCCGCTACTGCATGGTTGCCTGTCCTTTCTTTGTGCCGGCCTACGACTACGATAACGCCTGGAACCCCCTTGTCTACAAATGCACCATGTGCGCCCCGCGCATCGCCTCAGGGCAAGTCCCCGGCTGCGTCTCAAGATGTCCTGAAAAAGCGCTGATTTTCGGCAAGCGTTCGGAATTGATAAAAATCGCGCAAGCCCGCATCATGGAATCACCGGAAAAATATGTGAAACACGTGTACGGCGAGCATGAGGCGGGCGGTACCTGCTGGCTTTATCTGTCTCCGGTGCCGCACAAACTCCTTGACCAGCCGGAAGTGGGCGATGTTCCTCCCTCAAGGCTGACATCGGGTGTTCTTGAAGCCGCGGGCGTGGCCGCTGGCATATTGTCCGTTCTTTTGGGCGCGGCCTGTGCCGTCAGCAGGCGGCGTGTGAACAACGCGGACGACAGCCGCGCCGAGGGGGCGGAAAGCGACCCCGCGCGCGGTTCCGGCGGGGATACCCATAACGAGGCTTCCGAGGGCAATAAGGAGGGCGGACAATGAACTCCGATCACGCGATGGAGCACGGTCTGAAAGGGCATCTGATAAGGAACGTCGTGATTTTTATCATCCTCCTCGTGGGGATTGGTTTGACAGTGCTGCGTTTCACATGCGGCATCGGCGGCGTTACTTACCTTACCAACAAAAATCCCTGGGGATTCTGGATGGCTTTTGACCTTCTCTGCGGAATAGCCCTTTCCGCGGGCGGGTTCGCTGTCGCCGCCGCCTGTTATGTTTTCGGGCTCAGGCATTTTCACGTATATGTGCGGGCAGCGTTGACCACGGCATTTCTCGGCTATTTTTTTGAAGTGATCGCTCTTTTGTATGAAGTTGGGCAGCCGTGGAGGCTTGTGTATCCCTTCTTCTGGTCGCAGGGCACGTCATCAGCGCTCTTTCTGGTCGGGCTCTGTGTGGCCCTGTACTTGATTGTTCTGTCCGGTGAACTGTTGCCGGCGATCTTTGAATGGCTCGGTTGGAGAAAGGAGCGGGCGAAGGCCGTAAACTGGGCGCTGCCTCTTGCCGTAATCGGCGCCGTTGTCGCCGTCATACACCAAAGCTCCCTGGGCGCCCTGTATCTCATTGTCCCTTCCAAGATGCACCCGCTGTGGTATTCCAAATTCATGCCGCTGTTTTTCCTCCTTTCCAGCCTGTTTGCGGGGTTGAGCA
>JAISWK010000091.1 GCA_031270805.1 Gracilibacteraceae bacterium
GCGCGCCCCTACGATACCCGGGGGTTGCCGCCAATGCTTTCTAACACAGTCTGACGCCGCCCTCGGCGTCCCGCCCCGTGTTTGTCAACTAAATTTTCACATTAGTTGACAGCGATTTCCCTTGACCAGCCCGCCTCGGCTGCGTCGGGGCCAGACAATGTCAACTTTTTTTATTTTGTGATTGACAGGAGAAACTATGATCAAACTGTCTGAACGGGTGCTGACGGCGCTGCACGCGGCGGCCGGCGCCTCTGTTTCCGGCGGGGCCCTGGCGAAGGAATTCGGCGTCAGCCGCACCGCCGTCTGGAAAATCATCCTGCGGCTGAGGGACGAGGGCCACGTGATTGAGTCGGCTCCCCGCAAAGGCTACCGCCTGATTGCCGGAGCGCTGTCCGCTCCGGCGGTCATGTCGCCCTTGCGCGGCCCGGCCCGGCAATGTCAGGTCTATTATTACAATACGCTGGAATCTACGAATCTGATCTTAAAACAACTGGCGGAGGAGGGCGCGCCCGAAGGCACGGTTATGGTAGCGAACGCCCAGACCCAGGGCCGGGGGCAGCGCGGGCGCGAGTTTTTTTCCCCCCCGGGCACGGGCCTGTATCTCAGCGTTTTGCTCCGCCGCTCGCTCCACCTGGGCGCCGCGCGCTGTCTGACGGCGGCCGCCGCGGTGGCGGCGGCGGAAGCCGTGCGGGAGGTCTGCGCCCTGAGTGTCGGGATCAAATGGGTTAACGATATTTACTTGCACGGACGCAAAGCCGGCGGCATCCTGACGGAGGGGGCGCTGGAATACGAATCCGGCTACACCGCTTATGCCGTCCTGGGCCTGGGGCTGAACCTCCTGGCCCCGGCCCAGGGCTTCCCACCGGAATTGTCCGACACGGTCACATCCCTGTACGCCCCGGGGGCCGAGCCGGAAACCGACGTTCGCGGCCGCTTGGCGGCCGAGTTTTTATCCCGCCTGTTTATGTACTGCGATAGTCTGGAGGAAAAAGAATTTTTGCCGGCTTACCGGCGCCTGTCCTGTCTGCCGGGGCGGCGACTGGCCTGCTATGGCGGCGGGCGGGTTTTTTCGGCCGTGGCCGTGGGCATCGACGACGAAGCGCGGCTGATTGTGCGTTTGAGCGACGGGCGGGAAGAAGTGCTGACGGCGGGAGAAGTGTCCGTCCTGCCGGAGACCCGGCGCGGCCAGAGCCGGTTTTCAGTTCCTTAGGTGTTGATGCGCATCTTGTCCGCCACCATGGCGATAAACTCTGTGTTGGTCGGTTTGCCGCGCTCCAGGTTCAGGGTGTAGCTAAAAAAGCGGTTCAAAAAATCCACGTTCCCCCTGTCCCAGGCCAGCTCGATCGCGTGGCGGATGGAGCGCTCCACCCGGCTGGGCGTCGTGCCGTACTCTTTGGCGATCATCGGGTAGAGGTTCTTGGTCACGCCGCTGAGCAGGTTCATGTTTTTGGCCACGGCGACGATCGCATCGCGCAAATACTGGTATCCCTTGACATGGGCCGGTACGCCCATGAACTGAATCATCTTGGTTACTTCCACATCCAGTAAGCGAGTCTCCGCTTTTTCCGCTTCCGCCGTCAGGATGGTCAGGCCGGATTTTTGCGTCTGGCGCGCCACCAGTGCGCCCCCCTCCTCCCCGCTGCCGGCCAGCTGGCGGATCCGTTTCCCCAGCGTCTCCAAGTCAAAAGGTTTCAATATATAATAGTCGGCGCCCATCTGCACGGCTCTCTGGGTCATGGATTCCTGCCCGAATGAAGTCAGGACGATAACATGCGGTTTGAAGCGCATTCCCGCCAGGCGTTCCAGCACGCTGAGCCCGTCCAGGTGGGGCATGATTATGTCCAGGACGACCACATCCGGGTTTTCCGTCTCAATCAGAACCAGAGCGTCATTGCCGTTGTATGCTTTGCCCGCCAGACGCATATCCGCCTGGTTCTGTATATACTCTTGCAATATTCCCATCAATTCCCGGTTGTCGTCCGCCAGAACGACGCTGATTTTTGTTTGCACTCTTCTTCTCCCCTTTTCCAGGAATTCCTGATGTTCTTCGACCGGCAGGGCGCAAATTCCTGCTTGGAAAAATAAAGTCACCCGGCGATCTGGCCACAAGCCTCAAACAGCACGGTTCCGTCGGCGCGATTCCGGCCGCGGACACAGAAAGCGCCGCCTTCTTCCATCAGGGTCAATTCCATTTCCGTGTCCCAGGCGGCTTCTTTCAAATAGTTGATCTGAAATTCCCGCAGGAACCCGGTCTGCAGACGGGGCCAGCCCAGCAGATCCGTTACCCACTCCATATAGCGCGTGTTATTCATGTGCCGGTTAATATCCAGGTCGGAGTATTGCACCCGGCGCGTCTGCGTCCGCACCACGGGCCATTGGCAGCGAATCGATCTGGGCGGGGCGGTCGGCCAGGTAAAATCCGGCGCGACATAGTGCATCAGACCGGATTCTTCCGGCAGGCGGCCGATATTTCGCGTCTCAAGGTTTAAAAGGAGCCACACCGTCGAGGCCGCGCCGATCCGGGCGCCTGCCTCATCGCGGAAAAGAAAAGAACGGTTGAAGATGCGGCCTTTTTCCGCGTTCGCTTTGGTAAATATTTCTATCCGTTCCCCCTCCGCCGGGCTGCGGAGTAATTCCGTCCGCACCCGCATCAGCACCCAAAACAAGCCGTAGCGGGTGAAAACGATATTATCCGGATCGATCAGCCGGCAATGCCGCTGGGCGGTCATGCTCATCTGCCGGAGCGCGGCCGCGGCCTTCCAGTGTCCGCCGGCGTCGACGTCGTAAGGGTCAATGGTCGTCCATTCCGTGAATTGACTCAGGTCTGTCTGTGCCAAAATATTGCTCACTCCCCTGTTGCTTGCAAAAGCTGTTCCGCCATGCGGCGGGCCGCCTCATCGCCGCCCATCATGCGCGCCAATTCCCCAACGCGTTCCGCGCCGCCTAATTCCGTCGCGCCGGTAACCGTCCTCTCTTGGCACAGATCTTTGGCGATGAGAAAATGAGTGGTCGCCGCCGCCGCGATCCGGGCGTTATGCGTAATACAGAGCACCTGCCGGGCATAGGCGATCCGGGTCAGTTTGTCCGCCAGGCTGTGAATGGTCACCCCGCCCACGCCGCTGTCCACTTCGTCAAAAACAAAGGCGCCCACCGTCTCGATCTGCGAGAGCAGACTCTTGAAAGCCAGCATGATCCGGGCCATTTCACCGCCGGAAGCTATTTTGGCCAGCGGGCGCGGCGGTTCGCCCACATTGGCCGAAAAATGAAACTCGGTCTGTTCGCCGCCGTACGGGGCCGGGTCCACCACCGGCGTAAAGATGACTTCCACCCGGGCCTCGGCCATGCCCAGGTCGGCAAACTCGGCCGCCAGACCTTTTTCCAGGCGGTCGGCCACAATCCCGCGCTTGAGGCTCAGTTCCTCGACCAGCTTGCTATAGGCGGCCAGAGCGTCGTTTTTGGCCAAACGCACAGTTTCCTTTTCCCCGTGCCGCAAGCTGAGTTCTTCCAACTGCTCTTTCATCTCCCGCTTGCGCCGAATAACCTCCGTCGCCGTGGCCCCGTACTTACGCAAACGCTGCAGCGCCACCAAGCGCGCTTCTATTTCATCCAGCCGTCCCGGCTCGAAACTGAGACCACCGCGATAAGAGCGAACTTGCCCCACCAGGTCGTCCAGGGCGATATGCAGTCCGCTCAGAGCGGTTCCCATCTCGACCGTGGCCGGATCGATCTCCCCCAGCTCGCTCAGGGCTTTGTCCGCCCGGCTCAACAGCTCCAGCGCCGGCGCGCCCTGCTCGTCCGGCCGGTCATAGAGCAGGCGGTAAAGCTCTTCTACCAAAAATTGGATGCGCTCCTCGTTGACGAGCATCTTCTTTTCCTGCTCTAAAATTTCTTCTTCGCCGACGATCGGGGCCACCTTTTCTATTTCCTCGATCTGAAAACGCAAAAAATCCTGCCGCCGCGTTATATCGCCTTCCGTCTGCAAGATAGCGCGCTCCTTATTCGCCAGTTCCCGATAGCGCAGCGCGCAGGCGCGCGTCTCCGTCACCAAGGCCATATGTTCCTTCCCGCCAAATTTATCCAGGAGTTCGCGGTGATATTCCGGCCGGAGCAAGGATTGGTGTTCCGCCTGCCCGTGGATATCCACCAGGTCGGCGCAAAAAGTCTTGTACAGGGAAAGGGGAACCGCCCGCCCCTGCACGCGGCAGATATTCCGCCCGGAAGTGTTGACCTCCCGGGCCAGGAACAGCTGGCCGTCCTCAAGCGGGTAGCCTTCCTCCGCCAAAAAAGCGGAGGTCTTGTCCGGCAGGGAGGAAAAAATACCTTCCACATTCGTTTTTTCCCGGCCGTGCCGGACGACTTCCGCACTGGCCCGCCCGCCCAGGAGCAGGCTGAGAGCGTCGATCAGCATGGATTTGCCGGCGCCGGTTTCCCCGGTAAAAACGCTGAAGCCCGGGCCCAATTCCAGATGTATGTTTTCCATCAGGCCAAAATCTCTGATATTCAGCTCTGTCAGCAAGCGTTTTCCTCCTATCTGTCCCGCAGTTTTTCCCGCACCATGCGCTGAAAACCTCTGAGTTCCAAACGCAGGAGTTTTGCCTTGAGCGGAGCCTTGACGATGCTGATGGTCTCTCCCGCAGCCAGTTCGGCCTGATTGCCGCCGTCAAAAGTCACATGGCAGCGGCAGCCTTTTTTCAATGTCACCGTTATTTTCTCCGCGGCGGAAACGAGCATCGGCCGGACGGAGAGAGCGTGCGGGGCCAATGGCGTAATCAGGATCGCCTCCACGTCGGGGCTGACGACCGGTCCGCCGGCGGAAAGGGAGTAAGCGGTGGAGCCGGTCGGGGTGGCCACGATCAGACCGTCGCCGGGCGGGCTGGCAATCGCTTCCCCGGACAGACAGACCTGGAATTTTACGATCGGTTCGCGCAGGTCGCGGTTGAAAACCACGTCGTTCAGGGCGACGTGCCGCCGCGGCCCCTGGGCAGAATCGAAAGCGGCCAGCAGCATCAACCGCTGCTCGACCACGAATTCCCGGCGCAGTATTTTTTCCAGCGCCGCGACGACGCCGTCCTGCTCCACCTCGCAAAGAAAGCCGAGCTTGCCGTAATTGACGCCCAGCACCGGTATGTCGTAAGGCGCGGCTTCCCGGGCCGCCTCCAGAAAAGTGCCGTCTCCGCCGAAAGAGAGGAGGAACTCAATCTTATCCGTCCGGTCGTGCTGCCAGTCGGGCAGCGTCTGCCAGTCCCGCTCCGCCAGCCAGGCCCTGATCGCGTCGATTGCCGCCATATCGACGACGCGGCGGGAATTGATCCAAAAGCCGACTTTATTGCCCATACCCTGCCTCCGCCTGATAAAATGCTTGACCGCACTTTATTATATACGAAGTGGGTTTGAATTTCAAGGGATTAGGGATTAGGGATTAGGGATTAGGGAGGAAAGAGTGAATAGGAAAGAGTAAAGAGTGAGACGAGAACTCTCTTTCCTCTTTACTCTCCTCTCTTTCCTAAGGCGGGGTGGTTCCCCTTCAAAGGGAGGAAAGAGTGAATAGGAAAGAGTAAAGAGTGAGACGAGAACTCTCTTTCCTCTTTCCTCTTTACTCTCCTCTCTTTCCTAAGGCGAGGGAGTCTTGCGCCAAAACGCGGTGAAAAACGGGAACACAGTAGATATGAAAATGTACGCGATTATCAGGGATGGCAGTGAAATTTGATGCGGTTTTGGGCGGTCGTCGCGCAAGTGCTGCCTGATTACAAGGAACGGCAGAAACGGCTCAAATAATTGCATAAATAAAAATTCAATCTACCAAGGAACTGTTCTCAAATAACTTATACACTTGACTTGCCCTTTTGCACTCTGGCTGCGTTGCCAGAACCCGCAAATACAGCCAGTATTAGCGGAACCTGGCGCCTTGCCAGAACACAAGATTGCTGCGCCAACTGCACAACTTATTTATCAACAGTCCCTAATTAAAAAACTTATTCCACTCTGTCTCTATCATTTCAATATTATCCGTTATTGCTCGCAATAACTTATTTAGGTCACGAAGTGGTATGTTACTTTTATTATGCTCAAGTGACACCCTACCATTCTCTAGTATCCATACCTTGGTAGCATTTGGTCGAGCTGCACCTCTACACATATGCACATGCATTGGTTCCCCTCTCTCATTTGACCAAAAATAAACAGTATAACCAAACATTGAGAACAACTTAGGCATTTACAACCCCACCTAAAGCTGAATAAATTGACATTGCTGTTGCATTCCTTGAACAAAATAACAAAAATTCATTCACCTCTTCATCGCTAAACCCAACATTTTTTGTCACAGTCATTGACGGAAGAACAATGTCCATCTCATTGAAGCAATTTTTAGAATCAGGCTTCTCAAAATGAACTGTCATAAACCCGTGTTTATCCATCTTAGAATGAAGCACCTCTACATCACCCTTAATTGTCATATATGGCATCATCAAAATCACAAAACCTCCTTTACATTTAACTAAAAGCTATATTAAATAAACCTTCCAGCAAAATACCTTCACATCTTCTTTGTATAGAGCCCATATCGGTTGGGATTCCCATCTCTGATTCTTGCTTACCTTGTTTTTCAGCGCTTCTTCCTTTTGTCTTACATTGAGTATCGAGGCTGTTGTGCCATTTGCAAATCTACGATTGTTAGTGATGCTTTCGTCATCCTCTCTGTACTTCGCCCAACCCATCTCGTTCACACCTTCGAACTTTTTGGATATTAACCAAATTGCCTTCTGCATTCCGTCTATGAACACTGTTTAGAACAATGTCCAAATAAGCCCTATTATGGCATTCTACATCAATCTTCTACAAAAGTCAATATATAATTTAGCACGAATAAAATTTAGCACGGATTTCTAGCTCGCAAAAATATCAACTCGTTGTTGAAGCCTGAAAAACCAGCTTCTTGCCACCGAGCCATGGGTATTCATAGTCTTGATTATTTATTATATCTTTATTATATCTTTATTTTCTCTTTATTATATCTTTATTATATCTTTATTTTCTCAGAGAATTTCGGATATCGCTATACCAGCAAAGAAATAATTTCATCAAGCGCTTCAAGATCAATTTTTATAAATTCTACGGTGAACGACGCCAGCATCGGGTAAAAATAATGTGTTTTTGATCGTTGCATTTGTTTGGCAAAGTCAGGTATCCAAGCAAGCAAGTGTTTTTCTAAAAACTCCTTTTGGTCAAGCAATAATTTCTTTACGCCGATCGCCGCCTGGATGCAGATGGAAAATATTGTTAAGACCCAATGTTTCAAGGCTTAACCCCCTATTCGTTTAATCTCTCTTTCCTCTCTTTCCTCTTCTCTCTTTACTGCTGACAATCACCGCCGCGCCTATGTCAACATCACGCCGCAGGTTGAAACCGCGCTTGCCGAAAGCGGCATATGCGAGGGCTATAACAGAATCGAGGGCCCCATCGCAGAAGCCCTCGATTCTATTTCAAACGTGTGGCAATGATTGCTACATTGCCACAAATACTGCTTCCGGCAGTCCCATCAAGGCTGCGGCGGCTGTCGGTGCAATATAGCTCCCCTCGATGATACTCGCTGAAGATGTCCCCTGGCAAAGAGGATCGGCGCTGCCCGCCGATACAAGAAGCACAGAATAGGAGCCGGATGCCTGATTGGTAACCAAAAGTTTACCGCCATAGATCATGTGCGAGACGCCAGATGCGCTTAGTGCTTATCCGAAAGCAGTTCGGTCCCGAGGCCGACGTTGTCGGGGTCGCTTTCCTTGATGAGCGTCACGAACGCCTGGGCAGGTACGCCCGTGATCTCGCTAGCTTTGGTAACCAGCTCCTTTACGAGCGCCGCCTTTTTCTCCTTCGGATACTTACTGATTTCCAGTGTTATGACTGGCATATACACACATCCTTTCTAAAAAAGTCATTGTCAACAACGCGATAAAGGGTCGACAAATTGCCTCTGGACATCAGACCCTTGGAATACTTGGTACCCCTTGATGTTTTCCGGGTGGCAATGATTGCTACATTGCTACATTGCTACAAACTCTGCTTCCGGCAGGCCCATCAAGGCTGCGGCGGCGTCATAATGCATGTCGCTCGTACCGGCGCCGATAGAGAAACCAATCGTCTCCAGATGATGATGAATGATACCACTCTTGGGATTGATGCCAAGATTACCATGCATCTGGATGCACTCGTCCGTAATCATTCGGCAGGTGTCATTCACATAGGCCTTCGACAAGTCGCCGACAAGCATCCCGGCTGGATCGCCATGCTCGATCAGCTGCGTCGCCAAGGTGGCCATTGCACGGCACGCGACTAACTTGGCCTTCATCGTCGTGAGCTTGTATTGGATCAGGCCCTTAGAGGCAAGCGGTTTGAAATAAGAAGTCCTGTTCTTCATGTATTCAACAGTCTTTTCAAAAACGGCTTCTGTTGTACCGATATTCATCCAATCGCACATAACGGCGAAGGTCTTGAAGCCAACGAATTCTTGCGGTTTGCGTTTGCGAACCATCGGGGAAAGACCGCCAAATTCTTTAGGCACACGAACATTTTTGAAATCAACAGTTCCATACGTGGATTCGACGGCCATTTCAGGATTGTGGGTTATCGTCAGACCGGGAGTCTTTTCAACTTCTACGAACCACATGGCGCTGTCTCCTTCATCGGTAATCCCGCTGATCAGCAGAACATCGCAGAATTGGCCCCCCGAACTGAAAGCTCTTTGCCCATCAAGAACCCATTCGTTTGCTTTTTCGTCCAACCGGCCTAAAGAGGCCTGCTCCGGATAATTTGCCATTCCTTCGGGCGCGGTACCACAGCCAGCCAGGATAATATCCCCGCTTATTATACCCGGAGCCCATTTTTCGTAAGCCGCCTTGCTTACTAAGCCCATCCAGGCGCTCTCCAGTATATTTACCATCACATGCATGGACAGAGCCGCGCTTCCGCGGGCAAGCTCCTCCAGGATGATGCCGACGTTCGTGAGTCGTTGGGCAAGGCCACCAGACTCGACCGGCGCAAAAATCCTCAAAATATCCATATCGCCGAGCTTTTTGTGCATCTCACGGAAAAAAGCTTCTTCCGTATCGAAATTGCGGCCTTCCTCCCAACGCGGGGCGACTTCTTTTTCTACGAAAGCTCTGAGGTTTTGCCGCAGAAGTACTTCTTCCTCCGTATAACCCCAACCGTTCCGTCCGCTCGTATCAATTTCTGTAATATTAGCCATTCTATTTTCCTCCTTTAATATGATCAGGAATTTTTCGCTCCCATAAGGGCAGCCGTAATCGCCGGTACGATATCATCCATATTTCCCACGATACCATAATCACATTTTCTGAAAAAAGGCGCATCAGAATTTTTATTGATGACAACAACCCTTTTAGAATCAATCATGCCCATCGTATGCTGGGTCTGTCCGGAGACGCCGACGCCAATATAGACGTCCGGTTTTATTGCGATGCCTGTTGAGCCGATATACTCTTCGCCGGGCATAAGCGCGCCGCTGCCCTCGGTGACGGGACGGGAACAACCGACGACACCCCCCATAGCCTGAGCCAGCGCGCAACAATGGTCAAGCTGTTCACGCCCATCAACCCCGCGTCCCACACAGACGACCACCCGCGCAGTGCTTACATTCGCGGATTTGACAGGCTTGTTCCGGCGTTCGATCACCTGCGCGACGGCCGCCGGCGCGACATAAACCCCATCCAGAACCTTAGGCGCTACGCTCTCCACCAAGGGTTCGGCGCTGCCCCGCGCTATAAGCAAGACCGTGAACAGACCCGCCGCCTTATCGACGACTGCTTGCTTGCCGCCAAACAGCAGGTGAGAAGCCGTGATGCCATTGTCGTGA